>JBKQPD010000262.1:0-25756 GCA_052145175.1 Binataceae bacterium (SeqCode) | reverse complement strand
GCCTCACGTACTCGTCCATCACTCCTCCTCCGCCGCACCCCTCCATTCATCCACCCCACGCGTTGCAAAGCGATCCCCGCAATGACAAAAATTCACAAACTCTGAGCGAAGTGAGCAACGCGAACGGGGCCTGCCCTGAGCGTGGCCGAAGGGTCGAAGGATCTCGGACAGCTTCGCGCCAGCGAAGCCGGTACCGGTTTTGGTCGGCTGGAGTCCTAGCGGGGTTCTATTTTTGGTGAACTTCTAACTCGGGACGCTAGCCTATAATCTTGTTCAGCGGGTATTCGACGATTCCGCTGGCGCCGGCTTCGAGCAATTTGGGAAACAGCTCGCGGACCGTATGCTCGGCGATTACCGTCTCGACCGCGAACCATTTCCTGCCCTTCAAGTTGGCGGATTGGTAGAGCGGGGCGACCGTCGGCGCGGTGATTGACGGCAGCAGATCAATGACCGCTTCGAGCCGCTCCTCCGGCACATTCATCTTGATCCCGACGCGGCTCTCGGCGTCGAGCGCCCCCTTGATCAGCACGCCGATCTGACGAATTTTGGCCTGCTTCCAGTCGTCGCGCCACGCCGCTTGATTCGCGACCAGCACCGGGGTCGAGGTCAGTAACTGCTCGACGATCCGCAAGCCGGCGGCGCGCAGCGAGGAGCCGGTCTCGGTGACCTCGACGATCGCGTCGACCAGCCCTTCGGCCGCCTTGGCCTCGGTGACGCCCCATGAAAATTCAACGTCTACTTTAACTTTGCGCTCGGCGAAGAGCCGGCGCGTGAATTCGACCATCTCGGTCGCCACGCGCTTGCCCTCGAGGTCCTCGAGCCGCTGAATCGGCGATTTATCCGGAACGCACAGGACCCAGCGGGTCGGCTGCAGCGAGACCTTCGAGTAGATGAAGCTTTCGACCTGCACCAGATCGACCGCGTTCTCGACGATCCAGTCGCTGCCCGTGATCCCGGCGTCGATCGTGCCGTCGGCGATATAACGGGGCATCTCCTGCGGCCGCAGCAGCCGGCAGGCGAGGGCGGGATCGTCGGCGCGCGGAATATAGGAGCGCTCGCCGACCGAGATTCGCCATCCCGACTTGCGCATCAGTTCGAGGGTCTGCGCTTCGAGGCTGCCCTTGGGGATCCCCAGCTTGAGAATATTGTCTTGTGCCATCGGCTCAGGAAGCGGGTTTGGGTTGATGACCGTAGCCCGGACCGTATTTCGCCGGGTCGACCTGCCGGGTATCGACGATGCGCCACGCGTCGCCTTCGAGCACGCGGAAGAAGCAGGATTCGTAGCCCTCGTGGCAGGCGGCACGGTCGCCATGCTGATCGACCCGGAGCAGAATCGTGTCGGTGTCGCAGTCGACGCGGATTTCCCGGACCGTCTGATGGTTGCCGGACTCCTCGCCCTTGCGCCACAGGCGGTTGCGCGAGCGCGAGAAGTAGCAGGCGCGGCCGGTGCGCGCGGTCTCCTCGAAAGCCTCGCGATTCATATAGGCGACCATCAGCAGACGCCCGCTCGTGTAGTCCTGCGTGACCACCGGTATCACGCCGCCGTTCTTGGCGAAGTCGAGCGCGTCCGCCGCGGATTTTGCTGTATTCGTCGTCATCGTATTTCCGTCTATTGAGCCGGTAAGTATCGGCTAAAGGCGCGCCCGATTCAACGCTGTCCTTGGGCTTGGTGCTGTCCGAAGTGGTGAAAAATGCTGACACTTAGGACAGTGGTTCGCCACTTAGGACAGGCAGCGGGGTTTGCCACACGGCGAGCAGAACGCTATGACTTTCGACTTCAGGTAGTCATAGTCGATAGCGATCTGCTTGATGCGCTAGAAGCGTTCATCGCCGTTCAAAAGAAGAAACTAGGCATAGCAACGCCCTCGAAGCAGTAATGAAACCCCTGCCACGACGCTGCGATAAATGCGGTCATAAGCTTTCCAATCACAAGCCTACTTCGCGAGGCAAATACGCCAATATTAAAGGCGTGAAGTTTCGGTGTACGGTGCCATTATCTGTCCGTGGTCCTGATTGCAGTTGCGCCCTAACGGAAGAAGAAATTAAAGACCTAGGACACCCCATTAACACTTAGGACACCCAGCCCGGATCAACCCTCATTTAGGACAGCACCTTGGGCTGGGCCATGCACCACGCTAGCTTTGGGCGGGTGAGAATAGAAGTAATGTCGGGAAATTTGATGGAGAGCGGTCCCTACAAGGCCAAGCACAACAAGCATAATTGGTCCGAAGACGACAAGCAGCAGCATAACTGAGTGGCGTCTGGCGTAGCTCTTCATGGTGTCTGCCCCTCTCCGTTCGGTTTGCGCCGATAATCAGTGCTGGGTCGGATTGGTTACGACGCCAGCGAACAGCAGCGCACCGGATTGCTGCTCGGCGATCGCGCAGAAAAACGGATGGTCGACAACCATCTTGAACTGCGGTGGTGGCGCAGCGATGATCGCCGACGCCACTATCCCGATACTGGTGGCCGCCGCGGCTTCGGTGCCTGCCTCATCCACCTTGACGTAGGTTTTGTGCTCGACGTCGCTGATCACGAGTTGCGGCGGGGGCTGATGGATTCGCGAAAAGTCGGCGTCCGGGCCAAACGCCACCCTCATCCCCATCAGCTCAAGCGCGTCGTTGAGCTTTTGACCATAGGTCGACTCGAACCTGGGCAGAACGATTTGTCCCCGGCGTGGGTGAAATTGCAGCATCCATTGCGCCCAATGCGCCTCGTCGAGCGAGCGAAGAAACGTGGGCAGGCCGGAATCTTGCCGTGGAAGGAAGACGTACATCGCAAACCGGCGGTCGCCGTAGGGCAGTCGAATTGCCTGGAATGCAGGCGTTTCGAGGTAGTCGAACTCGCCGTCTTGTCGCATCATCTGCGTTGCGACGGAGCCGCCATCGGGGAAATGAAAGCTCCGCAGCATCGTTTGCTTCTCCTTGAAAGAAACGCTCCAGTGGCCCTTGAAGTAGACCGCGTCGGTGAGGACGAGCGCGGTGCTGCGCGAAAGATTCCTGACAATCGTGGGAATCTTGCCGTGGGTCCGCTCCTTGACCCAACTATTGATTTGGCCAGCTGCGCCATCCGGATCGCCCGCGAAATCCAGGCTCTCCGCCGACGCGTCGAAGAAGTCGCGACTCACCTGCAGGAAGTCAGGGTTGATTGGAAAGCCGGACCGGGTCCATAGCGCGTTGGCGATTTCGATCTGGATCGCGGGATCGGCCTTCTGAAGCGTATCGATCAGCGTGCGATTGTCGCGATTGAAGTCCCCGTCATCGAGCGTGGCGATCCCGAGCGTCTTCGCGATCGCGGTCCGCGTCGCGCCCGCCGCGCCGTTATAGGTCATCGCGAGCGCAAGGGAGACGCTGAGCGGCGACACTATGACGTTGGCGCCTTTGCCATCCGTGAGCCTCCGGAGCAGACGCAAGCCGAATTCGTTCAGCGGTGCGGCGACTTCCGTGAGCGTCGCGGGCGCGGGTTGCGCGTTCCCCGCCGGCCACGGCGCTGTGCAAAAGGCCACAAGCAGCATAGCCGCGACCACTTTCTGACTGATTCCCCGAGTTCGCGACTTCTTCATTAAGGTATTGTATGATGACGCGCCAAAGCTTCCACGTCGCCCAGCTCGCCCACGTTTTCAAGCCGGCACTTTAAGGATAGATTAAGCGTCCATGATTGATGCCGGGACTTTATTCTTGGCCGCAGCTCGCGGACTCGCCCGCCCCCTGTTCCGTGCCTCCGGCACGGGCATCTTTCTGTTGGCCGCGGCTCCGGGGGGCGGCCGAGTCTGCGCCGCGCGGCCAAGAATAACACTCGCCCGCCCGCGGTCCTTCCATCGCCACTGGCTGGCGACTTCGCTCGTCGCGCTGATCCTGGTTGCGGGATGTTCCCGGCCGGCCGTCAAGGTGGCAACTCCACCCGCGTCGCCGGTGCATGCGTTTACCTTTCAGATCAAGTCCGGGAGCAATCAGTATCAAATCGACGGTTTCACGGCGCGGCCGGATCGGCCAGGGCCGCTCCCGGCCCTGCTCGTGCTGAACGGCGATACCGGCGACGCCCGCCAGTGTATCGACAAGACCCAGCGCTTTACCGCCTTGGGAATCGAGGTCGCCTGCATCAGTATTCCCGGGTATGGCAAATCCTCGGGGCCGAGCCGCTTTGTCGGTCCGCAGTCGGTCGAGGCGGCGCGTCATGCGCTCGACCTGCTGGCGGCGCGCCCGGATGTCGATCCGAAGCGGCTCGCGGTATGGGGGATGGCCGACGGCGCGGTGGCGGCCGGTCTGCTGATGGATTCCGACGCGCGGCCGCGCGCGGTCATTCTGCAGTCGGGCGCGTACGACCTGCTCAAGCTGTGGCCCGAGGCGCCGCTGGGGACCAAACTGCGAATCCTGCGCCAGGTGTGGCCGAGCAAGCGGCTGCTCAAGGAGCGCAGCGTAGTCGAGAATCTGCCGCACAAGCTCGACTGCAGCGTGCTTATCCTGCATGGCGAGCGCGACCGCAATATGCCGGTCAAGCAGGCCGAGCAACTGGCGCGCGCGCTGCAGGATCGCGGCGCGCACGTGCAAACCCACTACTTTCCCGAGGGGTCGCACGAACTCGGCGCCACGGTCGATCAACCGCTGCGTGACTTCCTGCGCGACAACCTGGTCGCGGCCAACCCGCACGCGGCCTCGTGAAGGCCGCCCCACGCGGCACGCTGCGCGCGGCGCTGACGGTAAGCGCCCTGACGACCCTGCTCGCGAGTATCCTCGGCGCCTGCTCGATACTGCCGTCGTCCTGGGGTGACGAAACGGGCACTCCGGCGGCCAGTCCGAGCGCGATGCCATCCCGATTTTCATCTCCATCAGAGCCGCCATCCCCCGCCGCATCGACGGCGAGCTCAGAAGATGAGTCGCCACCGCTTCCCGCGCCGTTCGCGATCACTACCGGCGCCGACTACGGCATCTGGTTCGGCGAATTCCGGATCAATCAGATCGGTCGGATCTCCCCGCTCGGTGAGGTCACCCGGTATCTCGTCAAGGATGGCGGTTTCGCCGAGCGGATGACGCGCGGTCCCGACGGCGCCGTGTGGTTCACCGACCCTTCCTCCAACCGGATCGGACGGATCGATCAGTTGGGAGCGGTCACCTACGCGCTGGTCCGGCAGCCCGATGCGGGTCCGGCGGGAATCACGCTCGGGCCCGACGGTAATCTCTGGTTTACGGAACACAAGGGGGATCGGATCGGCCGGATAACTCCGCTGGGCGTAATGACCGAGTTCCAGCTACCAGCGATGGCCGGGCCGGCGGAGATCGTGGCCGGCGTCGACGGCCGGCTCTATTTCACAGAGAACACCGGCAATCGGATCGGCAGTCTCGCAACCGACGGCCGACTGACGGAATATCCGTTGCCGACGCCCGCGCGCGGACCGAACGGAATCGTCGCGGGCGCCGACGGCAAGCTCTGGTTCACCGAGCTCGCGACGCACCAGATTGGGCAGATGACGCCGCAAGGCGAGCTGACGGAGTTTGCTCTGCCGGTCGACGGCACGCCGATGGGAATCGCGCCGGGAGCGGACGGCAACGTGTGGGTGACGGTTCCGGCCGCCCACGCCGTATGCCGCCTCACGCCTAACGGTCACGGTAACGCGTTTCACTTTGCGGAGGACGTACTGCCCAGCTTGATCACGGCCGGGCCCGACACCAACCTCTGGTTCACCGAGCCCAACGGCAAGATCGGCCGGCTGACCACCTCGGGTTTTCTCACCGAATTTCCGTCGACACCGGACTCGCCGCCGGAACGGTCAGCGCCGTCCCCCGGCGCCTCCGGGCGCGACGGCGATCGGCTCCTGATCACGCCGCCCTGACCCGCCGTGTGAAGGCGCTCGATCCGTGGTGGAACCCATCCGCAGGCCGACCTCCCGGGCAAGCAAGGTACAGAAAAGAATCGCGGCCCATAGGGGTATCAGAAAGAATGACCAGCGCGGGAGGGCGACAGCCATCGTCACCCCCAACATCAGGACGCTGATCACCGAAGCGGTGACAACAAGTCTGAAAGCGATTGACGGGCTGGAATCAGTATGACGCAACATAGATGAACACTGTCCAATACAAATCTATATATAGCCTAATCATACTATTAGCGTTCCGTAATGCCTAGACAAATCGTTGTGGTGCGACGTAGCATGCATCGCACCGTGATTGCGTCGCCGTGATTTGCTCGCGCGCGACTCTCAGTGATCGGCGGAACCCACCACGAGGCCAACCATCTGGTCTAGATGGAGGTAGCAGAGTATCGCTATCCATAAGGGCACCAGAAAGATCGCCCAGGCGTTCAGGGCGCCTGCGGCTGTCAAGATCAACATGAGCAGGCTGATAAGCGAAGCGATAAGCGTGAGCCAGGCAAGGATCGGGGGTTTAGACTGCTGCTGCATCAAAGACGTATACCATCCACTGTTGTGCTGAACATAGCTGAATTATGCTAATTTGTCCTTTTAATGTCTACAAACATTGTTTTGGCTAGCATTCCGATAGCTCTGCGAAGCCAACGGCTAGCACCAGCCTTCCGGAAGGCCTGATGCAGCGGCAGTCGCCGCGCTGGATGTGACTCGCTGTCACCGGCGAGGGATTTTGCGCTATAAGCAGGACGAAGCAATTTTCCACGGAGAGGCGCCGCGAGCGCCCTCGAAGGAGCGCACAACATCATGGCTCGTCATCTGGAAGGTAAAGTCGCGGCGGTAACCGGTGGGGGACGCGGGATCGGCCGCGAGGTCGCGCGCGCGCTCGCCGCGCAGGGCGCCGCGGTAGTCGTGAACGATCTCGGCGTTACGGTCGCCGGTCAGAAGGAAACCAGCTCACCCGCCGACGACGTGGTTAAGGAGATCAAAGCCAGCGGCGGCGTGGCCTCAAGCAATCATCAGGATATTGCGACTCCCGAGGGCGGCGAGGGCCTCGTCAATCAGGCCATCAAGGAGTACAGCAAGCTCGATATCCTCGTAAATGTCGCGGGGATTCTGCGCGACCGCATGATCTTCAACATGACGGTCGAGGAGTGGGACGCCGTCATCAAGGTCCATCTGCGCGGCCATTTCTGCACGATGCGTCCGGCGACGGCGCATATGCGCGAGCGGCGCTACGGCCGGATTATCAACTTCTCGTCGAACTCCGCGCAGGGCAGTCCTGGTCAGCCGAATTATGCCGCAGCCAAGGCCGGCATCCTCGGGCTCACGTACAGCACGGCCAACTCGATGCAGAAGTACGGTGTGACCTGCAACGCGATCTTCCCGGGCGCCGCGACCCGTATGACCGACTCGATTCCCGCTGGCCGGATGCCCGGGACGCCGACCGCCAGCGATGCGGTCGCCGGCAGCCCGATGGATCCCGCCAACGTGCCGCCGATCATCGTCTATCTGTCGAGCGACGAGGCGGCCGAGGTCACCGGCCAATGCTTTGGGGCGTCGGGCTATCGAATCTCGCGTTACACCCATATGAAGCCGGACCGCGTGCTGATGAGCCAGGGCCCGTGGGATATCGATCAGCTCTTCAAGATCTTCAAGTCGACGCTCGGCACGGGTCTGGAACCCGCCCGGATGTTCCTCTCCTGAGCCTGCGATGATTCCCGAGTCCGGCGCGGCGCTCATCGCCGCACCGGACTCCGCGAGACGCTCGTTTAGTGACGGACTTTCTGGTCGGCACCGCTTCGTGGACCGATCCGACCCTGGTCAAATCGGATCTCTTCTATCCGCCGACCGCCAAAACGGCGGCTGAGCGGCTGGCCTTCTATGCCGCACAGTTCCCGACGGTCGAGGTCGATTCGAGCTACTACGCGCTGCCGTCGGAGCGCAATGCCGAACTCTGGGCGGAGCGCACGCCCGCCGGTTTCATCTTCAACATCAAGGCTTTCGGCTGGCTGACCCAGCATCCGGCCGAAACCGCCCGCCTGCCGAAGGCGATCAAGGAGATACTGCCGCAATCGATGGGGGTTGCCGCGCGAATCAAGACTCCGCCGCGACCGGCGCTAGAGCTCGCCTTCCAGATGTTCTGGAGCGCACTTCAGCCGCTGCGCGCCGCCGGCAAGCTCGGCTATCTGCTGTTCCAGTTTCCACCCTACGTCACCTTTCGGCCCTCGAATTTCGACTATATCGCGACCCTGCGCGAGCGGATGCCGGGGGCGGCGATCGCGGTCGAGTTCCGCCATCCGAGCTGGCTCGGCGCGGAGCCCGCGCGCGCGGAGACGCTCGGCTTCCTGCGTGATCACGGACTCGCACTGGTCGCGCTCGATGCTCCTCCCGCGGTCGGCCTGCCGTCGATACTCGAAGCTACGACTGATGACGTTTACATCCGGTTTCATGGCCGGAATCGCGAGAATTGGTACAAACATCGTGGCGGTGCGGCCGAGCGTTTCAAATATCTCTACGCGGAACGCGAGCTGGGCGAATGGGCCGGCCGCCTCAAACGGCTGGACGGCGGGGTCAAGCGTGCTTTCGTGATCTTCAACAACTGCTACAGTAACTTCGGCATCATGAACGCGACCACGATGAGCCACATGCTCGAGCGCGATAGTTAAGCCGATGGTGCGGCTTTACCAATTCCTGACGAGTCCGTTTTGCGCGAAGGTGCGGAAGATTCTCGACTACAAAGGAATCGACTACGAACTTATCGAAGTGGATTATCTCGACCGCCGCGCGCTGCTCGAAGCGTCCGGGCAGATCATGGTGCCCGCCCTGACGCTCGAAAGTGGCGACACGCTCACGGATTCGGATCGGATCGCCCATCGGCTGGAGGAGGTCTATTCCGAACCGGCGATTTTTCCCGTCGAATGGCGCGGAATCCATCTGGCGCTCGCCCGTTACTTCGAGACCGAACTCGAGGACGCGCTGTTTCGCGCCGCGGTCCCCGACGAACTCGCCTACTTCCGCCGCCAAGGTGCTGACCGCGAGGCCCTATGGCGGCTGATGCGCGAGCGTCGCTACGGCGCCGGCTTCTGCGATCAGATGGTGCGCGAGAACCGGGAGAATCTGGAACGGGTCGAGGCGATGCTCGCGCCGCTCGACGAATCACTGGACGGGCGAGCATTCCTGCTCGGCCGTATCGGCTATGGCGATTTCGCGCTCTATGGTCAGCTTACTTATCTGGCGTTCACCGGTGAGCAGAAACTGCCCGCTCGGCTGGCCAAATTGCGCGCTTTCTACGACCGGATGGATCGCATTTCGGCGATACCGCTAGCGGAGTGAGGCCCTGCGAACGGAGCGAGCAGGCGAGTCTGCGAGCTGCGTTAAGATTCTTAAGTTAGCCGCCTATCTAGGCTTAGGTCGGTTCCGTGACTGCCGCATTGAGAAAGCGGCTGAAGAGCGCGCCGCTCGAATCGAGCGCGACGTCGTAGAGCGACGCCGTGCGCCCCGGCACGAAGATCTGGTGGCCCTCATCGAGCATCGCATAGGCGACGCAGAGACCGAGCGCGACGTAGGGCCGCCCCGCCATCGGACCGCGAATCAGCAGCCAGAAAAGTATCGCGTAATTGGTGAAATGCGCCGCTTTGCGAATCAGCCCGTGAATCAACAAGATGGTTGCGGTGCTGGCCGACGGCAGTAACCAGCGCAACACCGGGACGAAGAAACGCGAGGTATTCGCCGCCGAAAAAACCGAGGTCGAGAGGGTGAACAGGATCACGGTCCACGCCACCACCGGCCCCCAATCGGTCAGGAGCGTGCCCTGCGTGGCCCCGCGTTCGACTCCGCTACTTTCCACTACCACGTGATCCTTTGCTGCGGTTGTACTCGCTGCTAGTCTGCACGGTCCTGACTACCATGGCATCGTACGCCCTCCTATCTTCGCGGTCGGCCACGCTTGTATCAAGAGCCGTACCGCATCGTGCCGTGATCGATAGTTCCGCTACCGCTATCCGGGAGGCCCGCGTTGCCGATCACCTTTGATTGGAGCGTGTTCGGCAAAGTTCTCGCAGTGGCCTTCGCGGTCGGTCTGGACGTGCTGGCGATTTCGATCGGCGTCGGCGTGGCGCGCGTCGCCGCCGAGGTCCGGCTGCGGCTGGGGGTCGCCTTTGCCACCGCCGAAATTGTGATGCAATTGATTGGCTACGAGGTCGGCCGGCGCGCGGGCGAGATGCTCGGCGAGGCCGCCGCTCTCATCGGTTTTGGCCTGCTCGGGTTGATCGGATTGCTGATGGTGCGCAAGTCGCTGCAGCAAGGTGGCGTCGAGGAACGATTCGACGGCACCATCGGCGTCGGCCTGGTCATGACTTCGCTCTCGATCAGTCTCGACTCCCTTGGCGTGGGGGTCGCGCTGCCGGCGGCGCATATCCCGCTCGCGCCGATGCTAATCACGGTCTCGATTACCACGACGGTGTTTACGCTGATCGGACTGGCCTTCGGCGCACGGTTGGGCGCGCGCTATGAGCATCGCGCCGAAGGTATGGCGGGCGCGATGCTGCTGCTTTTGGCGGTGGCCTTTTTTATCGAGCACCTCGCCTGATCCGGCCGCTTCGGCAGGAAATCCTTGAATCCGTCTGATGCCTCGTTTGAACGGCGCCGCTATACTTTTCGCATGGACCAGACGGACCAGACGATTCACATTGCCGCGGCGCAACCCGCGCCGCCATGCACGGTTGTTATCTTTGGGGCCTCGGGCGATCTCGCCAAGCGCAAGCTGATTCCCGCGCTCTACAATTTGCGGGCCTGCGGCGCGGCGGCCAACTCGCACGATTTCGGCGTGATCGGCTTCGCCCGACGGCCGATGGCGGTCGAGAAGTTCCGCGAGGACGCGCGCGATTGGGCGGCGCGCTATTCGCGCCTCGAACTCGACCACGCGTGCTGGGAGGACTTCGCCCCCAACCTGGACTACGTCGCGGGCCTCGATCAGCCGGACGGCTTCAAACGGCTGAAAGAGCGGCTGGAACGGCACGAAGCCGAGCGCCATCTGCCGCCGAACCGGGTCTACTATCTTTCGGTTCCCCCCGAGGCGGTGCGCGGATGCGTCGAGCGGCTGGCCGCTGCCGGCCTCATTGCCCATCGCGGAGCCGCGAATTTCACCCGGGTCGTGCTGGAGAAGCCGATCGGCCATGACCTCGTGAGCGGTCTCGAGTTGAACCGGCTGGTGCACCAGCATTTTGACGAGTCGCAGATTTTCCGCATCGATCATTACCTGGGCAAAGAGACCGTGCGCAATCTGCTGGTGCTGCGCTTCGCCAACGCGATCTTCGAGCGGATGTGGGGCGCGCGCAACGTCGATCATGTGCAGATCACTGTGGCGGAGAGCGAAGGGGTCGGCGAGCGCGCGATGTACTATGATCCGGCGGGGGCGCTGCGTGACATGGTGCAGAACCATATCCTGCAACTGCTCGCGCTGATCGCGATGGACCCGCCGGTGTCGCTCGACGCGGACGCTATCCGTGAAGCCAAGCTGAACGTGCTGCGCGCGCTCCGCCCGCTCAAACCCGGCGACGTTCGCAATCTGATCGTGCGCGGCCGCTACGCCAAAGGCACGGTCGACGCGGCGGCGGTCCCCGGCTACATGGAGGAGCGCGGGATCCCGGCGACCTCGCGCACCGAGACTTTCGTCGCGGTCAAGGCCTTCATCGATAATTGGCGCTGGGCGGGGGTGCCGTTCTATCTGCGGACGGGCAAGCGGCTGCCGGCCCGGGAAAGCCTGATTACGGTGCAGTTCAAGAACGCTCCGCGGATCCTGTTCAACCGCGGCAGTGAACTGCCACCCAACGCGCTGACGATCCGTATCCAGCCGGACGAAGGGTTCTCGTTCGAAGTGCTGGCCAAGCAGCCCGGACTCGATCTGGCGCTGCGGCCGGTGCACATGAATCTGCGCTATCAGAGCGAGTTCACTGGACCCTCGCCCGACGCCTACGAGCGCTTGCTGCTCGACGTGATGGCCGGTGACCATACGCTCTTTGTGAGCTCCGAGTTCGTCGAAAAGTCGTGGGAGTTTGTGCAATCGATCCTCGATCAGTGGAGCGACGACCCGACGATTCCGCTCCACGAGTATCCCGCGGGGAGTTTCGGACCGGACGCCGCTGATGTAATGATCCGGGCCGACGGCCGCGCGTGGCGCAATCCGTAGGCCTCCGGCCGGCAAAGGAGATCGATTATGCCGCAAGCACCAGTTTACATATTAGGGGGAGCGCAGAGCGATTTTGCCCGCAACTGGACCAAAGAGAGCAAACATTTCGTCGACGTGATGCGCCAGACGGTGATCGACGGACTCGCCACGGCGAAGCTCGAGGCGCGGGAAGTCGAGACGGCTCATGTCGGCAACTTCGCGGCGGAGCTCTACGCCAAGCAGGGTCAGCTCGGGGCCTTCTTTCTGGAAGTCGATCCGGTTTTCCGCGGTCTGCCAACCACCCGCCACGAGGCCGCCTGCGCCTCCGGCTCGGTCGCGATTCTCGCCGCATCGGCGGAGCTCGAGGCGGGCCGTTATGACTGCGCGGCGGTCGTCGGGCTCGAGCAGATGAAGACCGTCGATACGGTCACCGGCGGCGATTTTCTCGGCACCGCCGGATGGTATGAGCGCGAGTGCAAGGGCAAGGATTATCCTTTCCCGCGCCTCTTCGGCCGGCTCGGTGACGAGTACGACAAGCGCTTCGGGCTGAAGGATGAGCATCTCGCGCAGATTTCCGCGGTCAACTATTCCAACGCGCGCCGCAATCCGCTGGCGCAGACCCGCAACTGGCCGCGCAGCGAGAGCGACCCGCAGCAGCGCGAGAAGTTCAAGCAGGTGCTGGCGGGACGTATCCGGGTCGGCGACTGCTCGCAGGTGACCGACGGCTGCAGCGTGGTCTTCCTCGCATCAGAGAAGTTCGCGACCGAACATGCCCGCCGCCACGGGCTCAAGCTCGCCCACCTGCCGCGGATCCTCGGCTGGGGCCATCATACGGCCTCGATGGAGTTTGACGCCAAAGTCGCCGAGAGCAAGGACAATCCCTACGTCCTGCCGCATACCCGTCAGGCGATTGTCGACGCCTTCGCCCGGGCCGGGATCAAATCTGTCTTCGATGTTAACGGAATCGAGACCCACGACTGCTTCACGACTTCCGAATACATGGCGATCGACCATTTCGGGTTGACCAAGCCCGGCGAGTCGTGGAAGGCGATCGAAGAAGGCGTGATCGAGCTCGGCGGCAAGCTGCCGATCAATCCAAGCGGTGGTCTGATCGGCGCGGGCCATCCGGTCGGCGCGACCGGCGTGCGCCAGATGCTCGACTGTTATCGCCAGGTGACCGCCACGGCGGGTGACTATCAGGTCGAGGGCGCCCAGCGGTTCGCGATGCTCAATATCGGTGGCAGCGGCACGACGAGCTGCGCGTTTGTCGTCGGCCGCTGATACCTCCCGCGGGTCTGTTCAGGGCGAGGTGTTTGGGCGCATGCTCAACGACGCGAATCTCCATTCGGCGAGGTAAGAATCATGGCCAAGGTGATCATCGAGGCGGCGATCAACGGTAATGCGTCGAAGAAACTGAATCCGCATATCGGCTACTCGTCCGCCGAGATCGGCAACGACGCGATCGCGACTTGCAAGGCCGGCGCCGCGATTATCCATTTTCATGTGCGCGATCCCGAAACCGGCAAGTGGGTTCACGACGTTCCCTATTACGCCGACGTCTACCGACGCTCGCGCGCGGGCTGCAAGGCGCTGCTCTGGCCAACCTTTCCGATGGGCGACGACGCGGCCAAACGCTTCAGCCATTTCGTCGAACTGGCGAAGGACCCTGCGACCAAGCCCGACCTCGGCGCCGGTGACATGGCGTCGGTGAACCTCGTCGCGTACGACCCGGCGACCAAAAAGCTTCAGGGCGAGTCCACCGTTTATCAGAATTCCTACGAGACGATCCGTTATTTCCTGACGGCATCGCGCGAACTCGGCCTGCGCCCGACGATGCAGATCTTCGATCCGAGTGGCGTGCGCGCCGCCTTGATCTTCCTCGAGCAGGGTATCCTGACCGAGCCGCTGCTGTTCAAATTTTACTTCGGCGGCCCGGAACTGCCATTCGGCCTGCCGCCCTCCCTGCGAAGCCTCGAGGCCTATCTCGACATGCTTAAAGGGGTCCGCATGAACTGGTTCGCGGCGACGCTCGGCGGCGACAATCTGCCCATGGTGCCGCTGATCGTGAGCCTGGGCGGGCATGTGCGGGTCGGCCTCGAGGATTACCAGTACGCGCGCGACGGCCAGTTCAGTAATCCGCAGATCGTCGAGCGCGCCGCCGCCACGATTCGCGCGATGGGCCATGAGGTCGCGACCCCCGACGAGACGCGCAAGATTCTCGAAGTCTGAGCAAGCTTCGGAATTCTCCGGTCGCAGAGACCTAACCCCTAAGGAACCTCTGCATAAGTGGGTTTGTTATTCTGAACGGAGTCTGCGCAGTGAAGAATCCCGGGATTCTTCGCTGCGCTCAGAATGACAATATGGGGGTTGTGCATAGCTTCCCTGACCCCTTCCCTAAAAAGGAAGAGGAACCGGAATTGGACTCTTCCCCCCTTCCTTCATAGGGAAGGGGTCAGGGGGTTAGGTTTGCGAGTCCCGTGGGACTCGCTCCCTCTTGCGTGCGGCCATCCAATTATGGTGATTAACTCGACTGGCGGCTCTGGAGCCCACTCTATACACAACGATAAAAGCGAGGCGCGTACGTCATGAAAGCAATGGTATTCGAAGAAGTCGGCAAGCCGATGGTGGTCAAGGATTTTCCGGAGCCGCAGTGTCCCCCCGACGGCGCGATCGTGCGCGTGGAGGGCAGCGGGATCTGCCGGTCCGATTGGCACATCTGGCAGGGGGATTGGGTCTGGATCGGTCTCAAGACCAAGCTGCCCTGCGTCCTCGGCCATGAATTCGCCGGCGTGATCGAAGAAGTGGGCAAGGACGTGAAGACCGTCAAGAAGGGGATGCGCGTCGTGGTGCCGCTGGCGCAGGGCTGCGGAACTTGCAACGACTGCCGCACCGGCCACGCCAATCTCTGCATGAGTTCGGGCATGACGGGGTATGCCCGCTATGGCGTGCTCCATCATGCGGACTTCAACTATGCACCCCTGCCGGACAAGATCGATTTTGTCGAGGCCGCCTCCCTGGGATGCCGCTATGTCACCGCCTATCACGGGATTCTTGATCAAGGGCAAGTGCGGGCCGACGAGACGGTGGTGGTCTATGGCTGCGGCGGCGTCGGCTTATCGGCGATCCAGATCGCGACGGCGGTGGGTGCGCGGGTAATCGCGGTCGATCTCGATGATCGCAAACTCGAGCTTGCCAAAAAGGTCGGTGCCGCCGAGGTTATCAACGGCAAAACCACCGACCCGGTCAAGGCGACCCTCGATCTGACGCGCGGCGGCGCCGACGTCAGCGTGGATGCGCTCGGGATTGCCGTCACCTGTCGCAATGCCGTCTCCAGCCTGCGCAAGCGCGGCCGTCACATCCAGATCGGCCTGACCTCGCAGCTCGAAAAGGGCGAAGTCGCGCTGCCGGTCGATCAGATCGTGTTCAAGGAGATTCAGTTCGTCGGTTCGCTGGCGATTCAGTCCTTCCGCTATCCGTCGATGCTGAGCATGGTCGAGCGCGGACAGCTCCAGCCCAGGAAGCTGATCACGGAGACGCTCCCGATCGAAAAGGCTTTCGGCGTAATCGAGCAGATGTCGAAATTCGAGAATGTCGGCATGAGTGTAATCAATCAGTTCTAACGTGCACACAGTCTGACGCGGCGTGAATGCCGCTGAGGTGTTTTCCTTGGATAGATCCAGTCAGCCTCAGCGGCGTTCGCGCAACCGCCTGACGCTTTCCACCGCCGCATTGTTGATCGCGCTGTCGCTCAACGCCTGTGCGGAAACTCCGGCCGAGAAAGCACAGCGGCTCGATCCCATCCTGTCGGCCGCGGGCTTCCAGATGGTCCAGCCCACCACCCAACAGAAGCAGGGGATCTTCGCGTCGATGCCGCCGCTCAAGATGAATTACTACATCGGCAAGGATGGTCAGGCGCGTTATTGGTTCGCCGATCCTTACCAATGCAACTGTGTTTTCAAGGGCGACGCCAAAGCCTATCAGCAGTATCAGAATCTGCGGATCCAGCAGCGGATCGCCGAGGAACAGGAGGAAGCTGCCGCCCTGAATCAGGACGCCGCGCTCCAGATGAATACGTTCGACCCGTTCTTCTTTCCGTACTAGGGAAACCTCTGCACAAGTGGCTGAAGAGCGAAGACGCAGGTTCCCTTCGCCAGGCTCAAGGGCATGCTTCGGTCGCGGACTCCCTCAGAATGACGATGCGACTTTTCGTGAATATAAGCTCCTGTTGTCATCCTGAGCCGGCGAGCCAGGGGGCGGCCGAGTCAGCGAGGCGCGGCCAGACGCGACAGCCGTGTCGAAGGATCCTTCGGCTCCGCTCAGGACAGGCCTGCGCGCAGCGATTCTAAAGGATTCACCTGCAGAGGTTCCCTGGTGGCCTGACGAAGCCGCGCGGCATGCTACAATAACGGTGCTGGAGTGAGCCGGGCGATCGCTGCGGCAACGCGGAGGAAAGTCCGGGCTCCACAGGGCAGGATGGCCGCTAACGGCGGCGCGGAGCGATCCGCGGAAAGTGGCACAGAAAATAAACCGCCCGCAAGGGTAAGGGTGAAATGGCGGGGTAAGAGCCCACCGGCGCGCGAGTGATCGCGCGCGCATGTCAAACCCCATCCGGAGCAAGACCAAATAGGAGGGATGAGCGGCCCGCTCGTTATTCCTCGGGTATGGTCGCTTGAGCCGGCGCGTAAGCCTCGGCCCAGAGGAATGATCGCCACCCGCAAGGGTACAGAACCCGGCATACAGGCTCACTCCGGCATTTCCTCTTCAGTCACCGTTGAAAAAGGCGGGCGGGTCGGCAAGACTACCGGGCTCAGGAGCAAACCCGTGCAACGCCCATCGTGGGACCAATATTTCATGACGATCACGCGGCAGGTGGCCGAACGCACGACCTGCACCCGCGCCAAGGTCGGCGCCGTGATCGTGCGCGACCGCAGCATCCTCGCGACCGGCTACAACGGCGCGCCCGCCGGCCTGCCGCATTGTCTCGACGCCGGCTGCCTGATCTACGAGTCGCGCACGCCCGACGGCGAGCTGGAGCAGAACTGCTATCGGACGATTCACGCCGAGATCAACGCGATTACGCAGGCCGCGCGCAATGGCAGCGCGATCCGCGACGCCGATATCTACGTCACCCATACCCCCTGTATCCATTGCCTGAAGGTGCTGATCAACACCGGCATCAAAACGGTCCATTACGAAAAGCCCTACAAGCTGCATACGATCGCCGAGCTGCTGACGCACGCCCGGATCAAGCTGGTGCAGGTACCGGCGGAGGGCGCTGATGCCACCCGTTGACGAGGCGGGCCGTCCCTGCGGAATCTGCGCGCTGATCGAGCGGATTCGCGCCGGCAACTTCCCGGATTTCGTTGCCGAGTTGCCGCGGAGCTGGATGATCCTCGGCGACGCGCAGTTCTATCGCGGCTACTGCGTGCTCTTCGCCAAGCGTCACGTGACCGAGCCCCATCTGATGCCGCGGGGCGAAGCCCATGAGTTGCTCGACGAGATGCTCGCCGCGGGCCGCGCCATCAGTGCGGTCACCCATCCGCTGAAACTCAACTACGAATGTCTGGGGAATCAGGAGCCGCACGTCCATTGGCATATCTTTCCACGCTACGCGGACGACGCGATGCGGTTGCAGCCGGTCTGGCTGCGGCCCGAAGCAGAACGTAAAGTATCACTTGAAGATATCCCGCGACGGGAATTGATCGCGGCGTTGCGCATCGAGCTGGTTCGTTACGTGCCCGCCGCCCGCTGGAACTCATCAACTTGAGTGCCGCCATTATCTAAAGTATTACTTGAGATTCTGTCTCACGCGAGGATCGCCGTCCTCGGTTTAGCGGCCTTGATGCTCGTCGGATGTGACCGGGCGCTGCCGGAGGAGAGCAGTCCCGCCGCGCAGCTTTACACCGCCCGGTGCGGTTCCTGTCATCAGGCCTACGCGCCGCGCTCGCTCACGGCGGCGATGTGGGAGATACAGGTCAATACGATGCAGGCGAAGATCGCCGCGGCGGGTCAGGCGCCGCTCACTCCCGAGGAGAATCGGACAATCCTCGACTATCTGCGGCGCAACGCCGGCGGCCAGTAGTTGGAGGGTAACCACGGAGGGGACGATCTGTGCTAGGAATTGGCTCGCAATTCTTCGCCGGAGGCCGCCTATGAAACTGGTAACGTTCACTCATCAGGGATCGACCCGCATCGGAATCGTCAAGGATAACGAAGTAGCCGACGTCTGCGCCGCCTCCGCGAGCCTCCCGCGCGACATGATCGCCTTCCTGAGCGGTGGCCGGGAGATGCTTGAAGAGGCGCGCCGCGCGGCCGAAAGCGCACCGCGATTGCCGCTCACGCAAGTGAAGCTCGAGGCCCCGGTGCGCCGTCCGCCCGAGTTTCTTGCGGTCGGACTCAATTACGCGGACCATATCGCGGAGACCGGGATGGCCAAGCCGACCTTTCCGATCTTCTTCAACAAGCAGAGCAGCTGTGTGAACGGGCCCTACGACCCGATTCATCTGCCGCGCGCCTCCGAGGCGCTCGACTACGAAGGGGAGCTCGGTTTCGTGATCGGGCGGCGATGCCGGCATGTGCCGCGCGCCCGGGCGAGCGAGGTGATCGCGGGCTACTTCATCGTCAACGACGTGAGCGTGCGCGACTGGCAGCGGCGTGCGCAGACCATGACGCTGGGCAAATCCTTCGATACGCATGGGCCGACGGGACCGTGGATCGTGACGCCCGACGAGATCGGCGACCCGCATACGCTGGAGCTCAAGACCTTCGTCAATGGCGAGCTGCGGCAGCATTCGAATACGCGCAACCTGATCTTCAACTGTTTCGAGCAGGTCGAAATTCTCTCCACCGTCTTCACGCTCGAGCCGGGCACGCTGATCTCGACCGGGACGCCGAGCGGCGTGGCCGCGGCGATGAAGCCGCCGCGATGGCTCAAGGCGGGCGACGTCGTACGGATCGAGATCGAGCGCATTGGGCATCTCGAGGCGCAGGTGATCAACGAGCCCGCCGATACGGCGCGCATCTGAGGGCCGCCTCCGCCCGGCGGCGCCCGAATAATTCGTCCGCACACATGAACGCGGCCGGCCGGCGCCAGGGCCTGTCAGATAAGCCAAACGAGGCCGCCAACCAGCATCGCGTAACCGCTCATCCGGGCGATCAGGCGGCCGCCGGGCAGTGACTTTTCGAGCACGACGAAAACGCTTAAAGCGGCGACCCAGACCAGATTCATCACGCCGAACACGAACAGCAGCAACATCAGCATAGAGCAGCATCCGACGCACATCGCACCGTGATGCAAGCCCATCAGCAACGCGCCGGTCGCCCCCTCGCGCCATTCCGTCATCAGAAAGCCGAGCGGTGAGCGGCACTTGCTCAGGCAGGCGTCCTTGAGCGGCGTGACCTGATAGAGCCCGGCGGCGATTAGCAGCGCCGCACTTACGATCGGCGTCGCGGTGAGGGCTCCGCTCACCATGCCGGCGCGCTGGAGCATCACCTGGGCTGCCGTCGCGGCGGCGCTGAAGCCGGTCCAGATGATCACGTAGCCGGCGGCGAAGAGCCCTACGCGATAGCCGGGGCGCGGACCGCGGCCACTGGCGATTCGTGCATAGGTTTCGATCATCGGCGCCGCGCTCGGCACCATCATCGCGACCATCATCACCGCCCACATCATGAACATCAGAGCGGCATCGGCGGCGCCGGGTGAGACGGCGCCGAGCAGGCGCGCGGCCCACCCGCCAAAATCACCTGGCGACATGGGCATCCAGACCAGGTAAAGCCAGGCGAGCGCGGTGATCGCGCCGAGGGTGCCCCACAGGATCGCGCGCTCACGCCATGCGATCGCCGACGGAGCCGGCGCCGCGGTCGCGGGGGTTTGGCTCTCAGCCATTGGTCCAGTTGATCGGCGAGAAATGGCCATTGCGGCCCGCATTGTCGAAGGTCAGGCCGTGGTCGTGGTAATGACTCTCGCCGGCCTTGGCGGCGGCCAGCCGATGCGAGAATGGATGACCCACGTTGTCCAGCCAGACCACTTGGTTGCCGGCGCCCGCGACACCCTCGATCGTGACCTCGGTAATCCCCGGAATCGAGACCTGGCAGCGGCGGCCGTCCGAACTGAAATCGATCTGCGCGACGCGGGTGGGCAAGCGCCGCGTGACCATCCCGGCCAGCAGCGACGGCGGTCCGCCCGCGCGTCCGGTGAAGATCGCTTCGAGCGCGCTGCGCTGGTCGTCATTAGCGCGACCGTCAACGTATACCGCCAGTGTGCCATTGCCTTGCGCCATCGGTCCCGGGGTGGTCAAGGCCTGCACCGCCCTGAGCCCGCCGAGATCGACGCCGCCGCAGTCGCCCTTGGCGATATTGATCGCGAGCACGACGTCGCAATGCCCTTCGGTCGGGCGCGCCTGGGCGTGCGACAGCAGGCAGGGGCAGAGCAGTTCGCAATTGCAGGATTCGAAATACTCGCCTTCAATCCGCCACGGTTTGAAATCGCTCATTATCACGTCCTCCATCGTCCACGCGAGTCACCGGCCATTTTCAATAGCGCGTCGCGCGCTATTTTTGCAAAGCCGCCACCGGCGCGGCGCCAAGCCTTCTCAAAGCCGGAAAAGGCGGACCTGAACGGCGCAGATCGGGACATCCGTATGACGCTATGTCGCACGGCCTGCACGTCATAGAGCAAAAAATCCTGCGATTCACCGCGTATGCGTAACTGGCATGCCGTGTGCTCAAAGCATCGCCAGCTACCACGGAAGCCGGCGCGGCTTCCGCAATTAAGAAGAGAAGGGGTAACCGTAGTATGAATATCGTGACTACACTGTGGGCGACGGTAAAGGGTTTCCGCAAAGGTCAGACCATGACTGAGTATGCACTGATTATGGCCGCAGTGGCTATTGTCGTGTTCGCGACCTATCAGGTGATGGGCAATGACATCAACTCGTTGGTCAACCAGGTTAATACCGACTTGACAAGCGCAAGCTAAAGCGGCTGACAGCCGGCTGAGGCGATTTCCGGGGGGCGCGGACGACGGCACGTGGATCGGTCCAGCAGGGAGCGGACGATAGCATGGACGACACCTACACGGTTCAACTGGTCGGCGGCAGCGACCCGCAGCGGAGTCAGCTCCAGGCCTTCCTCGAGCAGTTAGCGCCGCCGCGCCTCGAGGTCGTCGAGGACTCGCCCGAGGCCGAGGGCGAACGGCCGCAGGTGGATGTGGTGGCGGCGATCGTGGATGAGAATCCGGCCGTCGCGGTTGATTGTCTGCGGGGATGGTCGGACCGCTCGCCACGCCCGCTCCTGATCGCCTTCCATCGCGAATGGCCGCTCGCGCTGATGCGGCAGATCTTGCAGGCCGGGGCGAACGAACTGGTGTCGATGCCGCCGAATGCCCATGAGCTTGAGTTGATTTTTCTCAAGCTCATGGAGTCCCGGCATCCACGGGAGCGGGGCCGCGACGGGATGGGCCGGGTCTACGCGGTCACCGGACTGGCGGGTGGCGTGGGTATGAGTACGGTCAGTGCGAACCTGGCGCTCGCCCTGAAGTACACGATGAACCGGCGGGTCGCGATCCTCGACCTCGACTTGCAGAACGGGGGGATCAACCTGAGCCTGCATCTCGATCCGACCGAGACAATCGTCGCGCTGCTCGAAGAGCTCGAGCGCCTGGATTCGATCCGGCTGGAAACGGCCCTGACCAAGCATCCGGCGGGGATCTATTTGCTCGCCGCGCCCAAGCGGATCGAGCAAGCCGATCTGGTCTCCGATGTCGCGGTCGCAACCATCCTCGACATGATGCGCCAATTATTCGATGTCGTGGTGGTTGATTGCGGACGGCACGTGACCGACAACACGCTGGTCGCCTGGGAGCGGTGTACGCAGGTGCTCTATGTGACCGACCAGAGTTTGTGGAGCGCGCGCCGGGTGCCGCGCTTTACGCAACTCTTTACGAGTCTGGGTCTGCGTGGCGTCAATGCGCGCCTGGTGCTGAATCGTTTCGCGGCGGGTTCAGGGGCGACCCGGGACGAAATCGCCGGGGCGGCGCGGGCGCCGGTCTTCGCCTGCATCCCGCGCGATGACCGGCTCATGGAAGCGCTGCAGTTGCATAACGAAGATCTCTGGCGGGTTGCGCCGTCTTCCCGTCTGGCGCGCGCTTTCGAAGATCTCGCCCGGCGGCTCGAGTCACCGGATGCGACCCCGGAGGCGCCACGGTTCGTCGAGCGCCTGATGAGCGCGATCGGAGTACGGACGTGAGCAGGGGTGGGTTTGCGCATGAGGCTGATTGACCGTTTATCACAACAGCAGCAGAACACTGAGGATGCCAGTGGTGGTTCCTCGATGGTCCGCAGCCTGGCGCGCAAGCGCGACGAGGTCGCCGAAGGCACGCGCAAGCTGAAGATGCTGGTGCACAATCGCCTGCTCGAATGCCTCGATGTCTCGAAACTCGATGCGCTCGAACCCGCGATGGTTTCGACCAAGGTTACGGCGGCGATCAATGAAACCCTCGATCGCGAGGGCCGCCTGCTGACCGATTTCGACCGCGCCCGGCTGGTCAACGAAATCAAGGACGAGCTGCTGGGCCTGGGGCCGCTGGAACCGTTGCTCAACGACGACGCGGTGACGGACATCCTGGTCAACGGCCACGGCCAGGTCTATGTCGAAAAGGGCGGCAAGCTGTTTATGACCAGCGTCTGTTTTCAGGATGATCAGCACCTGATGCTGATCATCGACCGGATCGTCTCCCAGGTTGGCCGGCGGGTTGACGAAGCGTCGCCGATGGTCGACGCGCGCTTGCGCGACGGCTCGCGCATCAACGCGATCATCCCGCCGCTGGCGCTCGACGGCCCCGCGCTTTCGATCCGGCGATTCGGCAAACGCCGCTACGATATCCAGGCATTGATCGAGAAGAATACGGTCACGCGCGAGGCGGTGCGGTTTCTCGAAGCGATCGTCCGCGCACGGCTCAATGTGCTGGTGTGTGGCGGCACCGGTTCGGGCAAGACCACGATGCTCAATTGCCTCTCGGGGTTTATCCCGGAGGACGAACGGATCGTGACGATCGAGGATTCGGCGGAATTGTCGCTGCAACAACCGCACGTCGTGCGGCTCGAGACCCGGCCGATGAATCTTGAGGGCAAGGGCGAAGTAACGCAACGCGAACTGGTGAAGAACTGTTTGCGGATGCGTCCCGACCGAATCATCGTCGGCGAGGTGCGCGGGGCCGAGGTGCTCGACATGCTGCAAGCGATGTCGACCGGCCACGACGGCTCGATCGCGACGATTCACGCCAACAGCACGCGCGAATGTCTCAGCCGGCTCGAAATGATGATGCTGCTGTCGGGGTTCACGATCCCGCAGCGCGCGATGCGCCAGCAGATCGCTTCGGCCGTCCATCTGGTGGTGCACGTCAGCCGGCTGGTCGACGGCTCGCGCCGGGTCATGCGCATCTCGGAGCTCACCGGGATGGAGGGCGATGCCATCATGATGCAGGACCTGTTCGAATTCGTCCGCACCGCGACCGGGCCGAATGGCGAGGTGAGCGGCCAGTTTCGCTCCACCGGTATCCGCTCGGCCTACACCACCCAGCTTGAAACCGTCGGCTACAAGTTCGAAGCCGCCAAGCCGCCGCGCGTGGCGCCCCGCTAAGCCATGGACCTGGTTATCTCGAGCGGGATCTTCGCGTTCGTCCTGGCGATTTCGCTGGTCGTGCTGACCAGCGGCCGCAGCGGACGCGACCGGACGAGGGCGCGTGAGCTGCTCGAAGGGGTCACGCGGGACGAGGACGAGCAACGTGCCATCGAGCTGATCCGGGTGGATCCCCGGCGCCGGGCCAACGGCTCGGCGGCGTTCGCCGCGCTCGCCCGGCTGAAGCCGTTCCAGCGGCTCGAGCAGAATCTATGGCAGGCCGGACTCTATCTGCACGTCTCCGAGATGCTGCTCATGATGGTGCTGGCGACGGGCGTTGGCCTGGCCGCCGGTCAGTTGGCGACGGGCGATCTGCTGCTGGCCAGCGCCGCGGCGGTGGGTCTGGGGGCTCTGCCGCTGCTGTATGTGCGCTGGCGGGGCAAGCGGCGCATGCGGGCCTTCACGCTGCAATTGCCGGCGGCGCTCGACCTGATGCGATCCTCGCTCGAAGCGGGGCACACCTTGTTGCGCGCTTTGCAGGTGCTGGTCGAGGATTTTGGCGATCCGCTGGCGAGTGAGTTCCGCGTCGTGCTCGAACAAGCCCGGCTCGGGATGTCGCTGCCACGCGCGTTCGACGAACTCGTGCGGCGCGTCCCGGTGGAAGACCTGCGGCTATTGGTCATCGCGATCAAAGTGCAGAGCGAAGTTGGCAGCGCGCTCGCCCAGATCCTGGAACGCCTGGCGGAAATTATCCGCGCCCGCCAGCGCTTGCAGGGGCAGATCCATGCGATGACCTCACAGGGCCGCATGAGCGGCATGATCGTCGGCCTTTTGCCGTTGTTCGTGCTCGCGGCTTTCAGTCTGATTCAGCCAGACTACGTGCACGTGCTGTTTTACGACCCGACGGGAATCAAGGTGGTCAAGGCGGCTGTCGCGCTCGACGCCATGGCGTTCTTCGCGATCCGCCGGATTCTGGCGGTCGACTTTTGATCAGCCGCGGTCCGGCAAGGCCCATGCAATGAGTATCATGGCGGCAACCTGGCTGGTGTTTATCCTGATCGCGGTCGCCGCGTGCGCGGTTTACATGGCGCTCTACGGCTCCTATCAGGGACGGCGCAATCGCTTTGCCGAAACGGCGCTCAAGTACCGCGGGTTTGACGCCGCGAGCGACATCGAAGCCGCGAGCCGGTCGGGGGCGTGGCTGAAGTGGGCGATGGAGCGCATGCCGGCCGAGCGCGATCCCGCCGCGGCGGGGCGCACGGCGCAGATGCTGGGGCGGGCCGGACTTTATCGCTCGCAGGCGACGATCATCTTCCGGCTGGTGCGTTTGCTCACGACGATCGCCGGCGCGGCCATTGGCCTCGGCGTCGGCTACCTGCTGAAGCACACCGGGACCGAGGCGTTGTTGATGGCGGTCGGTGGCGGGTTCGCCGGGTTGACCGCGCCGGTGTACCTGATGAACCGGCGCGGCCGCAAGCGCCAGCGTACAATCGCGCGCCAGCTCTCCGATGTGCTCGATCTGCTGGTGGTATGCGTCGAGGCGGGTCTGGGCCTGTTCGAGGCGCTCAAGATCGTCGGCCAGGAGACCGAGCGGCAGGGCCAGGAAATTGGCGGCGAGCTCATGATCGTTTCGGGTGAAGTAGCCGCGGGCAGCGCGCTGGGACAGGCGCTGCGCAAGCTGGCGGAACGCACGGCCGTCGAGGATCTCCGGCCGCTGGCGTCGACTTTGATCCAGAGCGAACAGTTGGGCGCGCAAGTCGGCCCGGCCCTGCGTTCGAGCTCGGACATGCTGCGCACCAAGCGGCGCTTGCGGGCCGAGGAAGCGGCGCAAAAAACCACGATCAAGATTCTGTTTCCGCTGGTGCTTTTCATCTTGCCCGCGATGCTGCTGGTTATTCTGGCCCCGGCGCTGATTCAAGCGATCCATACGCTCAGCATGTAACGCCCTCCGCTGGGGAACCTCTGCACAAGCCCTGGTTGTCATCCTGAGAGTTCGTGAACTTTTGCCGATTTGGTCCATCAAGGCGGCTACCGGTGGCCGCACGCACCGCAGCGTGAGTGGGGCGGGTGGGCTGGCGTGCCGCAGGCGGTTAGCCGGGCGCCGCAGGTTCACA
>JBKQPD010000261.1:0-2710 GCA_052145175.1 Binataceae bacterium (SeqCode) | reverse complement strand
GCATCCTTTACGCGTTGAGTAATCTGCTCCTCGGTGCGCAAACGCGCGAGCTCCTGTCGGCTGCTATTCGCCTTGGCTTTACAGGTGGCCAGCAGTACCTTGTCAGCGGTTTCCCGATTCCGCGCCGTCGCAACTCCCGTGTCCGCGTCTTCGATCTGGTTGTCAAGTGTCTGGATGTCCGCGTCCTGTGTCTCCATCTGGCTCATGAGATTCGCGGCCAGTTTCTCAAGCTCGCCTTGCTCTGTTGGAAGCGTTTCTGAGTCTGCTGGATCGGTTGCCGGGATATCCGCCAGTTTTGTCTGCAATTCGACGACTTTCGTATGGAGCGCGTCGAGCCCGTTCGGAGCACGTTGTTTCAACGCATTCTTTCTCTTCGCTATTTCGGGTTTCCGTATTCGATGTTCGGACAAACGTTCTATGAGCAGGTCCAATGCTTGTGGATCGCTTGCGGAGATTCCAAATGGAGCGACTGCATTGGCGAAGTCTTCATCGCACTTGCGCAGATCCTCCTCGAGTTGATCGAGATCTCCTGAGCGGCCGCCGCGATTCAGTTGGACGCCTCCCCAGCCGGCAATGAGCAGCTCGGCCTTTCGCTGCACGGCGTGCACGAAGGGCGCGTCGGAAACCGGCACATCCTGAAAGGCACCGCCATCAATGGCAAGTCGAGAAGCGGAGGCTTCCTTCTCCCGAATCACTGTCAGATCAATCGAGGCAGCTTGCTGGTCGGCATTCAACTGCGACCAGCGCTGTCGGTTCGTTTTCAGAGCTTCCAGAGTGGCTTCGTTCGGCGCTGGGTTTTCGATGAGGTATCTCTCCATTTGAGCGATTTCGTGGGTGACTGCTTCGGCATGGTCGACCTCTCGCTGAGCCGCGACAAGTTGCTCCGCAAGCACCATCGCCCGCAGTTTCGTAGCAACCCGATTCGCGCGGTCCTGCAAGTCACGTCGCTGGTCGCGATGCTTGGCGAGGTCTGTTCGCGCCTGCTCCCGTTTTTCCTCAGCGCTCTTGACTCCCTGCCCAGCTTCGTCCACCTTCTTTCGTGCCGGCTCGATAGCGTCCTCATCCTCGAGGCAACGTTGCGCCGCCTCGACGCGCTGCTGCTGTTCCTGCAGTGCCGCGGTTCTTTCCTTCTCGGCACTGGCGTGATCCTTTTCCGCCCGAAGTCGGGCTTCAATACGCACTTGGCTTCGCCGATGCTCTTCCCTGAGCGTCTTTTGGTCGCTGGTCCGGTCTTCCAACTGCCGCTCCAGATCGAGTTTTCTGAGCTCCAGTTCATCCGTTTGCCGGAGCAATCCTTCCACTTCGCCAAACCTGGCTTCGCTGTCTTGCAACTCCTTTTGACCGGCTTTGAGCTTCCTGAGATTCTCTGCGAGCTTGCAGCTTTCCTTGAGTTCTTGCTGTTTTCCAGGCTTTCGCTGTCCACTGTACCACACGTTCCACCGCTTCTTGACGCGTTCGATGAACCGGTCATCCAACGGAGTTTGCAGCACGCCGAGGATGGCGCGGAGCTGAGCTTGGACGTTCGCATCAAACTTCTTGGCGTCTGGCAGTCGAAACTCGGATTGCGTCAACCAGAGCAACTGGTGCAGGCCCTTGGTGGAGTCGTCTCCACCTGCATAATCGCAGGCTCGGTTGTGGGCCTCCGCGCAAGCCGTCGTCTCGACTTTCCAAGCCCCTTCCGGAGTCTTGGTCTCGAATTTGCTTTTGTTGCTCCCATAGTGCTTGGTGATACGATAGGCCGTTCCGGCTGCTTGAAACGTCACGGAAACGACTGGCTTCTTGTCGGTTCCTCTTGGGTAACAGGATTTCAGAGCGGTGGTGGTGGATGGATAATCCATTAGGCAAGCGCGCAGCGCCCGAACGATACTGCTCTTGCCCCTTCGGTTCGGGCCGTGTAGGACGATGACCCCTGTCGCCGGCAGACCCGTCACGCTTACTTTCTTGATACATTGCCAGTTCTCGATTTCGAAACCTTCGAGGATCATCTCGGCTGTTCCTCCCAGGCGATTTGGTACAATAGTTTAAGTCCATGGTCGGCAACGCACTTGAGCGCGGCATCGGTCGATTGTGCATCTTCCTTCAGTCTTTCAAGCACGCGCTTCAGGACGCCCAATCCGACGATTTCGCTCAGTTGGTCCGCATTAGGTTCGATCAGGACGGCATCGGCGTCCAGGCTCGAGCCGGCATGATAGCGGTTCAGCACTATCTGGTTGAGCTCGTCGATTCGGGCGTGCCCGCGCGGGTCAACCACACCGGACAAAATCAGGCGCAAGATAGTCCGCTCGGGGATTTCTCGACGCGCATAGTCGGAAATCAAGTCTCCCAACGGCTGGGAGCTCACATCGCGCTTCTCCGCCGACCAGCGCAGGCGGCCGGTTTCAATCGGTTCAATGCGTGGCGGGGCTCCGGTCGTGTCGATCGTGACGAGCAGGGCCGATCCGTGCCCGTCATCACGGAACCGTTCCGCATCGCCATCCGCAGAAAAGGAAGACCAGCCAATGGATATATCTCCATGCGCCCCTGGAAAGTGCATCGATTCGTGGGTCCCACTGTACGCCGTTCGTTCGACCCCATCGGATGACTTGTGTGATGAGCGCTTATGCCAATGGCCTAGGGCGAGATAATCCAGCCCATAATGATCAGCCGCGTCATTTCGAATGAGGTGATCGTCCTCAGGTAAGGGCATGATGTTGAGGCTACCGTGGGCGAG
>JBKQPD010000260.1:0-14135 GCA_052145175.1 Binataceae bacterium (SeqCode) | reverse complement strand
TGGGCCGTACGCCGCGGATGTTGGCCGAGGAGAATGTGGACCGGGCGGAGATCTCGATGGTGATCAAGTCGGACGGGACGATTGAGGGAAAAACCTGGGTCCAGGTCTCCGGCTACTTCGAATCCGACGCGCGATCTGATCGGTTTTATGCGCAGCCGACCGCGGAGGAGCAGGTCGTCAAACGTCTCCTGCAGCGCTTTAACGAAACAGGTACCGGTTCACTCGAATATCCAGATCCGACGGTTCTGGATCGACCGTTCTGGGTGAAATCGGCGTACAAGCTGGATCCGGTGACCAATTTTCCAGGCCCCGGCGCGCTCATGACCCCCGTTGGGCTGTCGCCGGGTGGTATTGCAAGCATTGGCATATTCAAGCCGGTCGAACAGCGAGAGTGGGCGTATCCATGCACGTCTCGCGTGTTGGAAGACACCTATCGCATCGAGTTTCCGAAGCCCGCCACGCTGGGCCCATTGCCGAGAGGGGTGAATTACACAGACGCCGGTGTTCATTACGAGTCGAACTATGAGCGAAAGGGTCAGCACGTCATAGTTCACCGAATACTCGAGGTGCAACGGCCGAGCGATGTGTGCACGCCTCAGGACAATGAGGCGTGGAAGGCCTTTCACGCGGTGTTGCAGCGAGATTTGAGGTCACAGGTGTTTTACCGGTAGTTTGGCAGGGGAAAGTCATGCTGACAGCGGCACACAGACTTGAGAATGGCAGGCGCGGTGAGGATCGCCTCCTCGTAGAGCAGTATGGAGCGCGAATGCTTGCGGTCGTTGCCGATGGCGCTGGCGGCACGGGTGGCGCCGCAGCTGCGGCGGCAATGGCGTGCTCAATGGCGGCACAAAGATTGCGAACTCAAGGCACCAGCACACCGGAGGATTGGGCGAGGCGTCTGTACGAGGTGGACCAGGCGGTGGTTCGGACAGGCGGTCAATGCACGGCCGTTGTCGTGGAAATCTCGGAGGGGCGCATCATCGGCGCCAGTGTCGGAGATTCCGGGGCGTGGATGCTCACTGGAAAAGCCATTATCGATCTTACCGAGAACCAACATCGCAAGCCGCTGCTCGGCTCCGATGAAGCCATGCCGACGGGCTTTGGACCGATTGAGTTGTCGGGGCGGTTGCTCATTGCCACGGACGGACTATTTAAATACGCGACGGAGAGCGAGATTGCAAAGCATGCGATGGGGGTACCGGTCAACGAGGCAGTCGGGAGATTGGTAGCGGGGCTGCGGCTGCGCAGCGGGGCACTGCAGGACGATGTCGGCATTATCTTGATTGAGGATGCGATCTCAGCATCGACCGGTAATACGCGATGAAACAAGGCGTACAAAGAATTCCGGTGTTTTATTCCGAGCACATGCTCGCCGACGCAGGTTCGTTCAGCCCGAGCGCGAGCAAGCCACGGCATGTGCTTGCCACGTGGCAAAAGGCTGGACTGCCGATCAGTGTGCACTCGGTCAACCCGGCCTCGGAGATGGATCTTTGCCTCGCGCATGATCCAGAGTATGTGCGCGGCGTGCTCGACGGCAAGCTTCCCAATGGCTTTGACAATACCTCCTCGGAGGTGGCGCGTTCGCTGCCGTACACGACCGGCGCAATGATTGCGGCCGCGCGGGCGGCGCTCGAGGGCGGGTGTGCCTGCGCCCCGGTCAGCGGCTTTCATCACGCTCAATATAGCTCGGCCGGTGGATACTGCACGTTCAATGGTCTCGTGATCGCAGCCCAGAAGCTGCTCGGGGAAGGAGCAGTACGGCGAGTACTGATCCTGGACTGCGACATGCACTTTGGCGATGGGACGGACGGAATCCTGGCGCGACTCGGCCTGGCGCGGTCGATCACGAACGCGACCTTTGGGCGATGGTTTCATCAACCGGCCCACGCTGGTTCCTACCTGCTACGCCTCCGCGAAACGGTCGCCGGCTTTGATGCCTTCGATCTCGTTCTGTATCAAGCCGGCGCCGACGTGCACGTGGATGACCCGCTGGGCGGGGTGCTCACCACGGAGCAGATGATTGAGCGCGACCAGATTGTGTTTGAAGCTGCTCGCGCGATTGAGGTGCCGATCGCGTGGAATCTGGCGGGGGGCTATCAGACGCCTCTAGCCAAGGTGGTCGAGTTGCACGTCAACACGATGCGGGAGTGTGCGGCAGCGTATTGGGGACATAGCTAATTATGCAGCATGTGCAGCTCGAGAGGCCGGTTAGCTTGGAGCTTTGGCAGGAGGTTTTGAGCGAAATGGATTCCGCCCCGGAATTCCATGATTATGCATTCGCGTTCCTGGGCCCACAGCCGCTAAACATCACCGATGAGTTGAAGCAGATCCTGGATGATTTCGGGTCTCAGAGATTCACGGCCGTGTTCGCTGTCCGGCACGGCATGGTCGAAGCGGTCTGGTTCGATCTCTTCCACAATTACCTCGCCATTGTGTTCAGCAAGGCCACCGGCGATGACGACGACTTTGTCATGATCAATTCGTTTTCGCCTGGTAGGACGGAGGGCTGATATGTCCAATATGAAGCGGCGCTCACGAATGATAAGTTTCGCCTTTAGGACTAAGGCAGACGCGGCGTCGCCGCTCGGCCGCAATGCGGCCAAGAGGGGTTCGGCGTGGTGGCGAGCGGTGACGGCGCGGGGTAGGGAGCTGGTGTTGTGAGAGCGTCGGAACGCGTAGACATTGGACGGGGCGTGAAAAACAGGAAGTTTTTCCCGCAGCCGCCACGGATGGCTTCACGGCGGCCCGGACAGTGCCTACGCGTTCCGAACACTATATGCAAAAAATAGCCGACCACCTTCGCTTCAGCGCCTCCGATCTTGTCGGGCATCTGGACTGCCATCATCTGACGGCCCTTGATGCCGCAGTTGCGCGGGGCAAATTAAATAAGCCCAAGATTTGGGATCCGGTGCTCGAGGCGCTGGTTGAGCGCGGGCGGGCGCATGAGCGAGATTACGTCGAGACCCTTAAGAACACGGGCGGCGCGCTGGTCGAGGTTGAGGGTGGGGGAGTCACCTCCGCTCAGGTGGATCAGACCTTGCAGGCGATGCGATCGGGGGCGGACGTCATCGTGCAGGGCGCGCTGCTGCAGGGCGCCTGGGGTGGCCGGGCGGACATCCTGCGGCGGGTGGAGATCCCGAGTGCGATTGGGGCTTGGTCCTACGAGGTCATCGATACGAAGCTCGCGCGGGAGACGAAGGGTGTGACTGTGCTTCAGTTGTGCCTGTATTCGGATCTGGTCTCCACCGTGCAAGGACGTGTACCAGAATTCATGCACGTCGTGACGCCCGGGTCGGGCTTCGAGCCGGAGAGCTACCGGACAGCAGCGTTCAGCGCGTATTACCGGCGGGTGAAGAGAGGCCTCGAGGGGTTCCTGGACGGTGATCCAGACGGGACGACCTACCCGGAGCCGAATGAACACTGTGGTCTTTGCGCGTGGCGGGTGCCGTGCGATCAGCGTCGGCGTGTAGATGATCACCTGTGTCTGGTGGCGGGGATTACAAAAATTCAGAGGGGGGAGCTGCGAGAGCGAGGCCTGTCGACTCTCGGGGCCTTAGCTCAAATGCCGCTGCCGCTGTCGTGGAAGCCTGAGCGCGGTGTTGCCGCCTCATATGAGCGGATTCGGGAGCAGGCGAGAATCCAGGTGCAGGGGCGAGTGGAGGGCAAGGCGGTCTATGAGACGTTGCCGATTGAAAAGGATTTGGGTCTTTCAAGACTGTCGGCTCCCTCTCCTGGGGATGTGTTTTTCGATCTCGAGGGCGATCCCTTCGTCGATGAAGGAGGCCTCGAGTATCTCTTCGGGTATGCGTTCGAGGACGAGGCTGGGGTTTTCCAATACCGTGGCGCCTGGGCGGTGTCGCGGGAGGAGGAGAAACGGGCGTTCGAGGCTTTCGTCGATTTTGTGATGGCGCGCTGGCAGGAATATCCGGATTTTCATATCTACCACTACGCCCCGTATGAGCCGAGCGCGCTGAAGCGGCTCATGGGCCGGTATGCGACGCGCGAGGAGGAAATCGATCGGATGCTCCGCGGTGGGCTCTTCGTCGACTTGTATCAAATCGTGCGGCATGCCATCCGGGCGAGTGTGGAAAGTTATTCGATCAAGGAACTTGAGCGGCTGTTTGGGTTCGTGCGTTCAACGCCGCTCACGGATGCGAGTAGGGCACTCGCGAATGTGCAGACGAGTCTCGAGTTCAAGGACGTCGAGGCGATCACGGAGGACCTCAAAAACACCGTCGAGGGATATAACCGAGAAGACTGCGTCGCGGCCACAGAGCTTCGGAACTGGCTGGAAGGGGTGAGAGCGGATTTGGTGGCGGGAGGGGCGGTCATAGACCGGCCGTCGCCGGCGGACGCTGAATCCAGTGAGGAGCTCAGCGAATGGCAGAAGAGGGTTGAGGAGCTGGTCGCGCGCCTAACGGCGGACGTTCCCGCAGGTGCCGGCGAACGGACCGCAGAGCAGCAGGCGCGATGGATCCTGGCGCACACGCTGGACTGGCATCGGCGCGAGGAAAAGACGCTGTGGTGGGAGTACTTCCGGTTGTCGGGGCTATCGAGTGCGGATCTATTCGAAGAGCGGGCGGCGCTGAGTGGCCTCACCTTCGTTGGCAATGCGGGCGGTACCGCGAAAGCACCGGTTCATCGTTATCGGTTTCCTGCGCAGGAGACGGAATTGCGGGGCGGGGAGTCCTTGCACCGGACGGGCGGAGAGAAATTGGGCACGGTGGAGCGCATTTCGCTGGATGAGCGGGTCGTCGAGATCAAGAAGCGGGGCGACAGCGCGAATCTGCATCCAGAAGCGATTTTCTCGCACAACGTGATTAATACGGCCGTGCTGGTAGAGGCGTTGATGCGGATAGGGGAGTGGATTGCGGACGAGGGCATTTCTGGGGACGGCCGGTACGGGGCTGCGCGGAGCCTGCTGTTGAGGGAGCACCCTCGGCTCAACGGGCAGCCGCTGTACGCTCCGGGGGAAACGATGTTGGCCGGAGCAATGCGCCTCGCGCCGCATCTACAAGGGGGCGTGTTGCCGATCCAAGGGCCACCGGGGACGGGCAAGACGCATGTGGGTGCGCGGATGATCGCGTGCCTGGTCAAGGCAGGTAAAAAGGTGGGGATCACGGCGACCAGCCACAAGGTGATTCGGCGGCTGCTGGACGAGGTGGTGGAGGCGGGCGAGGAGCTCGCTGTAGGTATTCGGTGTATTCAAAAGGATAACGACGGCGAGGACGGGGACGCGATTACCTGCACCAATAGCAATGAGGACGTGTTTACAGCACTAGGTTCCGGTTATCAGGTGGCCGCCGGCACGGCCTGGCTGTGGGGGCGGCCGGAAGCCTTCGAATCCGTAGACGTACTATTCGTGGACGAGGCGGCGCAGATGTCGCTCGCGAACGTCTTGGCGGTGTCTCAAGCGGCGCCGAGCTTGGTGCTGTTGGGGGATCCGCGGCAGCTCGATCAGCCGACGCAGGGTACTCATCCAGAGGGGACCGGTGTGTCGGCATTGGACTATATTCTGGAGGGTCAGCAGACCATCAGTGCGGATCGGGGACTCTTCTTGGGGGAGACGTGGCGGCTGCATCCCGCAATTTGTGCCTTCACATCCGAGGTGTTCTATGAGAGCCGATTGCAGCCGATCAAGGGGCTGGAGTTACAGGAAATTCGTTCGCGGGGGCAATTCCAAGGATCGGGACTTCGTTATATGCCGGTGGAGCATCGAGGCAATCAGAACTCCTCGCCGGAGGAGGCGGAGGCCATTCAGAGGATGGTCGCGGAGATCTTGGGTTCGTCGACCACGTGGGTCGATCGGCACGGCACGGAGCAGGCGGTCACTCTGGATGATATTCTGATCATCGCGCCTTACAATGCGCAGGTATTCGATCTTAAGGATCGGATTGCCGGGGCGAGAATAGGTACCGTTGATAAGTTCCAGGGACAGGAGGCGCCCATTGTCATTTACTCGCTCACCACCTCGTCGCATGCCGACGCACCGCGGGGGATGAATTTCCTGTACTCGTTAAATCGCTTGAACGTTGCGACTTCCCGCGCGAAGTGCGTGAGTATCCTGGTGTGTTCTCCGCAGCTTTTTGAACCTGAATGTAGAACACCTGACCAGATGAAGATGGCCAATGCGTTCTGCAGATATCTGGAATTGGCAACGGAGTAATGAAAGCAAAGGCGAATTGTCACAGGGAGGTGACAACGGATTCGAAGGCGCTTTCGCCAAGAATCCGAAAGGCGAGTCAAAGTCACGCCTTTGACTCGCCGGTGCCGGGCGAGGGCAGGACGCCCGAACGGCCCGGCCAGACGGGGAACAGCCGGAGTGCAGGACACCAGAGCAGATGAAAATGGCCAACGCATTCTGCAGGTACCTGGAATTGGCGAGTACGCTGTAAAAAGGCAGACGCCGCTCTGCGGCTCGGCGCCGTCGCGCCGAGAGAGGAGGTTCCAGGGGAGGGGTGGCCAGAGCTGCGGTAATCGCGCATAGCTTGCCCCAGGGATGGGGCAACGGACTCGAACACGCTCCAGCCGAGAGTCCGGAAGGCGATTCAGTCGGTGAATCTCGAATTCAAGCGTCAGCATTACGAGCCAGACTCACGCGGCTAGTGGGATCTGGTCGTGAGGCAGGAAACGACATCCCATTGTTGAGTGCGTATGTAGACCTGCGTCTCATCAGGCGGCTAATCTGTCGCAGAGCTTGTTCGGCCGGCGTAAGCTGACCGCGCCTGGATTGGACATCCTCGGAGCTATATATGAAGGACACAAAACCGAAAACCGGTGCAGCACGGAACACCGCCTCTGTTATCCGTGCTCCACTGGACAAGATATTGTCCACATTTGCGCCCGTTCAGTTTGAGCGAGGTATTCCGGGATACGCGGGGGACACACTGATCCCGGGTGAACGTCGAATAGTTTTGGAGTCTTTGCGCGCCCTGTTCGTCGCGGCGAATTACATTGGCACCGTGAACCACTGCGCACGTCTCGGCATGGATCATAAAAAAGTCTCAGAGGCGCTGACTCAGTCGGTGAACGCCATTCCAAGCTTGACGGCACAAGAATCGCAAACGGCCTTGGATCTTATCCATCGTTTTACCTCCTTCCGCATCATCCGAGCGGACCACGCGCTGGATGACTGGGTTTGTGAGGCGCTCTGGCCCGCTTTCCAGGCGGTTCCGTATTCATATCCGTCCGCGATGTCTCGAGCTATTGCGTACGGCCTTACCATCGACGGTTCGCTGCAAAAATGCGTTGTTGAGTACTGAATTGGGTCGAGAGCGAGCGGTAGGATCAGACTGCCTAGCAGCGGCAAAGCGCCGACCAGTCGCTCAGCCTTCCCCGAGCGCGCGCTGAGATGTCTTCTGTGAGGCGCTCGCGCGCCGCCTCTAGGACCCTGTTTGCAAACTGCGGATGAACTATCAGCGGACGCAAATTAGCCCACGGGTAGGTATCCAGTGCTGCGAGCGCATCGGTCCAGTCGTAGACCCACTCCGATTGACGGCGTATTTCCAATCCTCCCTCGTCGAGCCAGAGGTCGGTCTGATCGAGCATTGTGTATCTGTAGCGCCAACCGGTCGTTAATTCATGTGCGATGAGCGTGATCCCGCCGCCTTCGGCGCCGACCCTCAGTACTACGATGAGGGGCCCGATAGGCTGACCCACATTGGGCGGGGATACTACGGACTTGGGGGCGGCGCGTACAGGCGGGGCTTGCATCGCGGCGAGTTCCGCCTCCGTTGGTCTTTGGTCAACGACGGGTATGCCCATGTCACCGATCATTTCAAAGATGTCATTTCGCTGATCTTCGGGAAATAGTTCAACGGGCAACATCGCGGTGGCGGCAGCGCGAAGCAGGTAGCCCTGCGATTTGCCGTGTGCAATCAGAGATGTGAGGGCGCTTTTTCTTTGGCTATCGTTCGTTGGCATGAATTTTCCGAGCGGGCGGTCGCGATGTCGTCTGTGCCTAATGGCGAGCATGCATACTACCAATAGCAATCGAGGCCAGATAGAACGCCGATTTGCGTCACATATTACGGATTCGAGACGCGGTATGTGGTCGTCAGTAGCGATTCGTCTAGGCTTGCAGAGACCGAATTGATGTAATCAGCGATGTGCAGGGCCAGTATGAGCGATGACGAATTCGGAGGGTCGAACATGAATGACACGGAGCGTGCGGCATTTCACCCGGACTTTGAGCGCGCGCTTGTGTTTGCCACCAAGCTTCACGCAGAGCACATTCGGAAACAGACGGATATTCCCTACATTTCACACCTGATCGCCGTCGCCGGTCTGGTCCTCGAACACGGTGGGGGCCGAGACGAAGCCATTGGGGCGCTGTTGCATGATTCTATCGAGGACTGTGGAGTGAAGTACCAGGGTGGCGTCGCTGCGCTGCGAGTGAGGATTGCGTCGGACTTCGGGCCGCTGGTGCTGGCGATCGTGGAGGGCTGCACGGATTCGGACTCAAATCAGAAGCCGCCGTGGTTAGAGCGCAAGGAGCGATATGTGGCGCACATTCGCCATGCGCCAGCTGCCGTGCGCCTCGTTTCGTGTGCGGACAAGCTCCACAATGCCCGCGCAATCGTTGAGATTCGTGAAGATCGTAACGATCCAGAATGTCCGCGAAGCGTTTCGCGCCGCCAAGATCATTGCTGCCCATGAGCTCGATACCGTCGTAAGCGAAAAGTGCGTCAGCGCATGCACTGTGATGTTTGTTGCAGGCAAACGCAGGACCCTGGAAAAAGATGCCCGATTGGGATTTCACGCGGCTATAAGCCAGGACCCGACCGAGGAAGCGAGCGGAACTTTCCGTACGGCCTATGCCCCGTTTGGATTGGAGAAGGGCTTTGTCGCCCGGGTAGAAGCGTTCAAGCCTCCGGCGCTGTGGTATCCGACGCGAGCGGAACTAGTGGCTGCGGGAGTGTTGTCCAAATGATCCGGTATGTCATCGCTCGCCAAACGCCTTCCGGGAAAGTTCCCTATGGTCAACTATTGCCGGGGGAATTTGAATCTCGAGAAACCGCGCTGCGTGTGTTCTATAAAATCCAGTCGGTCGAAAGCGATGCGACTCTATTCGTGCGTGTCGCGACGGGTGAACAATCGATGCTTTGGCCCGTGCTTGAGGATTAAGTCATCCGGGCGGACGGCGAACTTGCCCCGGTACGGGTGCGATAAGATCGCTTTGCAGGCGTGGGCGGCGGACTATTGCGCGAGTCGTAGCGCCGGCCCGAGATGAGTCCCGTCGGCGCCGTGACGCGTAGCACAGTCGCCGAGCGGAGCATGGAGGATGCTACTCAGGGGCTACGTGTGGAGGCCAGGTGAGTAAGCACACATTTTGGATAATCGCAATCGTGCTTGTGCTCGGGGGCGCGTGGTTCCGCTCTTTCGTGAGCAGACCCGATGTTGCTCACGCAATCACAGTCGGCGCGCTCGCCGAGGTCGACCGCGAGGCCGGGCTAACGCCACCCGCGGCGCGGCAACCGCCTGCGCAGCCGCCCGCCTCTCCCACATTGCCGCCGTCTGTCCCGCCAGCGGCTTCCAGGATTTATACATATTTAGACGCCGACGGGGTCAGGCATTACACCGATGTGCCGGACAACAGCCGCTACAAGCTGCTGTCTTTGTCGCCGAAGGACTTGACGGAGAGCGGCCAGCATTATGATCCGGCGCTGCTGGCCCGAGCCATGCAATATGACGCGATCATCGAGAAAGCAGCCGTTTCTGCCGCGGTGGAGCCTAACCTACTGCGCGCGGTCATCGTGGTGGGGTCGGGGTTTAACTCGCGCGCGGTCTCGAAGCGCGGCGCTGTGGGATTGATGCAGTTGATGCCCGCCACCGCGACTCGCTTCGGCGTCTCGAACCCGTTTGATCCGAAGCAGAACGTGCATGCAGGTGCGCTTTACTTGAAGTTTCTCATCGATCGATTCGGCCAGGATATTCGTCTCGCGCTCGCCGCCTACAACGCCGGCGAAGAGGCGGTCGACCGCAACGGCGGCCAGATCCCGCCGTTCACCGAAACCATGGCCTACGTACCGCGGGTCATGAGGATCTACCGGATGCTGACCGAGCTGCCGCGTACGACTTGAAGGCCGCGCCGGGGCTGGTGGTTTTAGGGAGCGCTATCTGCCCCCGCACCCGAAAATCATCTTTGTATCAGAGTCGCCGCCCAAATTCGGGTTTCACTTAAGAAATATTCCCGCTCTGCAGCGCGTATATCTCGCAGGAAATAGGACCCCGAGATGTGCAGTACTGCACAGAACTCCGTGATCCAATCTTCGTATAGCAATAATTGTTAACGGCGTCGCGCAAAGGCGCGATTTCCCTAGTAAACGTGTGGTGCTGCTACCAATAAGTGACCGCCCTGATCGGCGCCCTGGGCGGTTACGACCGAGGCAATGGTACCGTGATGCGACACACCCAAACCGCAAGTGAGGAAAGCACCGTTAGGCGGGACCCGGTTAGAGGCAGTCGACTTATGAGAGTATTGCGGAGTGTTCGCGCCGCAATCCTTCTCGACGCGCGATGGACTCCTTGGATCGCAATAGTCGCGTTTGCAGCAGCGTGCGCATATTGGAAGCCCCCACCGCTCGACCAATCGTGGTGGCTTGTGCTTGTGGCGCTTTGGTCAATTCCATCAGGTGCACTCTCGGAAACCGGATCCGTCCGCATGCCGCTAATTGTCGCAGCGTCCTGCACACTAGTATTTGCATGGGCATTCTACCGGATGCAATTGGCATTCATGGTATCGATGGGTACCTGGCGTTTCGCGCAGGAGCTACATTGTTATGATCCAGTATCTAGAGGAATCAGGATTACCATAGCGGGAACAGCTACGGCGATGGGAATAGGAATACCACTTACCCGCCTCGCGATGCGCACGGCATTGTCAATCGCCGCAATCGCTGTCATACCATATGTCGTCCTAATCGAATGGCATACCGTCGGTAACATGGGGGACTGGATTCACCACCCATTCATCACCAGCACCCAACTGTTGTTTACCCTAATTCCGCCGTCGCTATTCTTGTGCGTCTGCTATCTGCTCGACAAGCTATTTCTTAAACACAGTAAATGGCTCGACCGCTATCCTGTAATTACGGGGTTAGCGCGGTGGGAGTTACAGAGCGCCCATCCTGCCATTGCTTTTACGCTTTACAGCGTGTTGCTAGTCTCCATATTCGCATTCCTCTATTGGCAAATGACTCACCACACGGACCTGTCGTATTCGGCAATCAAAAGCTTTCTATTCATCGGCAGTATGTTTTTGCTCGCACGTTTTACGGTAGGGACTTGGCGGAGCCTAATTCGCTATAGGGATCGGGGGTTATTGGCCAAATCCGTCGGCGGGTTAGGCCAGCGATCTATCATTGTAACTTGCATCACTGTCCTCGTTATTTCGCTATTTGAGGCACCATTAGCAAGCCTTGCGATCGCCAGAGCTGTCGAGAAGATGGGCGCGCCAGCTTGGCAGGTGCGCGTAGATGGTACTGTGCTCAGTATTACTGGGGAATTCGCTGCGGGCATAGCGGATGCAGCGACGAAGGCGATAGAGAAAAATCCGGGTCTAAGGACTGTCGAACTGGACAGTCCCGGTGGTTATTTGGAAGCGGCAACGCCTGTTGCCAACGCTGTGCGTGCACATCATCTGGCAACAGTCGTGAGCCGAGAGTGCTCTAGCCTGGATTTCCACGTCGCCTTATTACCCTAAGAGCAAGGCCGGTTTTGCGGGTCACGCGGTCAAGACGAGCTGCATGTCGTTCCACCAGGGGACGCTGACTGGCTTGTTCAGTAATCCGGAGGCTAGCACGATCGGTAAGTGAGCACGACGGTGGAAGCGGACCTGCACCTGATCGTCCGTAGTGACCACGGTGGCGGGGGTGTCGATGAGGTCGCGGAAGATCATTCGGGCCTGAGCATCGGCGTACCCACGCATGGTTTTGGCGAGCAATCGATACAGGCCGCTGGCGATGACGAGCAGCGACATATCGAAGTCGACTTTGAGGCCGACGGCGGAAGACAGTGCGTCCATGTGGAAGAAGCGCACGGCGTCGGAGAGCGCGTTCTCGATCAACATACGCTGCGCGTAGCGGGTGATCAGCTTCGTTGGGGTGCTTTTGCGGTCGTTGGTCAGCAGGATCGTCGGTTCCTCGTGTCCCAGGTCCTGGATGAACAGTTGACGGAAGCTCGCGCCTGCGAGCGTGATGGTCTGTTCAAACACTCTGGGCGTGCGGAACTTGCGCGCCGGGACATCGAGATCGAGCCTGCGCCAGGCCGAGCGCGGCAGCAGCATGACTTCCTTGAGCAACGCCGCAGAACGGCGGCGCAGGGTCATGAAGGTAATGCCCATCTGATCGAGGCGGGCGAGATTGGTGTAGGTGGTGAGCTGGCTGTCGAACACCAAGTGCCGCGGACGCTCGCCGTGGGTCTTTTCCCAAAATGCGATGAAACGGAAGATCTCTTCGGCCTCCTCGCCCTTGCGTAGGTCGGCATTGGCGTAGCAGAAGGCGTGTCCGTCGGCGTCTTGTGCCAAAAAGGTCAGGATGCTCGACTGCCGTCGGGAGCGCATGGACACGTAATGGCGCTCGATGATGGGGTCTTCGCCATAGTACGGGACGGAATGAAAATCGAGGTTGAAGGAGCGACCCGGCAGCAACTCATCGCCGGCGATCTGGTGTTGATAAGCGGCCAAGAGGGCAGTGTTCTGCGCATGGGTGATGTGGGAGGAATACTCCGACAGGAAGCTTTTCTTCGGAAAGACGTTCAGGCCCGCAAACAGGGCGAGTCCCTGGTCGGCGACCAACGCCATGACGTGACTCTTGCGCTCAATCGACCAGAGCTTCAAGGCGAGCGAGGCGCGCAGCGCATGGGCCGCCGGAATCATCTTTGAGCCCCGCAGACGCGCACTTTGGGCGAGCGTCTCAAGCGATAAGCGCACCAGATACGGCACGAACAGGAATAGGCCGCCGCAGCGGGTCTGAAACTCCTGCTGGATCGGGGCAAAGCGGCGCACATCGGCCACCGCCTCGATCGTGGCGCGCGCTCGATCGGGACGTTCCTCATCGGCGCGCCGGGGCAGAGGCGCGAATCCCTCGACCTTGAGCACCTCGCGCACCGCCGTCGGGCTTAAGGAGAGCTGGTGCTCCTTCAATGACTCGCTGATCTCGTAGACCGAGTAGTTGCGCTTGCGCAGTTCCACGATCAGGTCGCGCGCGGCGGACTTCTTCGGCTGATCCCGCGGGCCCGGTCGAGGCGAGACAAAGAATACCGGGTCGGTGTCGCGCCGAAAGTGATGGCACAGGACCTGGAATGAGCCGGTGCTGTAGCCGAAATCGCGGGCGACCTCGCGGGAGGGCCGCCCCTCGACGAAGAAGGCGCGCAGCGCCTCGTATTGGCGCTGTTTGGCCGAGGCCGGAGTCAAGAAGAAGAGCCGGCAGTCACTTAGGTCTTTTGGTACCCTGACAGACACATTTACACTTTACTACTACCATCGGTTGTGTCAAGAGCCGGCCGATGAATCTATCTGTAGTGGTGTCGATAGACCCACAAACATGCATATCTTGCTACCAAGTCGGATCTCATCTGTTCCTAGAAAGTGCACGAGGAGTAATTTAGTAACCAGACAATGACACACACGACGCACTATATAGACTAATGATCTCCTCACAAAGAGGCAGACCGACAGCGTCGGTCCGGTTAACGCGAGTGAGAAATGGGGGATAAATGGCCCGCGCGGGCCGCGGGGATGCGCCGCCGCTTAGCCGATCAGCGCGCCGTGGAAATCCAGGCTAGTGAACCCGATTGTGTCTGGGAAGCCATCATCCTCATTGTGACCATCACACCGACCTTAAGAACGGCGACAACAGCGTAGAACAGCGCGACGATTCGAAGCAGGACGCGCGTGCTTATCATATGGAATCTAACTACAAGTGAGTTGACAGAAACGGCGTAGTAAAGCGCGGCACATAGAACCTAAGCTTATCCTAGGCCGCGGGTGTCCGCTTCGGAGCGGTCATTTCCGCGCACTCGGACTCCAGAAATCGAACTATCAATCAGGCGACAGAAACGTCGTAATAAACGCGAGAGATAAGCTTAGATTATCGTAAGCGGCGAACGGACGCTTATTGGCAAGCTCTCAAGTG
>JBKQPD010000259.1:0-49973 GCA_052145175.1 Binataceae bacterium (SeqCode) | reverse complement strand
TCGCGGCCGCCAACGACGGGTCATGCTTTGTGAGCGAGGCCGGCGCGGGCCGCGTCGTGCATATCAACGGCGGCGTCGGCGAAGCGGTGGGCGGTCTCAAGGAGCCGCAAGGGCTGCTGCTGGATGGCGACGATCTGTATATCGTGGACGCCGGCGCGCATGAACTTGTGTGCTTCTCGACCAAGACGCGCCAGCGCGAGACGGTCGCCTCGAATCTGCCGGTCGGCGCGCCGCTCGGGGTGATTCCGCACGTGCTGGCGGGTATCCCGGGCCTGCTGCCGGGTCCCCTGACTCCGTTCGCCGGGATCGCGCAATCGCACGACGGAACGATCTACGTGGCGGCCGACGCCGAAGGCAGCATCCTCGCCTTCCGCCGCGCGTAGTCAGAGATCAAGCGGGGCGCCGCCCATCTCGGTCGGCGCCCCCCCCATATTCCGGCGGCCCGCGCCGGCCGCGCTCACAAAGCATGACCCGTCGTTGGCGGCCGCGACTCCGCTCGGACGCGCGAGCCCGGTCGCGGCGGTCTTGACCTCCTTGCCGGCAATCACCAGCACGCGACCGGCGCCGCCTTCCGCGACCACGATCGTGCCGCCCGGCCCGACCGCCACGCCGTACAGCTCCTGCAGACCCTTCGCATGTTCGGTCATCTCGTGTGACGTCGGATGATAGGTCGTCACGTCGCCGGCCGAGGTCGTCACGACGACATTGCCGTTGGCCGCCGCCGCCAACCCGCGCACGAAACCCGGGAAGTGCCCGTCGAACAGCATCCCGACCCGATGCTGCGAGCCGTCGCGCGCGACCGCCGCCATGCTGATACCGTCGCTGGCGTACAGGGTCCCGTCAGTGCCGACGGCCAGGCCCGCCGGTCCGCAGAAGCCCGGGTCGATCAGGCGCCGCTCGCTCCCGTCGGCCATCAGCTCGGCCACGCCGCCGTCCGTAAAGTGCGAGATGAAGATCCGGTCGTCGGCTGAGACCTCAAGATTGTCGAGTCCCGGCCGGACTTTGGCATGGACCCGCTTGGCGCCGCTGCGGATATCAATCTTGAGAATCTCGCCGGTGGCAGCCTGGGTCGAGACGACCTCGCCCTTGCTGTTGATTTTGACCGCGGTGGGCAGTCCGAGGTCCTTGGCGAACGGCTCAGGCTTGCCGCCAGCGAGCGGGATCCGCCAGATGGCGTTCTCGCCGAGCACGGGGAAATAGATATTGCCGTCCGGTCCGAGCCGGAGCGCGTTGGGCAGCGGCAGGTTGTCGGCGAGCATCCGCGGCGCGCGGCCGTCGGCGTACAACTCCCACAGCCGGCCGCCGGGGCGGCATTCGTCCATGAAAATGCGATCCTGCTGGATCGTCACACCGTTGGCGCCCAACACATTGTCCGCAATGATCCGCCGTTCGCCGTTCGGCGCCCGCGCACAGACTCGCGCGCTCATGACTTCGGTGATGTAGAGGGTCCCCTTGGAATCGAAAGCCAGGTCGTCGGGGCCGACGATCGGGCTGCCCTTGGGGCTGATAACCTCGACCGCCCCGGTCACTATATCAACCGCGCTGATTTGGCTGCCGAAGGCCTGCGCGACGTAGAGCCGGCCGTCGGGCCCCAGCCGCATCCCGTTCGCGCCAAACAGGGCGCTCGGCGGCGTCAATTGCGTACATTTCCATCCGCTGGCCACGCTGGTCGATTGGCCGCTATAGCGATTCGATGATTGCGCCATCTCAATGTCCTCCAAGGTTGGTCGGGAAAAGCAGACCCTTGAGCTTCGCGTAGCGCGGATAGCGACCGCGCGTCAAGTTGCCTTTGGCGGGAACTGGGAATATAAGCTCGAATTAATTCAAGTGTTAAGAATTTTAGTCACCTGGCGAATTTTGAGCTTTGCACGCGCGTAGAGGTTGCCGATGGCGACACTGTTAAACACAACGAAAGTCAACGATGCCACGGTCCGCGCCGGGACCGAGGTCCAGTGGATTAATCCGTCGTTCATCGCGATCGGATGCGGCATAATCGCCAAGCTGATGGTGGCGGCGCGCCTCTATCAGCAACAGTACGCGTGGAGCATGGGTCTCGATTCGACCTCGCCCGAATTCCAGAAGTACTGGATGAACCTGCTGTTCAGTCAGTTTGCCGTCGAAGCCGTTGCCGCCGCCGGTATCTGGGGCTACGTCTGGTTTTCGCGCCCCCGGGATCTGAGCCGGGTTGAAGCGACCGAGGAGCTCCGGCGGCTGGGCGTTTTCATTGGCCTGATCTTTCTCTACGTTTTTGCGGTCTTCTGGGCGGCCAGCTTCTTTGCCGAGGAAGACGCGAGCTGGCATCAGACGGTGGTGCGCGATACGTCGTTCACCCCCAGCCATATCATCCTTTTCTACTGGGCTTTTCCGGTCTACATCATTCTCGGGATCACGTCGTACCTGTACGGGATGACCCGGCTGCCGCGTTTCGGCGCGCGCCACTCGCTCCCGTGGGTGATCGCGGTCGCGGGACCCTTCATGTTGCTGCCAGTGGTGGCGTTCAACGAATGGGCACACAGTTTCTGGATTCTCGAAGAGCGGTTCGCCGCGCCGGTCCACTGGTGGTTCGTGATTTTCGCATGGGCCGGGCTGGGCTTGGGCGGACTCCTGATGCAGGTCTGCGATTATATCCATGAGCTGACGACGGGCCGCGCGCAGACTTACGAGGGGACCGACGGTCCCGCCCACGACCCGGCGCTGGATTTCGAGCGCGAAGCTTCCTGACGCGCGAGGTCTCGTGATGGCGGCTTCTCTTCGCGCGCGGACCGCGCCGGCAACCGTCACGCCCGAAGAACGGAATCGCGTCTATCGCCGCTTCGATCTGGTCGTCGCGATCCTGTTGTTCTTCCTCTTCATGGGGCTCTACCACGTCGCCACGATGCTGACGGTGGGCGACTGGGATTTCTGGGACGACTGGAAAGACAGCCGCTGGTGGCTTTCTTTCACGCCGGTGGTGGAAATCGCGATGCCGTCGGCGATCCTATTTATCTTCTGGTCGCGCTTCCGCCTGCCCTTCGCCGCGACTTTCCTGACGTTCAGCCTGGTCGCCGCCGAATGGCTGAATCGCGTCCTTAACATGCATGGCTGGGCCTACTTTCCGCTGAATTTCATCTGGCCGGCGACCCTGATTCCGTGCGGGCTCGCCCTCGATACGACGTTGCTCCTGACCGACAGTATTCTCATCGCGGGAATCGTCGGGGGCTTCCTGTGGGGGGTGGTCTTCTACCTCGCCAACTGGCCGTTGATCGCGCCGTTTCTCGCCCCGGTGAATCTCCACGGCGCCTTGATGTCGCTCGCGGATCTGCAGGGCTTTCATTACATCCGGACCGGCACGCCCGAGTACATCAGGATCATCAATCGGGGGACGCTGCGGACGTTCGGTCAGGACCCCGTCTACCTCTCAGTCGCCTTTGCCGGTTTCATGTCGATCGTCGTCTATATGGTCTTTGTCGGCGTCGGCTGGCTGTTCGTGAAAAGCCAGTTCTCGTGGTTCAAGAAGATTTGAGCTGACGCGCCGGAAGGTTGCGCCGATACCAATGATTCGCTCATGCACAACTTGCCGGGCCGCCGCGCGTCGCGCGCTGCTCATCCTGGTTTGCGCGATGCTGCTGCCGGCGATCGCATACGCCCACGGCGAACGCGCGCAGGAACCCTCGCTGCGGCTCTCGACGATCCAATGGTATGACACGACCTGGTCGTCGCAGCGGGTCAGCGTCAATCAGGAGCTGGTGGTCACCGGCCGCTTTCATATCATGGGGAGCTGGCCGCTCGAAATTCCCTCGCCCACAACCTTGACCTTTCTCAACGTGGGCGTACCCGGCCCGGTCTTTACGCGCGCGGAGAGCGAGGTCAACGGGGTAAACGGGGTTTCCTCGATGGCCCTGCAGCTGGGCGGCGACTACGCCTACCGCATCGTGCTGCGTGGACGTCTGCCGGGCCGCTATCACGTCCATCCGATGCTTGACGTGCTCGACGCGGGCGCGATTCTCGGACCCGGCCAGTGGGTGACCGTGGTGGGCGATCCGGCGAGCTTCGACGACTGGGTCACGACGCTGACCGGCCGGCGGCTCAACCTGGCGAGTTACGGCCTGCGGATCGTGATCGGATGGCATCTCGTGTGGGTTGCGCTCGCGCTCGTCTGGCTGGGCTACTGGATCCGCAAGCCGCTGCTGATGCCGCGTTACGCGGCGGTGCAGGCGGGCGAGGGCGACCGGCTGATCACGCGCGGTGATCGCATGATGGCGGCGGTGATGCTCGCGGCAACCTTGGTAACAGCGATTGTCGCGTTTGCCGTTACCAACGTCGCCAACCCGGTGACGATTCCCCTGCAGTCCCATCAGACCAAGGTTCCGGCGCTCGACGAGCCGCCAGCTGGCGTCACGATCGAGCCCGAAACGGTGACCTACCTCGTACCCGGGCGCACGGTCCAGTTCCATCTGCGGGTGACCAATCACGGTGCGCAACCGGTCCGGCTGGGCGAGTTCACGACGGCGAATCTGCGCTTCCTGAACGCCAGCGTCTCCCGCGCCGATCCCGACTATCCGCCGGATCTGCTGGCGCCGGCCGGACTGCTCGTGCAGCCAAACCGTCCGATCGCGGCCGGCGAAAGTATCGAGATGTATCTCGAGGCGACCAGCCCCGTGTGGGAGACCGATCGGCTGACCGCGCTGATGAGCGATCCGACCAGCCGGATCGGCGGCCTTTTCATGTTCTTCGATCCGGCCGGCAAGCGTTCGATCGTCGAGTTCAGCAGCTCGATCGTGCCGACCTTCACCGGCCATCTGGTGGGCGAGTTGTGATGACGAAGCGCAATCACCGCAAGCCGCGCACATGCCGCCGCCTCCGTCCGCTGGTCACGGCGGCAATGTTAATCGCGATCGCGACGGCGATCCTCCCGCGTCAGGTCTGGGCTCACGGTGGCGGTCCGGGGCTGGACTATGACCCCTGCGCCCAATGGGCCGGGCTGAACAATTACGTACATTTTTCCGCTTATCAGCCCGAGTTCAATCGCTTCGCCGAATACTGCGGCAGCGTTCCCCAGGGTGGCCGGACGTTGCTGGTCTTCGATCTGGTCGGGAGCGATCTAACGAATGCGCCGGTCGCGGTCGAAATCGCGCAGGACGGTGGAACGCGGCGCGTCTCGATTCCCGCGCGACGTTATCCGTCAGGCGTAATCGACGTCCAGACCGACCTCGCGAGCGGCGCGTACAGCGCGATGCTGACGATCGGCACGGTCCCGGTGGTCTATCGCGTTCATTTTGATTTGGAAGTCGGCGCCTGGTGGCATCCGCTGGTCGCGCCGCTGACCGTGGCCGCGATCATTCTGATCGTCGCAGTGGTCTATTGTCTTTTTCAGGCCCGGACCCTGGCCGCCGAGGCGCTGCGCGCGGCGCCGCTGACCCTCGCGTCCAGCAAACCTGATTAAGCGGTCAGGGTTTGGCTGCGCCGGTTGCAAATTGATCTTCTGACAGTTAGAGATATGCCGAACCACGGCCACGGCGCTGGGCCTCGGCAGGCGAGGCAGTCGTCGCAACAAGCAACGGAGATTCCCCATGGCGACAGCAAAAAAAATGTGGGCGCTGCCGGGCGCGGAACTGACCGCTCCGGCGTCACTTCTGATGCACGGCGGGAGCGATGAACTGCTGCAACTGCCCTGTCCCTCGTTCCTGATCGAACATCCGAAGGGCTTGGTGCTGTTCGATACCGGCTGCAACGCCAAAATCATCGATGACGCCGTGGGCTACTGGGGTGAAGTGGCGCAGGCCCTGCCCGTCAAATGGAACAAGGCCGATACGCTCGACAAGCAGATCGAAGGGGTCGGCTACAAGACCTCCGATATCAAGTACGTCATCCTCTCGCACTCCCATCTCGATCACTCGGGCGGCCTCACCTATTTTCCCAAGGCCAAGTTCCTGGTTGGCGCGAATGAACTGCGTTACGCCTACTGGCCCGATCCCGATCGGCGCTGGGGGTTTATCCTGAACGATTTCCTGCCGACGCGCGGTTACGACTGGTTGGAGCTCGCAGGGGATTTCGACTTGTTCGGCGACGGCGCGATCCAGTTTCTGCTGACCCCTGGTCATACGCCCGGCGAATGCTCGGTGCTGGTCAATCTGCCCAATCGCAAGTTCCTGCTGACCGGCGACACCGCGCATCTGCGCGCCGCGGTGGAGAACGGGGCGACAATGGGTATCGACTATGATCCGACCCAGTCGATCAGGTCGCTCCAGCGCATCAAGATGATCCGCGATATGCAGGGCGCGACGATGTGGATCACGCACGACCCCGAGGACTGGAAGGAACATCCACACCGCATCGACTGATATTTCATCGAATGCCACTCTACGAGTGCTATTGCGGGCATTGCGACGCAACGTTTGAGGTACTCGCGTCGTTGCGCGAGTCGGCCACCAGGAGCCATCCGTGTCCCGGATGCGGCCGGCGCGCGCGGCGGATGCTGTCAGCCGTGGTCTTCGGCCGCGGCGGGGATGCGGCTACGCGCGAAGCCCCACCCGCGCCGTCGGCGGCAACCCGGTCGGATGTGACGCGCTTGAGGGTGCCACCGCCGGCGCAACTCTGCTGGATGGATCAACCAACGACCTCGCGCTATGCGGCCTACCTGCACGGTCGGGGGGCGGAATACGACGACACCGTCGCGGCACGGACGGACCAGCAGCAAAAGCGCGGAACGCCCGTCGAAAAGACCCCGGCACATCAGCACAGCCATTCTCCGCTCGCCGATCCGGCGGTTTACGCACGCCGGCGGGCGGCTGCCAAACGCTCCGCCAAAGACACTCCCGCGAAATAAGAACTTCGTCACTGGCCGGTCGGATAGCCACCTTGATGGCGGCAGAACGAGCAATCGCCGCGGACCTTGACGGCCTGCGCCGTCACGCTCACCTCACTCTCGTCGGAACTGAGCGCGGTCTTGACGTCAATAACCGCGTCAACCTGATTGCCCCACCTTTGCATCGCCATCGCCCGCAGCTTGTCGTCGATATAGTCGTCGTCGATCGCCCGTGGCGAAAATGGCTCGGTGTACTCGAGTTCGCCCAGTTGATCATAGGGCAGCGCAAGATTGCCCGTCTGGACCTGGAGACGCTCGCGGTCCAGCGCCTTGTCGGGCACCTTGATGATCGCCTGCTGCGGCTGCGGCGGCGGCTCTTGCGGTTCAACTTCGGACGAGCAGGCCGCGAGGAGGCTCATCAGCAGCGCCGCACCCAGTGTCGCGAGCGCGCGGGAAAGCACCCGCGACGGCGGAGCGTTCCCGACCCGGCTAGCGGGAGGCACGTTTGGGGCGCGCCTGCGCGCGGGCCTTGCGGCGAAAATGCGGCATCACCTCTTTGGCGAAGAGCCGCAGACTTGCGCTCGCCTTTTTGAAATCGGTCTTGGGCAGCACGGTCGCCATCACGAGATGAGTGACGCGGCTGCGCGCCTGATAATCCTCGATCATCGTGATCGCCTCGTCCGGCGTGCCGATAATCAGCGGCTCACCGAACAGCGCCGCGGTTTCCGCGTCACGCAGCTTTTTGACCGGCGGGAGGTTCGCGGCGAAGCCGGCGTCGCCCGGCAGATCGTTCGCCTCGGCAAACCATTTGCCATAACAGCTCATGATGTAGTGTGCCCCGGCTTCCGCGGCGTCCCAGGCGGCCGCGCGGCGCGGCGCGACAAACACTGTGCGTAGCTGGGCGATATGGTAATCCTTGGGATTCCGGCCGGCTTCGCGCAGCGCCGCGTCGTACGTCTGCTGCTGATCGACGCCGCCGGTGCCCATCAGATGGTAACCGTTGCGCGCCGCCCGCGCGATCGATTTGGGCCCGCGCGCCGCCAGCCAGATCGGCGGATGGGGACGCTGGACCGCACCCGGCGTCAGGGTCGCGCCGGCAATCTGGTTGAAACGGCCGTTGAAGCTGAGATTCTTTTCGGTGAAGAGCCGCCGCACGATTTCCGCGTTCTCCTCGAGCCGCGGACCGCGCTCCTTCCGCGCAATATTGAAGCCGGTGAATTCCGGCACCCGATACCCTTGGCCGAAACCGAGGTCGAGACGGCCGTTGGAAAGGATGTCCACGGTCGCGGCGTCCTCCGCGATTCGAATCGGATTGTGCAGCGGCAGCAAAATAACGAAGGTGCCGATACGGATTTTCTTCGTGCGGGCGGCGATCGCGGCGGCGATCGGCAGCAATGACGGCGAGTAACCGTCGTCGACAAAGTGATGCTCAGTCAGCCAAATCGAATCGTAGCCCAACTCCTCGGCTTCCACCGCAAGGTCGAGATGCTTACCATAGATTTCCGTGAACGGCGTCTTGGTTGGTGGCGGGTTCCGAAACGCCATCAGCAGTCCGAAGTTCATGAGTTTCCTTTTTGTCAGAGTTTTGCCCGTTGTCCGCGACGACCCTGAGCCCGACCGCGCACGACCGCCACCCTCAGCGTTATGATCGACCTGCGATCGAGCGTCAAGTATCCCGTCTCGCTCCGCTAGTTTGTAAACGCTCTACTATAACGATTCAACGTATGCGATCTTTTCCTTCTATGCATGCGGACAAGGGGCGGTTCACACCCGCGGGAAGCTCGATGAAAACACGGTGCGCGATCAGTAAGGCGGCCAAGTGGATTAGCGGAGCGGCGATTGCCGCGATCATCGCGACGCTGTCGAGCTGCGCGGCGCAGAAGGATCCTCCGGAGACCACGGTGAGCTGGCTCGCGCCGCGAACCCGCGCCGCGAAACCCTTCGATTGTCCGCTACCGACGCTGTCCGCGCTGCCGAATGCCGACTATCAGGAGATTGCGATCATCGAGGTCAGCGATGATTACAATGCGGACAACCAGGAAATCTACGGTCTGGCTCGGCGCAAGGCCTGTGAAACCGGCGCCGACGCCCTGGTGGTGCTCGAGGACCAGCGGCAGCAGCGTGGCAAACCGTTGGGGGGCAAGGGCGCCGGAGCGGAGGGCGGCGCCGATGACAGCTCGAGCGAACACGATGCCGAGGTTGGCGAAGAGGGGCACAAAGGCCGGATTCTCAACGCCGTCGCGATAATCTACCAACACGCCACTGCCGCGCCGGCTTCCGGCAACGGCTCGCCCTGAAGCTGACGAACGCAGTTGCCGGGTGTACACCCGCGCCCCTTTTGCTCTTACGCTCTTATGCTAAGGTTGGATGCGGAAAATTGCTGCGAAACCAGTCGAGGTGAATCATGGGACCGCTCAACGGTTACAAGATAATCGAGCTTGCCGGGATCGGACCGGCGCCGATGTGCGCGATGCTGCTGGCGGATCTGGGCGCGGAAGTGCTGCGGATCGATCGCACGGCCGACGCGGGGCTCGGGATCTCGTTGCAGACCAAGTACAGCCTGCTTAATCGCGGCCGTCGCTCGATCGCGCTCGACCTGAAACGGCCCGAGGCAATCGCCACCGTCCTGCGGCTCGTGGAGCGCGCCGACGCCCTAATCGAGGGCTTTCGTCCCGGCGTGATGGAACGGCTGGGCATCGGACCGGACGTCTGCCTCGGCCGCAATCCGCGTCTGGTTTACGGCCGGATGACCGGTTGGGGTCAGGAAGGCCCGCTCGCCGCAGCCGCCGGCCACGACATCAACTATATCGCGCTGTCGGGCGCGTTGAACACGATTGGCCGGCGCGGTCAGGCGCCCGTCCCTCCACTCAACCTGGTTGGCGATTTTGGCGGCGGCGCGATGTACCTCGCCTTCGGCGTGGTGACCGGCCTGCTCGAAACGCAAAAATCGGGTAAGGGTCAGGTAATCGACGCCGCCATGGTCGACGGCGCCGCGTCTCTGATGACCGCCATCTATGGGATGCACGGGGCCGGCTTCTGGACCGACGAGCGCGGCGCGAACGTGCTCGATACCGGCGCCCACTATTACGACGTCTACGAGACCAGCGACGGCAAGTATGTCTCGATCGGCTCGATCGAAGGCAAGTTCTACGACGAACTGCTCAGGCTCTCGGGACTGAAGAAAGAGGAATTGGCGCCGCAGAATGACCGCAAGGCGTGGCCCCAGATGAAGGAGCGGGTCGCCACACTGTTCCGCACCAAAACGCGCGACGCGTGGTGCAAGATCATGGAGGGCAGCGACATCTGCTTCGCGCCGGTGCTGAGCATGGCCGAGGCGCCCCATCATCCGCATAACAAGCTGCGCGGAACCTTCGTCGAACGGGACGGCGTGGTCCAGCCGGCGCCGGCGCCGCGCTTCAGCCGGACTCCCGGCGCGATTCAACGGCCGCCGGCCCGGCCGGGTGAGCATACGGAGGAGGCGCTGCGCGACTGGGGTTTCAGCGCGACGGACCTCGAACAGCTTCGCGGCTGCGGGGCGATCGCCACGCCGAAGGACTGAACACAATCCGCGTTGGCGCGGATTAGGTAACACTGTTACAGAAACGCAACAGCAGTTTGCATGTCGAGACGGCGCAGTCGACGGATAAGCGTCACTAAATATTGTCTTGACCGATCGGTGGCACGGCATGCAAGCTGCTGTTAGTTCCTTTTATGCTTTCTCCCAAGCCTGGCGCAGAAGTTCCGGCGAGTGATCGGGTTCAGACCGGGATCGGATCGAACGCGGTGCTCGAAAAGACCCCGCCCTCGTGGTTGCAATGCGAGCTGTGCTCGCGTCCGGCTTCGGGGTCGCGCCGCCTGGCCCCACTGTTTCAGCGGGAAGAGGCTCACGAAGGGCGCGTGAGTCCGGAATCCCTGGTCCTGCTGTGCCCCGACTGCTGCGCCCTGGCGCGCGGTGAAATCGCCGAGACCGAATGGCGCAAACGGACCGCCACCCCGGGTTCCTGACGCGCCCCCTCCCGTCCGCTTGAGCTGAGCGCCGTCCTGTGGAAGGGTCGGGCTGCATCGGCCACATCACAGCGGAGGGATCGTCATGGGGAATCGGCTCAAGCAGGTCAGCCTCACCGAAGCATCGCCTGAGATTCGCAAGATTTACTCGCAATTCTTCGGCGAGCGCGATCCGGTCGCCGCGCCGGGAACACCTACCGGTACACCGGGGGATTATTGGACGACCTTCGCCCTGGTACCCGACATCCTGAAGATGTCCTACGATTCGTTGTTCGCCCTCTTGCAGCCGGGGCGCGTCCTGAAGCCGCGCTATCGCGAACTCGCGATCCTGCGCACCGGAATCGTTGGTGATTCGCGGTTCGAGTACTCGCAGCATCTCAAAGTCGCGCGGATGGTCGGGATAGCCGAGGAGCAACTGGAAGCAATCAAGGGCTGGGCGACCTCCGACCTGTTCGACGCTACCGACCGGGCCGTGATGGCCGCGACGGACGAGCTGGTCGGCCGCAACCTGATCGAGGACGCGACTTTCGCCGCACTGAAACGTCATTTCAGCGACGCGCAAATCATGGAGCTGATCTTCGTAATCGCGACCTGGCGGATGCACGGGATGGTCGTGCGCGCCTTGCATCTGGAATACGACAACGACACGACCGCGCGGATGCGCGAGGTTCCCGCCCCCGCCGCCAAAGCCTAATCAGCGCGCGGAGAAGCTCGCGCTGAGCGTCAGGCCGTCTGCGTGCGAACGGCCTGCTGCGCCTCCATCATGCGGCGGAACTCGCCGGGCCGGGAGACATCGAATTTGACCACGTTGCCGGCCAAATCAAGTATCGCTTCATGCGACGCCGCGTGATTGCTGAAAATCTCGAATGTGGTGCAGCCTTCCGGACCGGCCACGTGCGGTCCGTAAAAGGTGTTCGGCTCGCTGACCATCACGTCGCCCACCTTAAGAATCCGCTCGCCAACGTCGAGCGTGCCCTGCACGATCACTTCGAAGCGATAGCAATCGTGCGCGTGACGCGGCAAAACCCAGTTGGGCGCCATCCGCAGCGCAACCACGGTGGGCGCGTTGTCCCGCGGTTCGCCCATCACAAAATACGCGACGCCGCCGCCCGTCCCTTCCATGCTCTTGGGAATCAGCTCCAGACCCTTGGGACAGTTCTTCCAGAATTCGGGATCGTTGATTGACATGAACGGCATAGCGACTCCTATACCCTTGGCGTTGCGGCGCCTCGGTTAACGCGACTTGGGCAGGCCGAGCACGCGCTCGGCGATAATGTTGCGCTGGATTTCGGACGTGCCGGCTTCGATCGTATTGGCCCGCGAGCGCAAAAAATGATGCTGCCAGCGGCCGCTCTGCACCGCGTGCGCCGACCCGCGCATCAACTGGCTGGCCGGGCCCTCCACCTCCATCACGAATTCCATCATGCGCTGATTCAGCTCCGACCAGGCGAGCTTGGAGATCGAGCCGACCGGGCCGGGATCGCCTCCCTTCAGAATCTTCGAGAAGGTGCGATAAGCCGTAAAGCGCATCATTTCGAGATCGACATGGAACTGCGCGAGCCGCTGGCGCAACACCGGATCCTGCGTCGCCGGCCGCCCGTGGCGCATCGTACTGCGCGCCAAATCGACGATCTCGTCGAAAACGATCCGGTAGCGCATCACACTGGCCAGCGCGCTCGTGCCGCGCTCATTCATCAGGGTCGTGGTGGCGACGCGCCAGCCTTCATTCTGCGGTCCAAGCAGATTTTCCCGCGGCACATGAACGTCGTCGAAGAACAGCTCGTTGAATTCCGCCTCGCCCGTCATCTGGCGCAGCGGCTTGACGGTGATGCCCGGGGTCTTCATGTCGATCAGCAGGCAGGAGATACCGCGATGCTTCGGCGCGGCGGCATCGGTGCGCGCGATCAGCATGCACTGTTGCGCGAGATGGGCGAGCGTCGTCCAGACCTTATGGCCGTTGACCACGAACTCGTCGCCCTTGAGCTCCGCGCGCGTGGTCAACGACGCGACGTCCGATCCGGAATTGGGTTCGGAGTAGCCCTGGCACCAGATTTCCTCACCGCTCAGAATATTCGCCAGGTAGCGTTCCTTCTGCTCCTTCGTGCCGTGCGAAATAATCGTCGGCCCGACCATCGAAAGGCCGATAGCGTTGAGCGCCCCGGGTGCGCGCACCCGCGCGCTCTCTTCGTTGTAAATGGCCATCTCGATCTGACTGGCGCCCTGCCCGCCGTATTCCTTGGGCCACGACATCCCGAGGAAGCCATTGTCGTAGAGGCGCCGCTGCCAGTCGCGCAGAAATTCGAGCTGGGTCATCCCGGCCGGACGGCCGCCCGCGCCACCCCATCCGGGCGGCAGATTTTCCGTGAGAAACTTGCGCACGCGCGCGCGGAAACTTTCTTCTTCGGGACTGAAGCTGAGATCCATCAGCGAGCTCCAACGTCAAACATGAGAGGAATCCTCAAGTAACCGTATCCATCAAACGGATCAGCTCGGCGCGGCCCCACTCGACCTCGAAGCGATGGCGTCGGGCCATCTTTTGCAGGCAGTCGTGAATCGGGCCGCCCGGCGGCGCCAGCGCGAGCGCCTCCTCGATTTTCCGCGCGACCCACTCCTCGCCGTGGATCAGAAGCTGCAGGCGTTCGCGCAAGGTTCCGGTCGCGGCGACCTTGGCGGCAAACGGACCGGTCTGGGGCGAGGGCGTTCCGCCGCTGCCACGAATCAATTGTTCGAGGGCCGTGGCGTCGGCGGCTTCGTCTTCCCTTGAAGTCAGCAACAAGCGCTTGAGATCGGCGTGATCGACTTGCGCGACCAGCCCGTCCAGGGCGGCCACGCCGGCGCGCTCGGATTCGAGCAGCAGATTGAGGATTTGCTCGAGCGGCTGATCCATGCCGCGAATGTAGCCGCATTAATCATCCGCCCGCAAGTTGTGTCGACGCGCACCTGAACGCCGGTACCTCGGCGCAATCGAGCTTGCCTTTACATGACGATGTGACAAATCATGGACGATGTGTCGTCAACATCGGAGCGTCGCTTGAAAACACTGAGTATCCGGGAAATGCGAGCCGCACTCGCGCACCTTGACGACCTCGTTGCCGAGGCCGGCGAAGTCGTCGTGACGCGGAGGGGACGTCCACTTGCCAGAATACTGCCCGCTCAGCCTCGCCGCGGCATTCCCTCTCGAGCCGAGTTACGCGCCTCGATGCCGAGACTTGAGGTCCCGAGCGACGTATTGGTTCGTCAAGATCGAGAACTTCGCTGAGCGGTGTCAGAAGACTATTTCGCGTTGTTCGCGAACGTCGCGGTCAACGCGCTGCGCTGGACTTTGCCGGTCGCGGTCTTGGGCAGTTCCGTCACGAAATGAAAGACCTTGGGCACCTTGAAAGCCGCGAGCTGATCGCGGCAAAAGGTCTGGAGCTCGGCCGCGGACGCCGGGCTCTTCAGGACCACTGCGGCGCAAATTTCTTCGCCGTACTTGTCGTCGGGCACGCCGAAGCTCGCCGCTTCCGCGACCGCCGGATGAGCCAGCAGAAGCGCGTCGATTTCCAGGGGTGAGATTTTTTCGCCCGCCCGATTGATCAGCTCCTTGATTCTGCCGATCAAGCTCACGTAACCGTCCGCGTCGAGCACTCCGCGATCGCCAGTGCGCAGGTAACCGTTCACGAACGCGGCGGCGTTGGCGGACGGATTCTGATCGTAACCGAGCGTCACGTTGGGGCCTTTGATCGCAACCTCTCCGGCCGTCCCGCGCGGCAGGATATGGCCCTGGTCGTCGATAATCACGATTTCGACTCGTCCACCCAGACCGACGCTGCCCGCCTTATGGGGCGCTGGCGGCAGCGGATTGGTCGCAATCTGATGAGCCGCTTCGGTCATCCCGTAGGCTTCGAGCACCGGGGCCTGAAAGCGTTCTTCCATCTGCGCGAGCATCGCAGGCGCGAGCGCCGAGGAACAGGATCGGATGAAGCGGAAACCGCTCTGCGCCGGGGCATCAGTCGCGGCGCGCAGCAGGAGCGTGCGATGGATCGTCGGCACCGCCGAGTACCAGGTTGCCCGATGAGCGCGGGCGGTCGGCCAGAAGGTGCCTGCGCTGAAGCGCGGCGGCGCTACCACCGTGCCGCCCGAGTGCAGCGTCGAGAGGGTCGCGCCGATCAGGCCGTGCACGTGGAACAGCGGCATCACCAGCAGCGTGCAATCCGCAGCCGTCAGGCGATAGCCTTCCGCGATATTCGCGATCGAGTACATCAGGTTGCCATGCGTCAGCGGCACGCCCTTGGGCTTGCTGGTGGTGCCGCTCGTATGGAGAAAAAGGGCGACGTCGGACGGGCGCGGCGCTCCGTCGGAACGGCGGCCGTGTGCCGGAACGTCGAGCCGCACCCGCCCCGCGGAATCGACCGCCAACGCCCAGAACGGGAGTCCGAGACGCGTCGCGATAGCCTGGGTCCCGCGATCTTCCGCCGCCGCGATCACGGCGCGAATCCCGGCGTCCGTCCACAGCGCGGCGAGCTCCGCGACCTGCGCGGCGTTGAATGGCGCGGCGGTCAGGCGCGCACCGGCGACACTTAGAAAGGTGACGATGAATTCGGGACCGTTCGGCAGGATGATCGCGACCCGCGCGCCGGGCTCGAGCCCGCTCGCGAGCAACTGGCCGGTCAGACTTGCGACCTGCGCCCGCAATTCACCATAGGTGAGTACCCGGTCCGGCTGGGTCCCGATCAAAGCGGCTCGGGCTGGTTCGCCGGTGGCAAGAAGGTCCGCGATAGTCCTGGTTTCATCCACGCGCATCAGCGGCCTCCGCGGGCGGCCGCGCGCACGGCTGCGGGCGCGCGCGACGGCGTAATGAAGTCCGCCACCTCGCGGGCGACCCGCTCTTTTTCGCTGTCGACCGTGATCACATGGAAGCTTTCTTCAAGTGCGATCAGCCGCTTCTGTTGACTGCCCAGATTACCCATCACGAAATCGACATTAGTGTCGAACGGGCAGACATGGTCGTTGCGGCCGTGGATCAGCAAAGCCGGCTGCTCGACGGCGGACATTTTCGGCCGGACGTAGTCGCTCAGCTCGAGCAGATTCAACGCCGCCCGCAACGGTATCAGCCGGCTGCCCGGATGGCTTCCGCGCGCCGACGCATCGTGAATATCCGAGCCGCCGGGTTTGTGAAAAAAGAGCTGGTCGGCGAGCCGGGCGGCCGGGCGCAGCGCGCGCAAGACAAAGCGCGACCGCCGCCCGAGAAAAAAGGCCGGCGCCAGCATCACCACCCCCGCGACCGCTTCCGGCTGATCGATCGCGAGCCGGGCCGCGAGCAGCGCGCCCATCGAGAGTCCGATAACGATATTCGGATCGCCATACGCCCGCAGCCGCTCGAAGCCGTCGACCGCGCTCTCGTACCAGTTGGCGTGCGTGACCGTGGCCAACTCTTCGGGGGCCCCGGCGTGGCCCGCCAGTTTGACCGCGAGCACCCGTATCCCGGCGCCGGCCAGTTGCTCGCCGAGATAACGCATCTCGTAGGGGGTTCCGGTCAGGCCGTGGATCAGCAGGGCGCTGAGGCCCGAGCCGGGTAGAAAGAATTCGCTCGTATCGGTTTTCGGTGGGTGAGGATCGTCGTCCGCGGAATCCATCAAATTCCTCTCGCCAAAATTGGCGTCGGCCGGAAAAGAGCCTGGCTATCTCAGGAGTTGGCCGGTGAGCTCCCGAGCAGCTCGCTGTGTACTTCGATCTGCGCCTTGCGCTTCAGCTCGTTGACGAAATTCGACCACGCGGTCTGTTGCTCCTGCTGCGTGAAACGCTCGGTGAATTGGAGCGCCACCGCCTTCCAGTCCGTGTCGCTCGGCAGGGTTCGCGACAACACTTTGAAGATGTAGGAATTCCCGCCGTTCGCCATCACATGATCGATCATGCCAGGCACCGCCGCGAGCGCCCCGGCGGTCTGCCCGAGCTGGGGAAACGATCCGATTCCCGGCACGTCCTGGCTGGTGCGGACAAATTCACCCGTGGATTTGACCTGCAGATGGTTCTGGTCGGCCACGGCGTCAAAGGCCTCCGCCGATTTAATCTGCTTGAGCATCGCGGTGGCCACCTGGCTCGCGGTCGCCTCGGCATGAATCCGGGCCACCGTCTGGGCCACGCGATCCTTGATTTCGCTCAACGGCGGAAGCCGGCTCGCCTTGCGATCAAGGACCTCGACCAGATACGGCACCGGACCATCGATGATCGGGTGAACGTCGCCGGTCGCCATCGCGAAGACGTCCTTCTGCAGTTTGGGGTTATCCTCGGCGCCTTTGATGGGATCGGTCAGGGCGAAGTATGGAGTCTGGACCGCGACCAAACCGCGCCGCTTGGCGATATCCGGGAGTTTCCGGCCTTCGCCGGCCGCCGCGACGTCCTGATCCAGCGCGAGCCGCGCGGCGTCTTCGCCCTGCTTCTGTTTGAGCGCGGCGACGATTTTGGGGCGCGCTTCGTCGATACTCTCGACCTTGGCGTCCTTTATTTCGAGCACCTGGATAACGTGAACACCAAACTGCGTCTCGGCGATCGCCAGTTCGCCGGGCTTGAGTCTGAACGCGACATCCTCGAAGGGTTTGACGAGCTCACCCCGCGCGATCATGCCCAAGTCACCGCCATTTTGCTTTGAACCCGGATCGTCGGAATATTGCCTGGCGAGATCCGCAAAGGACTTGCCCGCCTTGATCTGCGCCAGCAGGTCCTCGGCGCGGCGCCGCGCGGCGGCCTTTTGCTCCGGACTGGCGTCCGGGGCCACCTGGATCAGGATGTGGCGCGCATGGACCTGACCTGGATGGGTAAACATGGTTTTGAGGTTCTGGTCGAAGTAGTTTTGGATCGCCTCGTCGGTCGGCGGCTCGTTCGAGGCGAGCGCCGCGGGGTCGTACCTGATGAAGCTTATCCGGAGACGCTCCGGCTCGCGGAAATCCTCCGGATTATCCTTGTAGAACTTGGCGATTTCGGCGTCGGTGGGATGCTCGGAGGCGATGAAGTTCGCATACGGAAATTCGATATAGGCGAGCGCCACCTTTTCGCCGAAGCGATCGAAGTCGGCTCGCGCCTCGGCGGGACTCGCCTGCACCGAAGCCGTGACAAGCTGGCGCAGGCTGTCGGTAAGGATCTTCGAGCGGGTGTCGGACTCGAACACCGCCGGCTGCAGATCGTTATCGCGCAGGATGTCGCGGTAGCGATCCGGATCGAAGCGGCCGTCAACCTGAAAGACCGTCTGGGACTCGATCGCGTGGGCAAGGTCGTCGTCACTGGCGTTGAGCCCCAGCCGATGAGCCTCGCGCTCGATCAGCGTCTGCGCAACCACGCTTTCGAGCGCCATTTCGCGCAAGTTCACGCCCTGCAGGAGCTGCGCGGCTTCGGGTCCCCGGCTGTTCTCGATCATCCGGCGGATATTGGCCGCTTCGTGGTCGATCTGATCCGGCATCACGGTCGTACATCCGGGCAGCGTGAACAGATGCAAGTAGGTGTAACAATCGATTGACGCAACCGCGCCGGGCTGGTTCAGATAAGTGGCCGCGCCGAGCCCGCCGAAGAACAAGGCGAAGACCGTGCACAGCGCGATGATCATTATGCGGGTGGCGAGCGAGTAGTTGTGGCGGCGAAAAGCGCTAAACATGACCCCTACATCATAAGTGAGCGGCTTTCCGATGCGCAATTGCAGATGAGTTATTGCTTAACCCGAAGCGCGTCTGTTAGCTTCATAAGCGGTGGCTTCTTGATCATCCTAAAAGCACACGTCTGAGCAGGGGTTGGGCGCTTGGGGAGAGGTCCCCGCGGCAAGCATAGAACAGCGTTTCTCGGCCCGTGGTGGGCAGCGCAGGGGGGCGGATTTCGTGGCTTTCAGCTCAATTTTCGGCTGGTTTTCTCACGACCTGGCAATCGATTTGGGGACGGCCAATACCCTGATTTATGTCAAGGGCGAAGGTATCGTCTGCAATGAGCCGTCGGTCGTGGCGGTGCAAAAGGATTCGCGCGGCGGTCGGCGGGTGCTCGCGATCGGCGCGGAAGCCAAGAAGATGCTAGGGCGAACGCCCGGCTCGATCGTCGCGATTCGGCCGCTCAAAGACGGCGTGATCGCGGATTTCGAGATCACCGAGGCGATGCTCAAGCACTTCATTCGCAAGACGCACAACCGCAAGCTGCTGGTCCATCCGCGGATCGTAATCTGCGTGCCCTTCGGGATAACCGCGGTGGAAAAACGCGCGGTGCGCGAGTCGGCGGAATCGGCGGGCGCCCACGAAGTCTATCTGATCGAAGAGCCGATGGCCGCGGCGATCGGCGCGGGACTGCCGATCACCGAGCCCGCCGGCAACATGATCGTCGATATCGGCGGCGGCACGACGGAAGTCGCGGTGATTTCACTGGCCGGCGTGGTCTTCTCCAGATCGGTCCGGGTGGCCGGCGATAAAATGGACGAGGCCGTAATTCAGCATATCAAGCGTAAATATAATCTGCTGATCGGCGAGCGCACCGCCGAGCTGATCAAGATCACGATCGGCTCCGCCTACCCGGGCAACGAGATCCAGACCATGGAGATCAAGGGCCGCGATCTGGTGGCGGGAGTGCCCAAGATTATCGAAATCACGGACGAGGAGATTCGCGAAGCGCTGATGGAGCCGGTGCATCAGGTGGTGGAATCGGTCCGAATCGCGCTCGAGCGGACACCGCCGGAACTCGCCTCCGATATCGTCGAAAAGGGTATCGTGCTGGCGGGTGGCGGATCACTGCTGCGCAATCTCGACGTCCTGCTGCGCGAAGAGACCGGCTTGCCGGTCACGCTGGCGGACGACCCGTTGACCGCCGTCGTGATGGGTGCGGGCAAGGTGCTCGACGAACTGTCGCTGCTACGCGACGTAACCGTCGACTGATTGTCGCAGAGCAAAGTTCACCGCTATTCTGACGCTGCGAGTCCCCAGCTTGGGGAGCCTTGGTGAGAAGCTCTTTCCTTTGGCGTAACCGGGTCCTTCTGACCACCGGAACGCTGCTGATTCTCGCGCTGCATCTGCTTAGTTCAGGTGTGCGGCCGGATGCGCGCGCGAGCAAACCCGCGCTCGTCCTGATCGAACTGCTGCGCCCGTTTCAGACCTTCGTGGCCGGCATCACCGGAGGTTCGAGCGGGTTCCTCCATGATTACTTTGCGTTGGTCGGCGTGCGTCGTGAAAACGCCGAACTGCGGCGGCGACTCGCTGAATTCGATAGCCAGCAGGCGCGCATGCAGGAATTGGAAAGCGAGAACCACCGCCTGGCCGACCTGCTCGAACTCCGCGAAGTGCTGGCCACCAGGGCCGTGGCGGTCAACGTGATTGGCAGCGACGCGAACGCGCTCTCGCGGACGATCATCGTCGGACAGGGCTCGCATGGGGGTCTGCGCCGCGACATGGCCGTAATCGCCAACGAAGGCGTGGTCGGCCGCCTGATGGTGGTGGCGCCCGACGCCGCCCGGGTGCTGCTGATCGACGATCACAACTCCGCGCTCGATGCGATCGACCAGCGCAGCCGCGCGCGCGGAATCGTGGCCGGCGTGATCGACGACGGCCTCACCATGAAATACGTCGATCGGTCGGAGGACCTGCGGCCGGGCGATCGGATCGTCACGTCGGGCATGGACGGGATTTTCCCGCGCGGCCTGCTGGTCGGCGAAGTAGGACGGGTTTCCCAGGAAGGACCGGGGCTTTTTCTCAATGTCGAGGTCCTTCCGGCGGTCGATTTTCACAAGCTCGAGCAACTGATGGTGCTGACGCAGAAGCCGCCCGAACTGCAGCTCGAAGGCCAGAACTGAGGAGTCCGTGCGCTTGATTGGGGTATTCGCGATCGCGACGCTTATCGCCCTGGCCCTCCAGACCACCTTCACGCGGCTGCTGCCCTTCGACGTGCTCATGCCGAATCTGGCGTTGGTTTTGGCGGTTAATCTCGGCCTGCGCTATTACAGCGCGGCCGCCGCCCTGATGGCTTTCGGGATCGGTTACGCGACCGACACCTTCTCCGGGGGCCAGCTTGGACTCAACGCCCTGCTGTTCATCCTGGTCTTCATTTTGACGTCCGGGCTCTCCCGCTCATTGCTCTCGAGCACCGCCGTGATCGGGGTAATCGCCGTGTTTGGCGCGGTCATTTTTATCGACTTGGGCAACGCCGTCGCCGCGGCGGATTGGGGGCGGAGCGAAAGCCTGGGGCTGGCAATGCCGGCGATCCTCATTCAGGCGGCGATTACCGCGCTCTGCGCACCCGCGGTTTTCGCGGTGATGGCGGGGGCGGCGCGGTCGGTCGGATTGCGGCAACGCGGCTTGCGGGAATAGGCTTCAAGCAGGATGTTGAGAAGTGAATATCGTGAATTCCATCGATGGTTCGTTCTCAACATCCTGCATCAAAATCGGCTTCTTTCCTTTAGTTCTCTCCCTACGGGAATTACAGTGAGGGCAGCAGGCGTTGAAAATCCTTTTTCAATAGCCTGCTAAGAGGCAGGCGATCGTGGCCAAATTCACAACCCACAGCAAAAACCGGCCCATCCCCCGGCTGGAACCGCGCGTCGCCGCGCTGACCGTGATCATTCTGGCCGTGCTGACCGGCGCTGCTACGCGGCTCTACTACCTCCAGATGATCAAGCATCATGAGATGGCGGAGCTGGCCGACCGCAACCGGATCCGCCTGCAACGCCAGCCGGCGCTGCGCGGGCTGGTCTACGACGTGCGTCATCGGGCGCTGGTCGATACCCGCCCCTCGTTCGACGCGGTGATGGTGCCCGAGGACGCCCCTGACATCAATGTCACCACGGCGCGGCTGGAGAAGCTGCTCGGCGAAGACGGCGTCGGGAAGAAGCTGGACGACGCCGAAGACCAGGGCCGTCCGGAATTCGATCCGGTGACCGTCGAGGAGCGCCTGCAATGGCCGCAGGTCGTGGCGCTCGAAACTCATCAGCTCGACTTGCCGGGCGTCAGCCTGCAGGTGAATCCGCGCCGCCACTATATCTACGGTTCACTGGCTGCCCATCTGCTCGGCTACGTGGGCGAGGTCACGGTGCGCGATCTCAATCGCCTGCCGGATTACCGGATGGGCGACGAGATCGGCAAGTTCGGGCTCGAACGAACCTGGGAGCCGAGTTTGCGTGGCGAGAGCGGTGGCCAGGAAATTGAAGTCGACTCGGTGGGCCGCCGGCTGCGGATGCTGCGCGAGATTCCGGAGCGCCCCGGCAACAGTGTCATGATGACGATCGACCTCGACCTGCAGCGCGTGGCCGAGGACGCGATCGGCGATCGCGCCGGCGCCCTGGTCGCGATCGATCCGAACACCGGCTATATCCTCGCGATGGCGAGTCATCCGACCTTCGATCCCAACGGCTTCGCCGGCGGAATCACGAACACGCTCTGGCGTACGCTGACCACCGATCCCGAGCATCCGCTGTCGAACCGCGTCATCCAGGGCGTCTATCCACCCGGGTCGACCTTCAAAATTGTGGACTCGATCGCCGCCCTGCAGGACCGCACCCTGACTCCGCAAACCGCGTACACTTGCGCCGGCGGGATCTACTTCGGTGGCCGCGAATACCGCTGCTGGCGCAAACAGGGGCACGGCTCGATCTCGCTCCATCGCGCAATCGTGGAATCCTGCGACGTCTTCTTTTACAACGTCGGCCAGCATCTCGGGATCGACCGGTTGGCGGTCTGGGCGCACGCCCTGGGTTTGGGCAAAAAGAGCGGAATTGAGCTCGACAACGAAAGGTCGGGCGTGGTCCCGTCGAGTCAATGGAAGGAGCAGCGCTTTGGTGAGCGGTGGTATCCGGCCGAGACCCTTTCCGCCGCGATCGGCCAGGGCTACGTCGGCGCCACCCCGCTGCAACTGGCCGATATGGCGGCGGCGGTCGCCAACGGTGGCACGCTCTACAAGCCGCAATTCGTCAAGGAGATCGACGCGCTCGACGGCAGCACGGTCAAGGTGTTTCCGCCCGTCATTCAAAACGAAGTGCGGATCGATCCGGAGGTCCTCGACCTCGTGCGCGCCGGGATGGCGGGCGTGGTCAATCAGCCGGATGGCACGGCGCACGGGGCCAAGATGGATAACGTGATCGTGGCCGGCAAGACCGGGACCGCGCAGGTCGTCAAGGAGGCCCAGGGCGAACGCACCAAGGAGAACGCGATACCTGAAAAGTACCGCGATCACGGCTGGTTCATCGCTTTCGCCCCGCTCGACCATCCGCGCATCGCGGTCGCCTGCATTATCGAGCACGCGGGCCACGGCGGCAGCACCGCGGCCCCGGCCGTCAAGGCCGTCCTGCAGAAGTATTTCGAGCTCAACCCGCCGCAGGGCGGAGTACTGGTCAAGAATCCCGACAGCGAGCATTACGAGGTCGATCCACTCGCGGACTGAGCGACCATGGCGGTATTCGACCGGCGCGTCATCTACCATTTCGACTGGACGATCTTCATACTCGCGCTGATGCTCGCGGGGGTCGGCGTGCTGAGTGTCTTCAGTGCGACCTGGGGCAATTCACGCCACGGACTCGATCCGCTGGTGGTCCGCCAACTGACGTGGGTCGGGATCGGCGCGATGCTGATGGCGGCGACAGCGTTGTTCGATTACCGCTCGCTGAACAGCTACGCCTACCTTTTCTACGCCGTCACGATCGGGCTGCTGGCGGTAGTGGCGGTCGCCGGTCAAAGCACCGGCGGCTCGCGCCGCTGGATCAATCTCGGGGTGCTCAAGCTTGAACCGTCCGAGCTCGCCAAACTGGCCGTGGTGCTCGTGATGGTGCGTTATCTGCGCGAGGAGCCCCCGCGCGGCGGCTGGAACCTGCGGCATATCATCATTCCCGGTCTCCTGCTGGCCGTGCCGGCGGGGCTCGTGCTCAAGCAGCCCGACCTCGGCACGGCGCTGATCCTCGTCCTTATAACCGCGACGCTGATTTTTGTCGGCGGACTGAACTGGCGCACCGGCGCGGCGTTGCTGCTGGGCGCGACGCTGGTGGCGCCGGTCGGCTGGCATTACCTGAAACCCTACCAGCGCGAGCGGCTCGTCAGCTTCCTCAACCCCCAATCGGATCCCCTGGGTTCCGGCTATCACATTATCCAGTCGGAGATCGCGATCGGGTCGGGCGGCGCGTGGGGCAAGGGTCTCTTCAAGGGCACCCAGGCGCGCCTGAATTTTCTACCCGAGCAGACGACCGATTTCATCTTTGCGGTCTTCGCCGAGGAGTTCGGCTTTGCCGGCACGATGTTCCTGCTGGGCCTCTATGCGGCGCTGATCATGCGCGGCACCTGGATCGCCAGCCACGCGCGCGACCGTTTCGGCACGCTGCTCGCCATCGGGGTGACGGGGATTATCTTCTGGCAGGTCGCGATCAACGTCGGGATGGCGACCGGGATGCTGCCGGTGGTCGGCATCACCTTGCCGTTGGTCAGTTACGGGGGATCATCGCTGATCGCGATGATGGCCGCGATCGGCGTGTTGATTAGCGTCAACACCCGACGGTACCTTTTCTAGTTATTCGGCACGAGTCTTTTCGTCAGGAGCCGCTATGCCACGTGCAACCAAATTCGAGAATCCGAAAGACCAGGAGATCTGCGATCTCCATCGTCGTTATATCGAAGTGATGGAAAGCCGCCTCGACGCGATCAGCGACGGTTCCAAGGACCACTACCTGCGCATCCTTGCCGGGCTGACCGAAAAGCTTGCGATCCCGACTAAGCCGCTTGCGGAGATCGTCGGCGAGATGATGTCCGAAGCGGCCCCGCTGCTGTTCCAGGCGATGCAACGCTAGAAAACCCTAGTATCTGCACAGATATTATCCCGAGCCCGTCCATCATAGCTCGGCGGAAAGGATTCGGGATTCCTCGCGCGGCAACCACACGCGGGAATTACAACAGAAGCATGGCCGCAAGAAGGTCGAAAGGTCCTGCATGTCGATCACCCCTTGGGCAATTGCAGAATCCGCTCGCCGATCATGTTCTTCTGCACGGCTGAGGAGCCGCCCGCGATCGTGAGCGCCTCGGACCAGAGCTGACGGCGCAGCCAGTCGCCCTCGGGCGCGAAGCTCGAATGGCGTTCGAGCGCGGCGAAAGGGCCCAACAGGCGCGCGGCGAATTTGGTCATGCGCTGCGACAGTTCGGTCGAGACCAGCTTGCCGATCGAGGATTCGGCGCCGGGTTGCTGGCCCTTGAGGCGTTTGGTCAGCCCGCGCAAGCCGTTGTATTTCTTCGCCGCCAGCTCACAGGCAAACTGCGCGAGCGCCTGGCGGATTTCTTCGTCAAACGCCGCGCTGACCCCGTTCAGCACGGTCCCTTTCGCCAGTTCGATCAACTGGGCGAGGATCACGTCGCCACCGGCAACCGTCTCGCTGATCCCGAATCGCTCATGCATCAGGGTCGCGACCAGCACCTGCCATCCGCCGTTCAGCGGTCCGAGCAGATTGGCCTTCGGCACGCGGACGTCCTCAAAGAAGATTTCGTTGAACTCGGCGTCGCCGGTAATCTGCCGGAGCGGCTTAACCGTGACGCCGGGGCTATGCATATCGACGATTAGCGCGCTCATCCCCTTATGTTTCGGCAGGGTTGGGTCGGTGCGCACAAAGAGCTGGCAAAAATGGGCGCGCTGGGCGACGGTGGTCCAGACTTTCTGGCCGTTGACGATAAAATAGTCGCCCTGCAAATCGGCGCGGGTCTGAATCGCGGCCAGGTCCGAGCCCGCGCCCGGCTCCGACATCCCCTCGCACCAGATTTCGTCGGCCTTGAGAATCGGCTCCAAATAGCGCTGTTTCTGCTCCTCGGTGCCCCACTGCATCAGGGCCGGACCGTTCATGATGATGCCCAGCACGTTGACCCCGACCGGCAGATTGAGCCGCGCCAGCTCCTGCTGGAAGATGACCTGCTCGATAAACGTCGCGCCGCGGCCGCCATATTCGCGCGGCCAGCTGAGTCCGACCCAGCCGCCCGCGAAGAGCTGCTGATGCCATCGTTTGTTGCGCTCCCACAGCAGGTCCTCGTTGATTCGGGCGCGCTCATCGTCCGTCAGCGGCGGCGGCTGATGGGCTTCGAGCCAGGCGCGCACCTGGCCGCGATAGGCTTCCTGTTCGGGCGAATAGTTGAAATCCATACGCGTCAAAGCTCCCGTGATTGCTTGTGAGTTCGCGGACGCGACGGCTGGCGCGTGGCGCTGAGCGCCGTCGGCGGGCGCGGGACGGCGGCCTCGGCGGCGCGCATCCGCGTAATCGTGGCACTCGTGCTATGGCCTTCGAGCAGCGGCGCAAGCGCCACGCGGCCGCCGTAGGCTTCGACGAATTTCTGGCCGTCCACCAGCTTGCCGCGATAGTCCTCGCCCTTGACCAACACGTCGGGACGCACCCGGCGGATAATCCCTTCGGCCCGGGTGTCGTCAAAGACCGTGACATAGTCGACCATCTCGAGCCCCGCGATCAGCCGCGCGCGATCGCCCACCTTGTGGATCGGACGATCGGGCCCTTTGAGCAGGCTCACGCTATGGTCGCTGTTGACACCAACTACCAGCACGTCGCCCTGTGCGTGGGCAAAGCCCAGCGAATGCAGATGCCCGGCGTGCAGCAGGTCGAAGCAGCCATTAGTGAAGACGATCTTGCGTCCGGCGCGGCGTTCGCGGTCGAGCGCGAGCGCCAGCTCCTCGCTGGAAAGAATCTTCGTCTCGTAACTCTGATGAGCGGGGCGCAACGCCCGCGCCAGGTCCTCGCTCGAAATGATCTCCGTACCCAACCGGCCGACCTCGATCCCCGCGGCCAGGTTAGCGATTTTGGCGGCCGACGGCAGCCCCAGACCGGCCGCAATCAGATAGCCGAAAAAGATCAGCACCACATCGCCGGCGCCCGTCACGTCGTAGACGTCGCGCGGCGCGGTCGCGATATACGTGTTCTGACCGCCGCGCTCGGCCAGGTACATGCCGTCGCGGTCGAGCGTGATCAGGCAGGCCTGCAGGTCGAGCTTTTTGATCAGCAGCTCGGCGGCCGCCCGCCACGCGTGACGATCGGTCAGTTTGATCCCGGTGGCGAGTTCGGTCTCGTGACGGTTGGGGGTAAGCGCGGTGGCGCCGCGATAAATCGAGTAATCGTGGCTCATCCGCGGATCGATCACGACCGGAATCGAGCGCTGCTTCGCCGTATCGATCAGCGTGCGGAGGACACCCGGGGTCAGCAGGCCTTTATCGATATCCGCGATCAGCAGCGCATCCGCCCGCTTGAGGGTCGTGGTGATCCGCGCCTTGAACATCCGTTCGCGCGGAGCCGCGAGCGGCCGCACATCTTCCTCGTCGATCCGCAACAATTGCTGGGTCGCGCGATTGGCCGATTGCACCGAACCGAGCATCCGCTCCTTGACGATCGTGGGCCGGTCGGCGTCGATTATCAGGCCCCGCGTGTCGATTCCAATATCGTGCAGAATCTCGCGCAACATCAGGCCGTTGCGATCATTGCCAATCACGCTGAGCGCGAGCGGCAGCGCCCCGAGCGCGCGCAGGTTCGCCATCACGAAACCCGCGTTGCCCGGCTTTTCCTCGCGCCGATGGACGTGCAGGACGGGAATCGGCGCCTCCGGCGAGATCCGCTCGACGTCGCCCCAGACGTAGCGATCAAGAATGACCTCGCCCGCGACGGCTATCCGCAACGGCCGCAGGTCGGGTAGTCGCAAGTTCGCCGCAAGGTCGCCCAGTTCGTGGACCGGTTCCGCTGTGCGCTTTCGCTTGGCCATCGAGCGCATGATACGAGATCACCGAGCCGAGCGTAATCCTCGGGTAGGCCGGTTATAGCGCAAATTCACACGGTTCCCCGCGCAATCAAGCCGCGCCCCAGATTTGGCGGGCGGTCGCGGCTACGAGCCCGAGCTTGGCCGACTGCGCTGCAGGCGTGATCGGATTACCGGCGGCGACCGACGCGAAGCCGCACTGCGTCGAGAGCGCCAGTTGATCGAAGGCGAAGTGCCGCGACGCCTCCTCGACCCGGTGGGTGAGTTCCGCGGGATCTTCCAGCGTACCGTTTTTGGTCGAGACCAGACCCAGCACGACGACCTTGTCGGACGGCACGTCGGCCAGCGGCTCGAAGCCTCCGGCGCGCGCGCTGTCATACTCCAGCAGGAAGGTCGCGTAGCGCGTGGCGCGCTTGAAGACCTGCTGGGAAATCGCCGCGTAACTGCCCGCCGACATCCAGTGTCCCGCATTATTGCCGCGGCACAGATGGAGCCCGAAGGTGATTCCCGGCGCGTCGGCCACCGCGTCGAGCATCTCGATCCCCTCGCCGAGCATCCGCTCGGGCGCAATCCCGTGCGATTCGTAAACGTTGTGGCGCGTCGCCGGATCGACCAGCGTGGCGATTTCGGGCGCGTCAATCTGGATATATTCGCAGCCGAGGCTCCGCAGCTCGCGCACCTCATCCCGCAGGATAGCGACAGCGTCGGCAAAGAGTTCGAAGGGGTCGGGATAAGCGGCGCCGGAAAGCTCGGGCGAGTAGCGCAAGGCGAGCATCAGGGGACTCGGCAGGGTGACCTTGAGCGGAGCCGTGGCGCGAGCGCGGGCGTAGGTGAACTCCTCGGCGGCCAGCGACCGGCGGCGGCGCAATTTGCCGGTGACGGTTACCGGGACGATGAGATCGGTTTCCGCGTCAGCCGGCGTATGCCAGCGGCGGGTATCGAGACCCAGCGCGGTAAACCCTTCGACATAATCGGTGAGCGGCCCGACGAAGCCCGAACGCCGCATCTCGCCGTCGGTAACGACATCGACGCCGCTCGCCACCTGCAGCGCGAGCGCTTCGTCAACCGCGCGATCTTCGAGCTGTTTGAATTGCGCGGTCGAGAGGCGATCAGCGCCATAGTCGAGCCGCGCCTGCTTCAGCCACGCGGGCCGCAGCAACGATCCGATCACCTCCGCCCGATAGATCTTCGCCATGATCGACTCCTTGAACCGACTAACGGACTGAGAAGCCGCCGTCGATAATCAGTTCCGCGCCCGTCATGTGATCCGACGCGCCCGACGCGAGGAAGACCGCCGCACCCGCCAGCTCCGCCGGCTCGCCAAAGCGGCCGCGCGGCGTGCGCTGTACCATCTCCTTGAGCACTTCGGCGTATTCCGGCCAGTTGCGGATCCAGTCGGTCATGTCGGTGCTGAACCATCCGGGCAGCAGCGCATTGACCTGGATATTATGGGGCGCGAGCTCAAGCGCGAGGCAGCGGGTCAGCGCCTGCAGGCCGCCCTTCGCCGTCACGTAGGACGGAAAGATCGGCGACCCGGCGTTGCCCGCGATACTGCTGACGTTGATAATCTTGCCGCCGCCGCCCCGCCGGACCATCGCCTGCGCGACATACTTCGCCAGCACAAACGGGGCGTCCAGGTTGACCGCCATCACGCTGTCCCATTCGTCGACGGTCTGGTCGAGCACGCCTTTCAGAATCGCGAAAGCCGCGTTGTTGACCAGGATATTGATCGGGCCGAGCGTGCGTTCGATTTCGTCAAGCGCCGGCTGAAGCGCCGCGCGCTCCGCCAGATCGACGCGCAAAGCCATCCCCGGCACGCCGAGCGCGCGCATGTCGGCGAGCGTCGCGCGGTTCTTTTCCTCGTCACGCGCCATGATCGCCACCGCGGCTCCCGCACCCGCCAGCGCGAGCGCGATCCCGCGCCCGATCCCGCGGTTACCGCCCGTGACCACCGCGACCTTGCCGCTCAAGTCAAAAAGCTTCGCGATTAATTCGCTATTCGCCATCCGGCTGCACTCCTCATGCGGCGAGGGCCCGCCGATTGGACAGACCCGCCCGCTCGCCTCTATATTGACTTGCCGCCCGGCGGAGGGAAAACGGACCTTTGCGCGCGCGGCATAACCAAAATCGATTTTGCAGCAGGATTCAGCGAGGAAGCGGCATGGCTCTTAGAACGCCCGAACAGTACAAGCAATCGTTGCGCGACGGCCGCGCGGTCTACTACCGCGGTGAAAAGGTCAACGACGTGACGACCCATCCGGTGATCGGGATCGCCGTGGAGCACGCCTGTATCGACTACCGGATGGCGGAGGACGCCGCCTATCGCGACCTTGCCGTGATCAAGGAGGGCGGCAGCGCGTACAGCCGTTACTTCCATGTCCCGCGCAATGGCGACGACCTGCTCAAGCGCAGCCAATTAATCGCGGCGTCGACCCGGGAGGGTGCGACGCTGGTCGTGCTGATCAAGGAGATCGGCACCGACGCGCTGCTCGCGCTCCAGATCATCGGTGAGCGGCTCGCGGCGGCCGGCAAACCGGTCTACCGCGATCGGATCCAGCAGTACTATCGCAATTGCCGCGACAACGACCTTGCGATCGCCGTCGCCCAGACCGACGTCAAGGGCGACCGCTCGCTTGCTCCCACGGCGCAGGACCATCTGGACTACTACGTGCGCGTGGTCGAGGAGCGGCCGGACGGCGTGGTCGTCCGCGGCGCCAAGGTGCACACCTCGGTCTCGACCAACACCAATGAGATAATCGTGCTGCCGACGCGCGCGATGCGCGCCGAGGACAAGGCCTACGCGCTCGCCTTCGCGGTGCCGGTCAACACGCCGGGGGTCAAGCTGATCGCGAGCCCGCACGGCGGAACGCCCAAGGACCCGTTCGAGCATCCGCTGAGCGCGCGGCACAAGATGATGGAGACGCTCACGGTCTTTGACGACGTCTTCGTGCCGAACGAGCGGATTTTCCTCAACGGCGAGATCGAGTTTGCCGGCCTGCTGGCGCTCACTTTCGTCCGCTTTCATCGGTTTACCGCGGTTTCCTACAAGCTGCCGCTGATGGAACTGATGGCGGGGGCGGGCGCCGCGATCGCCGAGGCCAACGGGATCGCCCGGGCGAATCACGTGCGCGACAAGCTGACCCATCTGGCCGCCTACCATACGACGGTGCGCGGCCTGATCGAGCACGCGGCGGCGACCTGCACGGTCGAAGACGGTATCGCCGTGCCCAACACGCTGATCACCAACGTCGCCAAGTACCACTTCGCCCACAACTACCATCAGGCGGTGCAGATCGTGCAGGACCTCGCCGGGGGACTGCTCGTTACCGCGCCCGCCGCCGAGGACTTTACCAGCGAGGCCACCCGCGGCTACGTCACGAAGTATCTGGGCGGCGCGAAGGGCTACGACGCCGAGAAGCGGATGCGGCTGATGAATCTGGTCAGCGATCTCACGTCGTCGGACTTCGGCGGCTACCAGGAGGTGCTCGCGGTGCACGCCGAGGGCGGTTTTGAGGCGGAGAAGCTGCAGGCCTATCGCGAGTACGACTTCAAAACGGTGGCGAACTACGCCCGCAAGCTGGCCGGCGTATAAAAACCTCGTTGCCGCAAGCCGGGCAGGCTGTGCATCATTAAGGGATGGTATGTCAGGCATGCCTGCGCGAAAATGATCCGTTCGCGAAGTATTGCCGCGACTGCGGCCGCGGCTTGACGGGGCAAGCAGCCGAAGGGTCAGGCGCGATGGGGGTATGGTCGGACCGCCCACGCCGCTGCGCGAATTGCGGCGAGACGATTCCGCCACGCTCCCGCTTCTGCTCGGAATGCGGTTCCGCGCCGACCGCGGTGGCCCGCTCGAGCCGGCGGCCAGGCATGATCCTGGGTCTGGTCGTGGTCGGCGTATTGATTGTCGCGGTGTTCGCCGCGATCGTGATCCCGGGACATTTCGGCTAAGCGCCCGCCGCGTCAGGCGATCACGGGGCGATCGCTTTCGAGCAAAGCGCCGAGCTCCTCGGCGCCGAGCTCATTACGCGCCTCGAAGACTTCGCGATCGTGCTCGAGAAATGCGACGTAACGCATACCCAGCTCGCGGGCGTGATCGACCGCGGCGCTCAAGCGCAAGCGATCGGCGGGGCTGAGCGGCACGATTTTCCGCATTATCGCCGCAATTTGCGCGCGTGCCTCCTCGACTTTGCGCCGATCGGCGTCTTCCGCCGCGGCCCCTTCGAGCAGCCCCTCGATTTCGGCCGAGCCCGCGCTGAGTTGCTCGACATCAACCGAAAAACGGTCGGCGTCGGTCGTCGGCAGGACGAGATCGAGGAGCTTCTTGGCCGAAACGCCGAGCGCCACCGCGGCGCCCAGCCCGGTCACCATCGCGACGCTTGCGGGCAGGAGAAACCCGCCGCCCAGCGCGACCAGTCCGGTGGTAATACCCTCGGCCGAAAGCCCGACCGTGCCGAGCGGAAAGAGCACCGCGGCCGGCACGCCGATCGCCGCTACCGCCTTCTTGAAAATCTCGAGCTTGCGGTCGGCGTGCCGCACCAGATGTCCCTTTTTGCCGAGCATCGCCGCCACCCGATTCTCCGTATCTGTCAGATGCTCGAAGAAGGCCGTCCAGCGCCGCTCCTCGCTGGGCTTAAGGCGCAGATGGGCGGTCAACCGCGCCAGATACTCCCGCGCTTCTTGCGACGGCCGGCGGCCAGCCAGGCCGATAGCTTCGATCAACAGGGTTCGCCGGATCGCGGCGTCATGAAAGTGCGGGAGGGGATCCGGCGCGAGCCGCAGCCGGGTAAAGAGCGCGCCCACAAGCGCGTGCCGTTCCGCCTCCGGCATCTCGGTGAAAGCGAACAGTTGGTAAAGCCGGCGTAATGCGGGCCGCTCGATCTTGCGGCCATGCCGGGCCAAGGGCAGCAACGCGCCGATCAAGGCCGCCTTGGCGGCGGGGTCCAATGAGCGCAACGCTTCTTCCGGGACCGCGCGCCAGGCCGCCACCGGCTCGGGAACGTCGCGGGTCCCCACGATACGCGCCAGTAGCCGGCGACCGCTCTCAAGGTCGGGGATTGCCGATCGCCATTCAGGAAGGGTTCTCACCATCGGAACCTCCTGAAATTGATCTTACGCTTACCGGAGCCAGCGGAAAAGTTCGTGGTGCGGCCGGGTAGTGAGGCGGGATCGCGCCCGACCCACCGCTCTCTCTTTGCTGAGCGAAGCCCTAAGAACCTCTGCACAAGCCCGACTTGTCATCCTGAGCCGGCAAGCCAGGGGGCGGCCGAGTCACCGAGGCGCGGCCAAAACGCGATAGCCGAGCCTGCCCTGAGCGAAGCCGAAGGGTCGAAGGATCCTTCGGCTCCGCTCAGGACAGGCCTACGCGCAGCGATTTACAGCATTCCCTTGTGCAGAGCTTCCCTCTAGCGGCCCGCGGCTTCATGCCGGTCGAAATTCCACGCCCCCGCGACACTGCCGCAAATCCGCCAGCGAGGCATCACGATCTTCGGGTCGGCCGTCGGCTCGAAGAGCACTTCGCAGGGCAAGCCAATCGCCGCCTCCGACTCCTCGTTGGTCAGGACTCCCGCCACCCGCGTGACCGTGCCGTCGGCTTCCTTGCAATCGTCGAGCTCGATGATCGCGACGATATACGGCACCGTGCCGACAAAGGCGCCGACGACCGGCTGCACCACTTCGACGTAGCTGTGAATCACGCCCTTGCCAGCGGTCTCGAACCATCCGAGATCCATCGAGGTGCACTTGCTGCAGGCGGGAAAGGTCGGCGGGAACCATCGATGGCCGCACTGCTTGCACTGCCGGACGAGATACTTATGCTGCCGCGCGCCTTCCCACCATTCGCGGGTGTCGTAATCGGGCAGGATACGAAGTTTCGAATAATCGATTTCTTTGGCCATAAGAGTCTCTTTTGTCATTCCCGCGCGTCTGCCTTGCCTGGCGCGCGAGGAATCCCGGAATCCTGAGCGGGACTTGCCACCAAACGAGCTATCATCGAGCAATCAGGCGATACCCCTCAGGATGAGGCAGCTCGCCATGTTTTCGTAGCCCCACGCCATCCCGCAGCAGATGCGCGCGTCCTTGACCTGACGGCATCCAGCGGCGCGGTCATACGTATGCTTCCCGACGGCCCATCCGGGACAGGCGTCGTCCGCGCGATGGCGCAACTGGCGCACATTCTCGATCACCATCTGGACGCCATGCGTATAGCCTTCCGACAGATGGCCGCCCGACAGATTGCTCGGCAGCTCATGGTCGATTTGCAGCCGCCCGCCCTTGACGAAGTCGCCCGCCTCGCCCGGTCCGCAGAAGCCGTTCGCTTCGAGCTGAATCAGGGTCGTGAAAGTGAAGGCGTCGTAGCACGAGACGAAATCGACGTCGCTATGGCTGATGCCGGCCATGCCGAATGCCCGCTTCCAGCCGTAATTGCCGGCAACGTAATGGAGCACGGGGCGCGAATAGTTCCACTGCGGATTCTCGGTCATCGTGCGCGCGTAGCCGCCCATGATGAAGACCGGGGGATGGCGCAGGTCGTAAGCCCGCTCGCGCGAGGTGACCACGATCGCGGCCGAGACGTCGGTCTCCTGACAGCAATCGAGTAGCCGGAACGGCTTGACCACCCAGCGGGAGCGCTGATGGTCCTCGATCGTGATCGGTGTGCGATGGCGCGCCTTGGGGTTGAGGCTCGCATGATAACGATGGGCCACGGCGATTTCCGCAAACGCCTTGGTCGTGCAGCCGGTGTCGTGCAGATAGCGCATCGCGGACATCCCGAAGCGCTGCGCGGGCGTCGTCCAGCCCCAGCCCATGTTGAACTGATTGTCGCCGTCGGCGTTGGCGACCGGAATCGGTCCGCCGGGAATCTGCCCGCCCATCCGGCGCCCCGACCGCCCGTTCATCGAACGAAAGCAGACGATCGTCTCGGCGTAGCCGGCCTCGATCAGACCGATCGCGTGCGCGACCAGCGCCTCGGTGCTCGAACCGCCGCCGAAGATATCGAGTGAGTAGTTGAGCCGGATCCCGAGCGAGGTCGCGACGTGGGCGGCGGTCGTCGAATCACCCACCTGGTAGCTGGTCATGCCGTCGACTTCACTGGGCTTCAGCCCGGCGTCAAGCAGCGCCTTGCTGACCGCCTCGCACGCCATCGAGAGTGTCGTGCGATTCGACGGGCGCATATGCGGGGTCTCGCCGACGCCGACGATACAGTACTTGTCTGTCAGTGCTCCCATAGTTCTTCTTTCAGGCAGATTCTGGCCTGCCCCCGACGTCCGCGAACGCGGGGCTGATGCTCGCGAGGTTGCAGACCGACGACGTCGGGCCGGCGGGTTACTCCGCAGTCCGTTCCTGGAGCTCGATCACGTTGCCGTCGGGGTCCTTCACCCAGACCTGCCGGCCGACCATCTTCTGCTGTTCAGGCGTCAGATTCATCTTCGCCATCATAACGGCCGCGTCGAGATATTTGACGCCCATCTCCTCGAGGCTAGCCTTGGTCCTGTCGATATCGTCGACCTGAATCGCCATATGCGGGCCAGTCGGATCGATCCCGTCCTTGCGGCGCTCGCCACCGATCAGATGGATCGCGCTCTCGCCCAGCCCGTACCATTCACCGGGGATATTGATCTTGGGGCGCGGCAGCTTCTTGAGGCCGATCACCTTTTCGTAAAACTCGCGCGACTTGTCGACGTCGGTCACGTTGACCGCGACATGGTTGAATTTGAAGGCCTTGAACATTCCTGTATCTCCGCCATTAACCGCTGAGGGCTCCGTCAGCTGAGCGCGGTCGGAGCACGTTGCCTGCTTTCGGTTATTAGTTCAGTTGCGCGTTCCCCGCAACCTCAAGCCGATCGACGGTGGTAGCTTCTTCGAGCGGCGGTCTGTTTCCGCCTGCGTAATGGAGAAGGACGCTGGCGGCGCGACTAGGTCCAGAGAGACCAGAGGCCCGTAACGATCACGAACAGCGCGAGCATCGCGTTGGTGGTGGCATGCGCGCAGATCGCCTCGGAGAGACGGCCGCGACGATAGGCCGCAGCCGCATAGATTAGCCCCGCGATAGTCGCGGCAATCCAGTTTTGATGCAAAAGCCCGAACAGGACTGACGAAACCGTCACGGCGAACAAACTGACGTGAGAGTATGGGATCGATTCGAAGCCGGATGAAATCAGCCGCCGCATCAGATAGCCGCGGAAGGCCAATTCCTCCGCCAGCGGCACAATTATCACCGCACCGGCAAGCCGGAAGGCGAACCACATGAACGCGAAAGACGTGGGTAAGCGATGCACGCGGTCGGCGAGCGCGGTATTCGCGGTGGTGGAAGATCCGTGCCCCGCGAGAAGTATCCACAAGACGAAGGTGAGCGCGCCGAAGCCGGCTGCGGGCCACGACCAGGACCACAACCGGTCTTTGAAACGGCCGCGATAGAGCCACAGGGCGGCCGCCGTCAAGGTCATGCGCACCGGGTAGGCGAAATCAAAGCCGTGGAAAAACCCGGCGGTGATCATCGCCGTCGCGATCGTGACTATCAGCGGAACCAGATAGGGCGCGGCCGGGTTGGCGCTCAGCGGCTGGGCGGCCCGGCTCTTCGTATCGGCAAAGAAGCTGGTTTGCCGACTCGTGATCACTAATCCGATCGCGGTGAGGTTAAAGAATATCCAGCCAACGACGGTGTGGAATCCTTCGACCGCAAGCTGCGCGAGTGACCCGCCGAGCAGGATCAGCGCCGTAATCCGGACCGAGTTGAGGAGCCAAACGATCGCGATCCCGGCCGGAATCAGCAGGAGGCTTTGCGGAAAGCGGAGTTCCCCACGAAACAGCCATAGATAACCCGTGAGGAAAACGACGATAAGCCCGATACCTTCCAACCCGGAACAGGCGGGCGCTATATATACCGAGAAATGGGGTGTCCCGAGCAACGACTGCACCGGGTCGACCACGGTTTGCTGACCGAGCATCCGCAGCATCAATTCGACGGTCCAAAAGGTGTATTGCTGGAGCGGCGTCCACAGCCCTTGTGCGGCCCATCCGGACACGCGCGCCGCGACGCCAATACCCGCGCCGGCGGCGAATGCCCCCGGACTCCGCACGAACCAACTCGACCAGAACGAGTACGGAAAGAGCGCCGCACACCAGGTTGCGGCGGCGGCGGCGAGAATCACGAGTCCGCCAAGGAACCAAGCATCACCTAGACCGGCGGTGAACGCCCCGCCGCGGATGCCGATCGCCAGCCAACCCACGACGCATGTTACAAACAACAGATGAAGCGCAAGCCAGCGATTCCGGCCTTTGAATGCGCTGTCGACGAGACTCACTCGCAACTCATCTACGAATACAGGCCAACTGAAAAAGACGGTGGCGAACGCTGCGCAGAGTAGAGCTTCGATGATAAGCCGCCCATCCCAGATGAGCGGCCACCACCAGCTCCCGGCGTCAGTTTGCAACCCGGGCAGAATAGGTAAGCCAAGATGAGTAAGCTCGGCCGCCAAGAGCAGGCCCAGCAACCCCAAACGGACTGTAGCCCTCATGGAGGGGTTAATGATGGTCGATGTGGGAGTTCGATCCTCCAGCGCCCGTGCTACAAGCATTCGCGCAACGGCTATTTGTCACCTCGGCGATACTTGTCGACCACCAGCATCACGCTTGCGCCAAGAAGCGCCAATCCGCTCGCCAGGGCCGAGGGATCAAGCTCAGGCGCGCGCTTAGGGGCGGTTGGCGGTATCGGCAGCGGAAGAGCATGAACGAGCGTCGGTACCACTAACAACAGGCCAAGCGTAACTACGGTTAAGCGGAATATGGATGCTTTCACTGAAACTCTCCTAATCATCCAGACCACTGCTATTCTAGCCTGAGCTGTGCGAACATCAAAGGATAATTTTGACCTAGATCGAGCGACAGACGGTCTGCTGCGAACTTCTGGAAGATAAGAAACGCTATTATGACGCAAATATTCATCAATACCCATCGTAAGTTGTACGATGGGTCCTGCTTTGGTTGTACAATCTCGTAGCCAATAATGAGACCTCAGTGTACGTCGGCGCCGCCCGCGACGTTCAGGGCAACGCCGGTAACGTTATCGGCGCGCGCCAGATAGACCACAGCCTCGCCGATATCCTCCGGGGTCTGCTCGCGCTTGAGGTAGGTGTTCTGCCGCGAGACGCCGGTCAGATTATCCTCGGTGCCGTTGACCCCGAGCAGGCCGGGAATCTTGTTCAGGACTTCGGTCCACATCGCGGTGCGCAGAAAGCCGGGGCAGACCGCGTTGACCCGGATATTGGCGGGGCCCAGCTCCTCGGCGAGCGCCTGCGTGAAGGCGACGACCGCGAACTTGCTCGCGCAGTACGCTGAAACGCCGCCATAGCCTTTTTTGCCGGCGATCGACGCCGTGTTGATAATCGCGCCTTCCTTATGCTTGAGCAGATAGGGGATGCACGCCTTCGCGCAGAGAAAGGGACCCTTCGCATTCACCGCCATCACGCGATCCCATTGGGCTTCGGCAAAATCGGCGACCGGGCCGACCGCGATAATCCCGGCGTTGCTCACCAGAATATCGATCCCGCCGAGCTGCGCCGCGGTCTCCGCCGCCATCCGTTCGCAGTCGGCATAGCGTGTGACGTCCGCGAGAATCGCAATCGCTTTGACTTCGCGCCGCTTGACCTCCTCGACCGTGCGCATCAGGTCGGTCTGCGCCGCCAGGTTATAGGTCAGGGCCGGATCGGCTGGATTACCGAGGTCGACCAGCGCGACATTGGCGCCCGCCTCGGCCAGTTTCAACGCGATCCCGCGGCCGATACCGCGCGCGGCGCCGGTGACGATTGCGTTCTTGCCCGCGAGTTCCATGATTGCGTCCTCCGAATCTGCCAGCGGATACCGATTGGCGAGCGGACCGTAGCACGAACCTATCGCAAAAAATATAATCGCGTGCGCCCGTGACAGGCCCGAGCGCACGTTTAAGAAGTTTGACGGAAGTTTACGATCGACCGTTTGCAGTAGGGGCTATAGCGGGTAAAAACTCTTCGTCAAGCACTTGTTCCGCTGTCCAAGGACAATGATCTGGAAACATACGCTGCCAAGCATGTTTATCCAGACCCATTTCAGCGCCTGCTATGGTACGGGCGCCGCGATAGGCTTTAGCTAAAAATACGGGTAGTTCATTCTTAAGTGTCTCGGACTCTGCGAGCGTATCCAGTACATCTACGCGGGCTGTAACTATCGACACATTCCAACTACATTCTGACCGATGTACTTTGGAGTATTGCCACTTAAGTAGATGAATCAGCACAACGCGAAGCAGGCCGATGACTTTCTGGCGTTGTAGTCCCGCCATCTCTTCGAGTGCCTCCGCCAGATTGACCCAATCTATAAAACTGGGCTGACGAGAGCGAAGCTCGTTCGCCTGATAACGAGCCCACGCATAAGAATCCGTTTCACGATTCGGTAATTTCGGCGCTTCTTCGATCACGGGGGGTGTATAGCGTGCCGGCAACGGCTTGCTTGAATTATCGCCCGCTACCATCAGGAACCTTCGTGAATTCAAGCTATCACGCATCGCCAGAAAGCGGCAAACCGCTTTTCTCGTGCGGCAGTGCGCTAATTTGACGCAATCGTTGGACCACACGCCCTAGTCGTGGTACCGGATTGCGAGTGAGGCGTCCCTGGATGAAAGTCAGCGCAGCGATGAATCGAATCGCCCTGTTAGCCGCGTTCTGCTGGATAGCGAGCGCCGCCGGAGTCGCGATTGCCGCGGGCGACGCGCCGGTCGACGGCACCAGCGCGATCGCGCCGGGCACTACGATCACCACGGCCAATTGGGGTCAGTACAAGGACTTCATGCCGGAAACGATGATCGGGCTCTTCGCCGGCAAATATAGCTGGAAGATGCCCGACGACGTGCGAATGGTCGTCGGACCGACGGTGCTTCATCCGCTGCCGAAGAACTATCTGGCCGCGACCGAGAGATACGCCTCGCAGGTCCAACTCGTGGAGCTGCCCGACGGCGGTCTGTCGCTCGCGAACTATCACGGCGGCATCCCCTTTCCGAATCCGACGGAGCCGCACAAGGGATGGAAGACGCTCGCCAACCTCTGGTATCGCTACATCCCGCATCTGACTGTCGACAGCTACGGCTCGGGATGCGCGATCATCGGGAGCGGCAACTTCAACTGCCAGTATTACGTCGGCGTCAAGCGCCAACTGGCCTGGAACACCGACACCGACGCGCCCCCCGAAGCGGCCGGCCCCGACGCGCGCTACTTCACCGAATGGTTCATGACGGTCGAGCCCGAGCAGGACAAATATACGGCCTATCTCACGGTCAACTATGCGGACCCGTCTCGCCCCGAGGAGGCCTATGCCTTCCTGCCCGCCTTGCGCCGCTATCAGGCTATCTCGACCGCCGCGCGCTGCTCGCCGAGCGCCGGGATGGACGCGACCTACGAGGATTTCCATAACGGCTTCGACTCGAATCTGACGGAACTGGACGTCGACTACGTCGGCCAGCGCAAGCTGCTCGGGCTGGTTGACGCTGTAGCGCCGAGTGCACCTTTTCCCGGCGACGTCTCGATGCCGCTGGGCTTCCCGACGCCGAAATGGGGGGATTGGCAGGTGCGCGACGTCGATGTGATCGCGATCAGGAAGATTCCCTCGAAGGCCAACGGTTACTGCTACGGCAAGCGGGTAATCTACGCCGACCGTCAGTTTGCCTATCCCCTGTGGGAAGAGCTGTACGACAGCTCGATGAAGCTCTGGAAAATCTTCGGGATCTTCCCGGAAAAGGTCGACGTTCCCGGGGTCGGTCCGGTCAACACGGCCGCGCTCGACGTCGAGACCTACTGGGATATCCAGAACCATCATGGTTCGTTCGCGGCCGAGCCGGCGAACGGCCGGCCGGGCTACGTCAACGCGCAGGCGCCGAAGGAATATAACGACGACGCCCGCTACACGACCGCCGCCGGGTTGAACCTGATCATGCGCTGAGCACAGGCCCAACGAGGCTGTGGAGCGTCGGCGCCGGGCTGAATTGACAAGGCGCGCGTGGGCCGGTTACGCTTCACTGTGCCCCTCGCGTCGCGCCAATCCAAAAAAGGTGAAAGATCGTGGACACGGTGTCGGTAATCGCCGTGATCCCGGCCCGTTATGGCTCGTCGCGCCTGCCCGGCAAGGCGCTCGCCGACGTGCAGGGGGTGCCAATGGTCGTGCGGGTATGGCGGCAGGCGAGCGCCGCGCGCTTCCTGACGCAGGTGATCGTCGCGACCGACGACGAGCGTATCGCGCGCGTGGTCCGCGACGCGGGCGGGGTCGCCGAGATGACCTCGACGGAGCATCAGAGCGGCACCGATCGGATCGCGGAGGTTGCGCGGCGCATCCCGGCCGATATCTATCTGAACGTGCAGGGCGACCTGCCCTTTATTCCGCCGGCCGATCTCGACGCCCTGGCCGCCCCGATGCGCGCGGACACGGCAATCGCGATGGCCACGATTGGCACGCCGATCGTCGACGACGCGGAATGGCGGAATCCCAACGTGGTCAAGGTTGTATGCGATGATCGCGGTGACGCGCTCTACTTTTCGCGCAGCCCGATCCCCTTTTGGCGCGATCACGAAGGGGCGCCGCCAATCGCGCTCCGTCATATCGGGGTGTACGGCTACCGGCGCGATTTTCTGCTCGAGTTTGCGTCATGGGCGCCCGGCCGGCTCGAGCAGATTGAAAAGCTTGAACAGTTGCGTGCGATGGAGCGCGGCTATCGAATCCGCGTGGTGCGATCGGTTGCGCCCTCGCTCGAAATCGACACGCCCGAAGATCTCGCGCGAGCGAACATGGATAAAGAGTTGGCGCGGGCCAACGCGCATTGAGCTCTCGTGCGCGCTAGCGCGCATAATACTTAAGCGGTGGCGGGGGGAATTCGCATGGAACGCAGTAAAACGAAATTCATCTTCGTGACCGGTGGCGTCGTTTCGTCCCTCGGCAAGGGGCTTGCGGCGGCGTCGCTCGGCGCCCTGCTTGAAGCGCGCGGCCTGAAGGTCACGATGCTCAAGATGGACCCCTACATCAACGTCGATCCGGGCACGATGTCGCCATTGCAGCATGGCGAAGTCTTTGTCACGGACGATGGCGCCGAGACCGACCTCGATCTGGGCCACTACGAACGTTTCCTCAGCACCACGATGGGCCGGCGCAACAACTGCACGACCGGCCAGATCTACGACACGGTGATCCAGAAGGAGCGGCGCGGCGATTACCTCGGGGCGACGGTGCAGGTAATTCCGCATATCACGGACGAAATCAAGCGAAGAATCCTGCTCGCGGCGGAAGGCAACGACCTGTGTATCGTCGAGGTCGGCGGCACGGTCGGCGATATCGAAAGCCTGCCGTTCCTCGAGGCGATCCGCGAGTTCCGCTGGGATCTCGGGCGCGAAAACGTGCTGTATCTCCATCTGACGCTGGTGCCGTATATTCCCGCGGCCGGCGAACTCAAAACCAAGCCGACGCAGCATAGCGTCAAAGAGCTGACCGGCCTCGGGATTCAGCCCGACCTCCTGCTGTGCCGCTGCGACCGGCCGCTCGAAAAGAAGTTCCGGGCCAAGATCGCGCATTTCTGCAACGTCGAGGAGAACTGCGTAATCGCGGCGCAGGATGTCGCGTCGATCTATGAAGTCCTGCTCCGTTTTCACGAGGAAGCGCTCGACCAGCGCGTGGTCGAGAAGCTCAATATCTGGACCGGCCAGCCCAACCTGACCAAATGGCGGCGGCTGGTGAAGACCGCGCAGAATCCCAAGACGACCGTGAATATCGTGGTCGTCGGCAAGTACACCAATCTGGTGGATTCCTACAAAAGCCTGCACGAGGCGATCGCGCACGGTGCGATCGCCAACGAGGCGCGCGTGCAAATCGACTATCTCGTCGCCGAGGAGCTCGAACAAGGCAACGTGGTGGCGGAACGGCTCGCCAATGCCGACGGCATAATTATTCCCGGCGGCTTCGGCGACCGCGGGATCGAAGGCAAGATTCGCGCGGTCCGCTACGCGCGTGAAAACGGTATCCCGATTCTGGGGATCTGCCTCGGCCTCCAGATGATGGTGATCGAGTACGCGCGCAACGTGCTCGGACTCAAGCGGGCCAACTCGCGCGAGTTCGACGCGGCGGCGACTGACGCCGTAATCGACTTGATGGAGGCCCAGCGCGAGGTCGATCGCAAGGGCGGCACGATGCGCCTCGGGGCCTACCCGTGCAATATCAAGTCGGGCTCGATCGCGGCCGCGCTCTATCGCAAAACCAAGATCTCCGAACGCCATCGCCATCGCTACGAAGTCAATAACGCCTATCGCGCGCGGCTCGAGAAGGCCGGCCTGAAGGCGACCGGTACATCGCCCGACGGTACGCTGGTCGAAATTATGGAGTTGCCGGACCATCCGTGGTTTCTCGGCTGCCAGTTCCATCCGGAGTTGAAATCGCGGCCGCTCGAGTGCCATCCGCTGTTCCGCGGCCTGATTCGCGCCGCGCTCGGGCGGCGGGCCGCGCGCGCCCCCGAACGGTCCAAGGTGCGCGAGCTGCGCCCCGCCGCGTCATGACGGTCGCGCGCGTCGACGCCGGCGGAGTCGTTTTCGGCGGGAGCAAGCTCGCCGTCATCGCCGGGCCCTGCGTAATCGAAAATGCCGAATCCTCGCTGCGCCACGCCGAGCGCCTGGGCCGGATCGCGCGCGACGCGGGCGTCCCGCTCGTTTTCAAGTCGTCATTCGACAAGGCGAATCGCACCAGCCATGCGTCCTTTCGCGGCCCGGGGCTCGACGCCGGCCTGCGCATTCTCGAGCGAGTCAAACAAGCGACGGGCCTGCCGCTCCTCACCGATATCCACGAGCCGGAGCAGGCGGCGGCGGCCGCCCAGATAGTCGATATCCTGCAGATTCCGGCGCTCCTGTCGCGCCAGACCGATCTGGTCACGGCGGCGGCGCAAACCGGCGCTGTGGTCAACCTCAAGAAGGGCCAGTTCCTGGCGCCATGGGACATGAAGGCGGTCGTCGCAAAGGCCGCGGCCGGCGGGAATCAGCGGATCCTGGTCACGGAACGCGGATTTTCCTTTGGCTACAACAATCTGGTCTCCGATATGCGTTCGGTCGTGATCATGCGCGAGTTCGGCTATCCGGTGATCTTCGACGCGACCCATTCGGTCCAATTACCGGGCGCGGGCGGCGAACGGTCGGGCGGCCAACGTGAATTTATCGTGCCGCTGGCGCGCGCCGCGCTCGCGGCCGGGGCCGACGCGATCTTCATGGAAGTGCATGAGGACCCTGACCATGCCCTGAGCGACGGCCCGAACTCCTATCCGCTCGACCTTCTTCCCCGGCTGCTCGGCGAGTTGCGCCGCCTGCATCAAATCGTCCAGGAGTTCGCCGAACCCACCTGACCGCATGCTACTCAGGCGTTCAGGTTTACACTCCAAACGTCTGCTGGTAGCGTCCCAGAACGTGGAACTAGATCGATGAGTCCGCGCCGGATCGCAAAGCTGCTGGCGGGTTTTGGTGCGATTGCGCTCGCGGCGATTCTGGCCGTGACCGTGGTCGTCGTGCGCCATCGCGCGGCCGGGCAGAAATTGGGGGAAGCCGCGATCGGTCTGCTGCCGGGCACGCTGCTGCACGCGCATAATTTTCATTGGACACAGATGAAGGGTAATGCGAGCCAATGGGTGCTCCAGGCCAAAGAGGCCAACTATTCCGACGACAAGACCAGCCTCATTCTGACCCGCCCCGAGATCACTATGACGAGCGGTGACGGCAAGCGGGTCGTCCTTTCGGCGAATTCAGCTGAACTTAATATGGATAGCGGCCATATTAAGCGTGCTAATATGACGGGTGGACTCATTGTACATTATGGCGACTTCGTCATGACCACGGACGCGGCCACCTTCACACCCGACACCGACCAGCTCGAGACCGCCGGACCGGTCAGGATCGAGGGTCCGGGCATGGTTGTAACCGGAATTGGGCTGACCGGCCATCCCAAAGCGCAGACCTTTCAGCTCCTGCGGCAGGTATCGACGCAGATCACGCCAAGGCAAACGAGTGCGACAGCAAAGACATCATGATTACATTAACTTTAATGTCCAGGCAGCCAAACGCGGTCTCGCACCGACTACGGTGACGTTGCGACCGTCATCCGGGTGGCGCGGAACTATCCTGCTGGCCGGCGCCGGTCTCGTGCTGGCCGCCGGGATACTGGTTGACCCGCGCGTCGCGCCGGCGCAGGCGAGCACGCCCGCCACCGAAAAAGCAGGCGCGGCGATCGCGACCACCGTCACCACGGATGCGCAGGAGCAAGGCGCTAACGCGTCCGGCGGTGACGACGCCAAGGGCCAAGCGGATACGCCTTTCGGCGCGTTCACGAATTCCAAGAACCGCGGCCCGGTCAATATCCAGTCCGACGCGCTGGCGCTTGACTACAAGAACAACGCGGTGCAGTTCACCGGCAAAGTCCACGCCACCCAGGCCGACGGTGTGCTCGATAGCAACACCCTGCACGTAAAGTATGGTAAGGATTTTCAGCAGATGCAGGAAATAATCGCGGACGGAGACGTCCATATCAGCCAGGGTCTGCGCTGGTGCACGTCCGACCACATGGTCATGAACGACCTCGTGCACACGGCAATCCTGACGGGGAGTCCCGTCTGTCACGACGCCAAGGACCAAGTTAGCGGCACAAAGATCACGGTACACACCGACACCGGCAAAAGCGAAGTCGACGGCCCCGGGGTAAAAGCTTTGATCTTTCCTCAGCAGGGGAAAACCCGTGATAATGGGGCATCACCCACTCCCACGAATTAGGTAGCCGAAATTAAGCCATGCCGCCCGATCTGAAACTCGTCCCCAATGTGCGCGCGGAGATGCGCACGCAGTTGGTGATGACGCCGCAACTCCAGCAGGCGATCAAGATTTTGCAACTGTCGCTGCCGGAACTCGAAGCGATCGTGCAGAGCGAGCTCGAATCGAATCCGATGCTCGAGCCGCTCGACCAGAGTGTCGGCGAGACCGCCGCCAATAATGAGAACGGCGCCGACCTGGCCCCGACCGAGGGCGAACCCTTGCCGGCGGAGCCCGAGGCGGGCACGGTTGATCCAGCGGCCGAATGGGAGCCCGGACCGGTCGAGACCCCTGAGCAGCCGCTCATGGCCGAGGCGCCCGACGCCGCCGCCGAAATTCAGGATCCGGGAATCGAGAAACTCGACTGGCGCGAATACCTCGAGACCTACCAGAACAACTGGCAGGACGGCGAAACCCAGAACGACGAAGAGCGCCAACAGGCGATGGAAAACCGGCTCACCCGGCGAACCTCGCTCGAAGACCATCTGATGTGGCAGCTCAGGTTGTCGGCCCTCGACGACGACGACAAGCGGATTGGCGCCACGATTATCTACAACCTCGACGACGACGGCTATCTCGAAACCCCGGTGGCTGAGCTTGCCACGCAGCTCGAGACCAGCGTGGAGCGGGTCGAGCGTGTGTTGAAGCAAGTGCAGCGGCTGGATCCGCCCGGCGTCGGGGCGCGCGACTTGCGCGAATGTCTCTTCGCGCAATTACGCAACCTCGGGATGGAGGAATCGCTCGCCGCGCGAGTGGTGCTGCACCATCTCGACCTGCTCGAAAAGCATCGCTACAACGAAATCGCGAAGGAGCTCGGCGTACCGCTCGACATGGTGCGCGAGGCGGCCAAGACGATCACGATGCTCGAGCCCAAGCCGGGCCGTGATTACGGCGGCGCCGAACCGACCTACATCGTGCCGGACGTCTATATCCAGAAGGTCGGCGACGACTTCGTCGTGACCCTGAATGAAAGCGCGGTGCCGCGCCTGCGCCTCGCCAGCTACTACCAGCGCGTGCTGAACGACGGCGCGGTGGCGGCCGCCACCAAGGAGTATCTGCAGGAGCGGATGCGTTCGGCGCGCCTGCTGGTCAAGTCGATCTTTCAACGCCAGCAGACGATCTCCAAGGTGGCCAATTCGATCGTCAAGTTTCAGCGGGAATTTTTTGAGCACGGCATCAGCCATCTGAAGCCGCTCGTGCTGAAGGACGTCGCCATGGATATCCGGATGCACGAATCGACCATCAGCCGCGCGACCGCCAACAAGTATGCCCATACGCCGCGCGGGATTTTCGAGCTCAAGTTCTTCTTCACTTCGGGCGTGAAATCGGTCAACGGCGTCGACGACGTGAGCGCCGAGACCGTCAAGGAAAAGATTCGGGCGCTGGTCGGGGGCGAGCCGCAGGGCAATCCGCTCTCCGACCAGACCATCGCTGAAATGCTCAGCGACGATCAGATCAAAATCGCCCGGCGCACCGTCGCCAAGTATCGCGACGCGCTCGGGATTCTACCCTCAAGCCGCCGCAAAAGACTCTGACGATGCAACGAAAGATCGATGCAAGGAAGGATCAGGGTATGAAAAGCAGCACAACAGGCGTAGGGAAAAAGAGCCGCGCAACCGCGCGCAAGGTCAGCCGGACGGCCTCGCGGCGGAGCACGCCGGCGGCCAACGTGGCGGTGACTTTCCGGCACCTCGACCCGTCGGCGGCGCTGCGGCTGTACGCGGAGCGCAAATTTGCGCATTGCGCGCGGCATCTGAAGCGCGCCTGCGAGGTGCATCTGATTCTCACGGTTGACAAATATCGGCAGTGCGGCGAAGTTACCGTCAAGTCGGGGCGGCTCGCGCTGACCGCGCAGGAAGAAACCAAGGACCTTTATTCCGTCATCGACCTGTTGGCGGATAAGATCGACCGGCAACTGAAAAGTCATCTGGGGCGGACCGCGACGCGCAAGACGCGCGCGGCCTCGACTGGGGAAATCATGGCCGCGGAGGAAGAACGCTGATCTCCGCCAGGCCGGGCATCAAATCATGAAGATTAGCGAAATCCTGACCCCCGAGTCGGTCCTGGCCGAGCTGAGTGGCCAGAACAAACCGCAGATTCTCCGTGAACTGGCGACTTGTCTCGCCACGGGGCGCCGCGAGCTCAACCTGGACGAATTGACCGCGGTGTTGAGCGAGCGGGAACGGCTCGGTTCAACCGCGATCGGCGACGGTATCGCTATCCCGCACGGCAAGATTCGCGGAGTCAATCAGATTGTCGGGACCTTTGGCCGCAAGCTTAAGGGGGTGGATTTCGACTCGCTCGACGGCAACCCGACGCACCTGTTCTTCCTGCTGGTGGCGCCCGAAGATTCGGCGAGCCTCCATCTGAAGGCGCTCGCCCGGGTCTCGCGGCTTTTCCGGGATAACGCCTTTCGCGAGCATCTGCTCGCGGCGCCAGATGCCGCGGAGATCTACCGGCTCATCCTTGAAGAAGACAGCCGGCACTAGCAGGGGGCGCGCTAGTGGAGCGCAGCGGAACGAGCAGGCGAGTCCGCGAGCTGCGTTGAAAAAAACGAGTCCGCGACGCGCGGCCAAAATTAAATTGACCGCGCCGGAAGCGCGAAAGAAGGGGCGGGCGAGTCTTGATTCGGGAACGCAGCTCGCAGACTCGCCTGCTCGCTCCGCCAAGGGCTCCGCTGGTCGAGCCGCGTTGAAAAAAACGAGTCCGCGACGCGCGGCCGAAATAAAGACCGCTCAAGCGACCCGCCTGATTATCGTCACCGGCGTGGCCGGTTCGGGGCGCTCGTCGGCACTGCGCGTGCTCGAAGATCTGGGTTTCTATTGCGTCGATAATCTGCCGGTCTCACTGGCGCTCAATGTCGCGCAATTGGCCGCGGCGCACACTCCGCCGGCCGATCACATCGCGCTCGGCGTCGATCCGCGCGAGCGCCTGTTCTTCCCCTCCTGGCCGCGCGCCTTCGACGAACTCGAACGCCACGGCTTCACGCCCGAGATCCTCTATCTCGACGCCGCCGACGAAGTCGTGGCGCGGCGCTACTCGGAGAGCCGCCGGCCCCATCCGCTGGCCGAAGGCGGGCTGAGTGTCGCCGAGGGAATCCGGCGGGAACGCCTGGCGCTGGCCGAGATGCGGGAGCGAGCCACTCGCGTCATCGACACCACCGCGACCACGGTGCATGAGCTGCGCGAAATCATCACGGCCGCCGTGATGGGCGCGCGCGGGGGCAACTCACGCATGGTCGTCGGCCTGGTCTCGTTCGGCTACAAGTACGGCACGCCGGTGGGATTGGATCTGCTCTTCGACGTGCGCTTCATTCCGAATCCGTTCTTCGTGCCCGAACTCCGCGCACTCGACGGCACGGACGTGCGCGTGCACGGCTACGTGATGGCCCATCCGGAAGCCCGCCGTTTCATCACCGAAATCGGCAAGCTGCTCGAATTCCTGATTCCGCTCTATCGCCGGGAGGGCAAGAGCTACCTATCGGTCGGGCTGGGATGCACCGGCGGCCGTCATCGGTCACCCGCCTTGGCGCGCGAGCTGAAGACCCGCCTCGCCCATGCGGGCCTGGAGGTACAGGTTCGCGATCACGATATCGCGCGCTGAACGGGGGCGCGATAATGCGCGGATTGGTCCCGCGCGCGAAAGTTCCTTGTCTCGAAGCGGATCTCCCCCTATCATTGAGATATTCCCTATGGCAGCAGTTGGCCCAATTCCCGCGCCGGTGTCGAAGCCGGACGGCGATTCGCGAACGACGAAGCTCCTGCGTGTCACGATTCTGGTGCTGATGGTGGGTATTTCCGCCTGGCTGCTCTTCTCGCATAGCGAATGGTTCGAAAACCCACGTTCGTTGAAGGCCGAAGTGCTGTCGTGGGGTCCGCTCGGCCCACTCGCCTACATCCTGCTGTTCGCCGTCGGTCCATCGTTTCTGGTCCCGGGCGCCGTGATGACGATCGCGGGCGGCCTCGCTTTCGGTGCTTTCTGGGGGGCGATATGGTCGCTGGTGGGGGCGAATCTAGGTGCGCTGCTGGCTTTCGGAGCCGGACGCTTTCTCGGCAAATCGTTCGTGGAGGGGCTCTTCGGTGAGCGCTTTCGTCATCTGCTCGATCGGCTGGTCCGCAACGGTTTCTATGTGATTCTGTATCTGCGGATGGTGCCGGTGATCCCCTATAACGCGCTGAATATGCTGGCGGGGGCGTCACCGATCACCTTTCGGGATTATTTCTGGGCGAGTGTGATCGGCATGATTCCCGGCACGATCCTGTTCGCGTTCCTGGGCGACGCCCTGTGGCATCCGACCTCGCCGCGCTTCTTCCTCGCGATCGCGCTTATCCTCTGCTGCTTCGCCGGCGGCGAAGCCTACCGCCGCTGGAAGAAAGTCGCGATCAGCTGAGACTCCGCTCCCGCGATCGCGCCGTTCTAAACCCTCGCCCTGACCAGGTAGAGGGCGTGCGAGCATCGCGAGCGCGGGTGAGGGTTGCCTGCTCTGCAGCGACTGGCCGCACCGATCAAGCGCTCCCCCCGTTCGACGGTGGAACTCGGGATTCTTCGCTTCGCTCAGAGTTTGTGAATTTTTGTCATTGCGGGGATCGCTTTGCAACGCGTGGGGTGGATGAATGGAGGGGTGCGGCGGAGGTGGAGTGATGGACGAGGACG
>JBKQPD010000258.1:0-3170 GCA_052145175.1 Binataceae bacterium (SeqCode) | reverse complement strand
GTTGCTGCTGCTGGCGACCGCGCTATTCTTGGTCATCGTCGCCACTGCCTATGGACAGATCCGCCTCAACAGCTGGAACCAGCCGTTCTACGATGCGCTTGCACGGCGCAACTTCGGGCAATTCCTGGTGCAGCTGGGCGTTTTCGGCATCATCGGGGGGACACTCCTGGCACTCAACGTGGCGCAGAGGTGGCTAAGCGAAATGCTCAAGCTCAAGCTGCGCGAGGGTCTAGTTCACGACCTGGTCCAGAACTGGCTGTCGCCGGGCCGGGCATTTCGTCTCGCGAGTGCAGGCCCCATCGGGGTCAACCCCGATCAGCGAATGCATGAGGACGCGCGCCACCTCACCGAGCTATCGGCCGATCTCGGCGTGGGTCTGCTGCAGGCCTCGATTCTTCTGATTACATTCATCGACGTGCTATGGGCGCTTTCGGCCGATTTCGTGTTCCACGTCGAGGGTCGATATTTCACCATTCCCGGCTATATGGTGTGGGCTGCCGTCATCTATTCCGGGTCCGCGTCACTCTTGAGCTATTGGGTTGGCCGCAGCCTGATTGGCCAGAACGCCGAGCGCTACGAGCGCGAAGCCGACCTACGCTTCTCGCTGGTTCGCGTCAACGAACATATCGACGCAATCACGTTAGCCGCCGGTGAAGCGGACGAAGCGCGGCGCATCGAGATCGATATGGCTGCGGTACTTGCGGCAATGCGCAGTCTGGTCTCGGGACTCACGAGTCTGACGTGGGTCACCGCCGGATACGGGTGGTTCATGCTGGTGGCCCCGATTCTAGTGGCCGCCCCGCTGTATTTCGCCGGCAATCTCACCTTCGGCGGACTCATGATGGCGGCGGGCGCCTTCCTTCAGGTGCAATCCTCGCTGCGTTGGTTCGTGGACAATTTCAGCGCGATAGCCGACTGGCGGGCCACCCTATTGCGGGTGGCAAGTTTTCGGCGTGCCGTGCTCAACAGCAACATCCTCCATGATGTGCAGAGCCGGATCACCTTCGATGACGGTCCGCCGGGCAAGTTCACGATCGACCACCTGGAAATTGCGTCCCCCGCCGGGGGCACCATACTCGAGGAGGCCCACATCGAAGTGCTGGCCGGCGAGCGAATTCTCATCGTGGGTGAGTCCGGCAGCGGCAAGACGCTCCTGTTCCGTGCCCTAGCCGGCCTTTGGCCTTGGGGTGCCGGCCGTATCGCACGCCCGAAGGGTGAAGAAACGCTGTACCTGTCCCGCGTGCCCTATCTTCCTCCGGGAACGTTGCGCGAGGTGCTTGCCTATCCGTCGAGAGTTGAACGCTTCGATGAAAGAGCGATCGCGCCGGTATTGGAACGGCTCAATTTGGCACGCCTCGTTCCCCTGCTCGATCGCACGCTGCGCTGGGATCGAGACTTCAGCGGCGATACGCAGCAATGTCTGGCTTTTGCACGGGCACTGCTTCACTGCCCGCACTGGATTCTCATCGATGACGTTCTCGACACCCTGGACGAAAGCGCGCAGGACCGCGTCGTCGACGTTCTGAGTCACGACTTCCGGCAAACCGGCATCATCTATATCGGCCGCACGGCAGGTCATGACCAACTCTTCGGGCGGACGCTGCACCTCGTGAAGGATCCCGACGCGCGTAGACTCGGCATTCACGCCGCCGCGGCGGCTTCCGGCACCACCCCAAACCTGAAGTGAGGACTCAATCCGTCGCGGATCTCGCCGATTTCGGGTCCACCTCATAGATTATCCGAGCCGGCTCGGCAAAGCCTTTGTGCATGCGTTCCGACAGCGCGACGGCTACGAGCGCCGTGATGAACGAAACAGCGATGGTGGTTACGATGCCGAGGAAGCCGTCCTTATGTTCTTGATACCAAGCCTCGATGCGTCCTAGACGTGTGTGGAGTCGCATTGCCCTGTCCGACCCCGCAAACGTCACTGCGATGTGGAAAATGTCCTCGCCGGCCGGGGCATATTTGATGAACCGGCGGTACTGCAGATAGCGCAGCGGCAGTTCACACTTCGACAAGAGAAGCTTGCGGCGCAGGTCGGCCGGAATGATCGAGGAGTCGAAACTTTGCGGCTCGCCATCCTTGCACCAATTGCCGCCATCGACGTAGGAATGCGCCGCGAGCCACAGAATCTGTTCCCCGGTTACGTAGAACTCCTCGTCGACGTTTTCACGAAAATAATACAGGCCGTGAAGGATGCGATCTTCATCTTTTCTACTCATTGCAAGGCCGATGATAGCATTCATGGTTCCGCTCGACATGATGCCGAAGCACGTCATCGGCAAGATTGCACCGCGCCACTCTGTCGCAATGATTGATCCGGCCCCGCGTCGGCGCATCCGAACAGCGGTCGACCAATGCGAGCGGCATCACGCCAGCGGCTGCAATGCGCGCACGAATCTTTTCCAGCCTATGTCCCTCGTCACACTTTTTTTTTCGGTTGAGGCATTGAATAATTTGAAGCCGTGGCCGATCTGATATACAAGGTTAGTGAGAGTGTCGAATGAGTCGCGCTCCGCTCAAGCTCTTTTGGAGACAGCTGCGCGTCGACGATAGTGCCCAGTCCAATTCCCGAGTGGAGGTTCGACGATGGGAACATCAGAGCTTGGATCAGAATCCAAATCCTTGGATTTCCTCAATTCGTTGACTGACTTCAGCAAGCAACATCGCGCACAGCGGTGGGAAGGGTCTCTCGGTGATTTCTTAACGCGGATCCTCCCGGTAAATCCGACCTCACTGGTTCGTACGAGTCACGAGTATATTTGGGATATGCTGCTTTGGTACGGACGCGACGTGCAGGGCAGCGATGTTCAAAAGGCCAGGGAACTGTTCAAGCGTGAGCTATTCGGGGTCGATGAGCCGCTCGGCCGCGTCGTAGACTACTTCAAGGCGGCGGCCGCGGGTTCCGACGTGGGCCGCCGCCTGTTGCTGTTGCTCGGACCTCCGTCGGGCGGCAAGTCGACGCTCGCGATCCTACTGAAGCGCGGGCTCGAAGAGTACAGCCGCACGGATCAAGGCGCTCTTTATGCGATCAAGGGTTCACCGTTGCGCGAATCGCCGTTGAATCTCATTCCCACCAGCTTGCGCGCTGAATTTCGCGAAACCTATGGCGTAGACATAGCCGGTGAAGTCAGCCCGTGGGCTCGCGATTATGTGGATCGCGAATGCGA
>JBKQPD010000257.1:0-7390 GCA_052145175.1 Binataceae bacterium (SeqCode) | reverse complement strand
GGTTCGCGAGACTCTCCTCGCGCGATTCAATGCTCGAATTGACTATCAGCTCGGCGTTGAGCGGCGCCTCGTAAGGATCCGAGACCCCGGTGAAGTTCTTGATCTCGCCCGCGATCGCTTTCTTATAGAGCCCCTTGACGTCACGCTCGACGAGCGTGTCGAGTGGGCACTCGACGAAAACCTCGAAGAAGCGATCATGCATTTTGCGCACTTCATCGCGCACGTCGCGGTACGGTGAAATTGCCGCGGAAATCGCGATTACACCGTTGCGCGCGAGCAACTTGCAGACGTAGCCAATCCGCCGGATGTTGGTGTCGCGATCCTCTTTCGAGAAGCCCAGGCCCTTTGACAGGTTGGTCCGCACTTCATCGCCGTCGAGCACTTCGACGCGATGGCCACGGCTACGCAACTCGTCGGCAATCAGATTCGCCAGCGTCGACTTTCCTGATCCGGAGAGACCAGTGAACCACAAAGTAAAACCTTCGCTCATCGTCCTTTTGAAGAAAGACCCCCGTTTGGTGGATTTATTTACGAAATTGTAAAGAATTCGAAACGATCTTGAACTTGACGCGATGCGCGTTCCTGCTTTCTCCGGCCATCATACAGAGAGGGATCGTGATCAAGCTAGCCGTTATCAATCGAGGATGTTCGAAGAAGCACGGGCTCAAGCCACTCCCTCTTTCTCTCCCAGCCCCATGTAGGAGGGCGACGACTTCGCCCGCGCGCGGCACCGCCCCGCCACGAAATACTGATAGAGCAGGTACACGTCGAAGATTATGACAGCCGCCCACACCGCATACGCATGCGTGGAGGTCAGGAGCTTCAAATCGATGATCGTCCGCGAGAGTCCGAAACCGATGATCCAGGCGTCAAAGCTCATGCAGACCCGGCGGAACGTTTCGGCCGGCACATACTTCATCAGGAGCGTGCCGAGTGGCAATCCAATCAGGACGGCCGGCGCGACCGGGGCAATCAGCTCCATACTCTTGGTGCTGTAGAGGCCCAGCATCGCGTAGACGATCGCGGTGAAGGTCGTCTCCGCCACGCGCACCGTCCCCAGCGCCGCGCGAAATTCCTCTTTATGCATGCCCTGATTGTTGAACATCAGGGCCAGCGGGGGGCCGGAAATCGTCGTTGTGGCGTACAGCGTGCCGACCCCGAGACCCAGCGGATAGCCGGCCAGATGCTCCGCGTCGATATGGCGCCGGTAGCCCGCCGCCTGCAGGAGAATCAGCGGAAGCAAAACAACGTACGTGCACAGCTTGAGCCAACCCGCATTGACGTGGGTCAACATGTAACTCCCGAGCAGAACGCCAGGCACCAGCCCCACCAGAATCGGGAGTGCCCGCCAGCGCACGGCGGCCAGACTGCGGCGATTCAGAATCATGATCCAGGCGTTGACCGCGAGTTCGATCAACACCAGCGCAGGACTCAGGATTTTGTTGGAGAAAAACAGCAGCGCCACCGGCACGGTCAGCGAAGAGAACCCATACCCCAAAGCTCCGTTGACCGTGGCGGCGGGCAGCGCGATGAGAAACAGTATGACGATGCCAGAATCGAGGTGAAGCACTGATGACGTCCTAATAGATTACTTGCTGAGTAAGATAAGTTATATACCTGCGCGACTCAAGACTGATCAAGATAGAATAAAGAATCCTCTATCAGCATCTTTAATCCTAGAGATCGGGCGCATATCGGACAAGACAATATATTCGATTAATTCGATAGAGAGTGTACGACAGATGCGGCGCGTCACGCCAGCCCGCAACCCTCGGGCGCCTCGCGCAAAGGGGCTCTCGAGCGGGCGCTATGGCTTCCTGGAAGCGAGCCGCTCCGCCAGTTCCGCGGGCGTCCCGAAGATCTCCCGTGCGCCGTCCCGGCCAAGCCGCTCTCGCCGCTCGGCCGTCGTCGCGATACCATAGAAAGCGACCCCAGCGGCCCGCGCCGCGCCGGCGTCCGCCTCCGAATCGCCCACGAACACCGCTTCCGCAGCAATGGTCGCGCAGAGCGCCAGGGCCCTGACGACCATATCCGGCGCCGGTTTGAGGGGGAGCAGCGTGTCTCGCCCGACGATGAAATCGACCATCGCGGTTGATCCGTGCCATTCAAGCCAGTTCCGCACTGTGCGTGACGAGTTGGAGGTTACGATGCCGAGCGATCGGGAGTTCACCTTGACGGCGCGCAACAGACCGCGCGCGCCCCGCAGGGGCTGCGCGCGCGCGGCGCCGCGGATTTCGTAGGCTTCGATCAGCGCCGACGCGCCCGCGAGTAGCTTTGCCGGATTGACGGTATCCCGGGGGGCACGGAAGACGCCCTCAGCGCCACTCCCGGCGTGCTCCATCAGGCGCCCGCGCAGCTTCTCATAGAGCGGCAGGTTACCTTTCGGGACTTCGGCGAAGATCGCGTCGTCAACCCCCGCCTGCCGCAAATACCGCTCGAGGTCGACACGACTCGCGGCCCAGTCCACCTCGGGCTCCAACGCGACAAGCGTATTATCGAAATCGAAAAGCCAGACCCGCGCGGTCGCAAGGTCGTTGAACGGAGCTTTGGCTGACTTGCTCAACGGCCTGGTTGGTCGCCGTATACAAGTCTGCGCGTGCGCGTCTGATAGCCCGCGAACTCGACCATGATGGTCTCCGCGCCCCGCATGTCCTGCATCAGCAGCTTGAGGACCTCGGTTACTGCCACCATCGTGACGAAACCCGCCTCGTCAACCATTGAATCGCGCGGCGCGGATGGCGACCACGGGGCGAGCAGCTCCGCTTCGAGCATCGGGGAGGAGCATCCAGCCTCTGGCATCACCAATATCCTCGCAGGTGGATCGAGCCGGATCGCGACCAACGGCGCGTTCCACGTTTCCGCGCGCTGTGATCGGAGCGCCGCGAGCACGTCCGCGTTGCCGATGATCATCAGCCGCAGATCTGGCGCGACGGCGCCAGGCTCTTTATCTTCTATCGCGACGCTGGCATCGAGCGCCCGCGCTGTCGCGACCAGTTGGTCGCGAGCGGCGCTATCCTCGCCAATGAGATGAAGTCCGATACGGCCTACGCCCGCGCCGACCAGATAGCGCAACGCGGGCTCGACGGCGGAGGCGGTACCGCTGATCGTGATTCGCGCCGCCAGCAACCGCTCCTGCGCGACGCCACCGGCGACGAGGATCTGGCGGCTGTACCGCTCGATTTGCTTGTCAGTCAGGGCCATGCTGCCCGCCGCACCGCAGCCCTACTCGATAACGTTCTTTTCGATAGGCTCGACGGTCACGCCCGTCTGGCGCAGCCAGACGAGGGCGCGCTCGATCTGTTCGCGCTGCCCTTCGAACTCGACCGCGACCAGCCCCATCTCTTCGGAGACGCTGGCGCCACGGATATTGAACACCAGGTCAAATTTCTTGACGAGGTGGTAGAGAATCGGCTCTTTGATCAGAGCGCGCGGATAACTCAGGTAGTAGCGCTCGCGGATTCGTTCCATTTGCTCACCAGCTGCTCCAGCCGCTCGCGGCGCCATTGCTGCCATCCGATCCATAGATTGGTCGACAGATATTTGTCGCCGAAATCGGAAAATACCGTGACCACATAGCCTTCGCGCAAACCGCGGGCGACCTTGAGCGCCGCGACCATCGCCGCGCCCGACGATTGCCCCACGAGGAGCCCTTCAATCTGGCCGAGGCCGTAAACCATCTCGTAGGCATCTTCGGTACTGATACCGATTTTGTCGTCCAGTTCGCCCTCATGGTAGATACCGGGCACGATCGACGACGCCATGTGCTTGAGACCCTCCAGCCCATGCATCGGATCGTCCGGTTCCACCGCGATTACCTTGACCGCCGGATTCCGGGATTTGAGGTAACGGCCCGTCCCCATCACGGTTCCGCTGGTGCCCATCCCCGCGACAAAATGCGTGACGGCGCCCGCGGTCTGACGCCAGATTTCGGGGCCGGTGGTCTCGAAATGGGCGAGCGGATTCGCTTCGTTGTTGTATTGATCGGGCTTGAAGTAACGCTCCGGATTTTCCTCAAGAATCTTGCGGCAAAGCACGATCGCGCCGTCGGAGCCTTCGAGCGGATCCGAATAGATCGGCGTCGCGCCGAACGCCTCGATAATCTTCTTGCGCTCGCGGCTGACATTCGACGCCATCACGAGTTCCACCGGGTAACCGAGCGCCGCGCCGACCATCGCGAGCGCGATGCCGGTGTTGCCCGAGGTCGAGTCGAGGATCACCTTGCCAGGGCGCAGATCGCCGCGCGCGAGACCGACCTCGACCATCTTGCGCGCCGCGCGATCCTTGACCGAGCCGCCGGGATTGAAGCCCTCGAGCTTGGCGAAGATGCGCACGCCCGGACGCAGCAACCCCGCCGTCAGCCGCCCGATTTCGAGCAGCGGGGTGTTGCCGATCAGCTCGAGCACGCTGCGCGCGCGTGCCACCGGCACGATCGTGCGATTAGCGTCCGCCGGCGATGGCGGGGACGATCGAGATGTCGTCGCCATCTTTGACCTTTGAATCGAGTTGGCTCAGGAAGCGGATGTCGTCACCATTCAGGTAGACGTTCACGAAGCGGCGCAACTCGCCCTTTTCGTCCAGCAACCGCTCGCCTATCCCCGGATGACGCCGTTCCAGATCAGCAATGATCGCCTTGACGGAATCACCACTCGCGGTAACCTCGTCGACCCCCGCCGTGAAACGGCGCAACGGAGTTGGCACTCGGACCTTTATTGCCATCGTTATGACTTGAACCTCCTCAATCGTTGACCAGTCGCGGCGCACCAGCGAAGGCTCACGCTGCGCCCGCCACCAGGGGCCGCGCCGTGCCGTTGAGCCGTTCGAACAGCGCGTCGAATTCCTTGAGCCGCGCATCGATCACATACGGCTCGGGGAGCGCCTTGGCCACGGCTTCGAGCGTTTTGTAACCATTGCCGGTAATCGAGACTACCACGCTTTCGTCGGCATGGATCCGCTTTTGGGCGATCAGCTTGATCGTGACCGCGAGCGTTGTGCCGCCGGCCGGCTCGGCGAAAATGCCCTCGGTCCGCGCCAGCAATTTGACCGCGTCGATAATCTCGGGGTCGCTCGCCATATCACCCCAACCGCCGGATTCCCGCACCGCCTTCAGCACATAGTAGCCGTCGGCCGGATTACCGATCGCGATCGATTTCGCGATCGTGTCGGGCTTGACCGGCGTGATCAGGTCGGTGCCCTTATGCAGCGCATGGATCACCGGGGCCGAGCCCGCGGCCTGCGCGCTGTGCACCTTGCATTCGCCGTCGCGAATCAGCCCGACTTCCTTGAATTCCTTGAACGCCTTGGCGACTTTCGGCAGGATCGTGCCGCCCGCGGTCGGAATCACGATATGGTTCGGCAGGCGCCAGCCCAGCTGCTCGGCGACCTCGAACCCGAAAGTTTTCGCCCCCTCGGTGTAGTACGGGCGCAGGTTGATATTGACGAAGGCCCAGCCGTACTTGTCCGCGATTTCGCTGCACAGCCGGTTGACGTCGTCGTAGTTGCCGCGAATCGTGATGACCTGCGCGCCATAAATTGTCGAGCCGACAATCTTGCCCGACTCGACCCCTTCCGGCATGAAAATCACGCAGTTCAGCCCGGCGCGCGCGGCATGCGCCGCCACCGCCGTCGCCAGGTTGCCGGTCGAGGCGCAGGAAACCGTCTTGAAGCCGAACTCGCGGGCCTTGCTGATCGCGACCGAGACCACCCGGTCCTTATAGGAAAGCGTCGGATGGTTGACCGTGTCGTCCTTGATATACAGCCGCTTCAGTCCGAGCTCCGCGCCCAGGCGCTCGGCCTTGACCAGGGGCGTGAAGCCCGAGTTGGGACCGATCGTGGGCTCGCCCTCGACCGGCAGCAGCTCACGATAGCGCCACAGATTGGGCGGCCGTTTTTCGATTACGGAGCGCGAAAGGGCAGCCTTGATCCGCGCGTAGTCGTAGGTCACCTCGAGCGGCCCGAAGCACATCTCACAAACGTGCAAAGGGCTGATCGGATATTCCTGGCCGCATTCACGGCACTTGAGGTTGGTGATGTAGCTCATGAAGTCCTCACTGATAATGAAGCGGCCGCCGCGTCCGCCGCCGCTCCGCATACGCATCCGGAGCGCGCGGCTATTTCCGTCAGTCGCACGCGCCCCAGTTTTCCGTCGTAGGTCAGCATCGTGCCCGCGAGCGCGGGCGTCACGCCACGTAACCAGCGCAGCGCGTCCGTGGCCTGCGCCTCACCGATCGCACCAGCGACCGGGCCGATAATCCCCGCCTCGCGGCAGCTCGCGACTTCGTCCTCGTCGGGCGGCTCCTCGAACAGGCAACGGAGACACGCGGTCCGCCGCGGGATCACCGTCATCGCCTGCCCGGTCATCCCGACCACACCCCCATAAACGAACGGCGTCGAGCTAGCCACACACAAATCGTTGATCAGAAACTTGGTCGCCGGATCGTCCGTCGCATCGATCACGAAGGCGCTGCGTGCAATCAGCTCCGCCCCGTTCGTCGAAGCGAGAGCGGATGCATAGGTCGTCAGCCGGATAGCGGGCGCGATTTCGCGGATACGACGGGCCGCCGCCGCCACTTTGAGCGCGTCGCAATCGTCCTCGCCGTAAATCACCTGGCGCGGGAGGTTCGACAATTCGACCGGATCGGGATCGATCAGCGCCAATTCCGCAATTCCACCACGCACGAGCGCCAGCGCCGCCGGCACACCAAGTCCGCCAACGCCAACTATAAGCACGGGTCTGTTGCGCGTATCGCTCATCGCATGGCTCGCGACGATATCCTTCAACGGTGGGCCAAAAAACGCAAAACCCTCATCTGGATGCGACAAGACGAGGGTTCCTCGCCTTATCTTCCAGGGCTCCGAGTTCAAAGCCCCGCGGGATTTAGCACCTGCACCCCAACGGGCCGGTTGCTGCGGCATCTTCGGGCCAGTCCCTCCGCCGCTCTGGATAAGGCCGCGATACTGTTCGCTAACGTTATATATGGCGGCCCCGTTGTCAACTCCCGACCGCCCGGTCAGGAGGGTGAGCGCTTGCGCCGGTGCGGTCATCAATGCTTTACGAGCATCTGACGCGCTTGCCGCAAGGGGGCTCTCGCATGCGAATTGGATTTATCGGCTTGGGTAAGATGGGCGGCCCGATGGCGCTCAATCTGATCAAGGCCGGCCATCAGCTCACTGTTCACGATATCCGCCGCAACATGGCCGACGCCCATATCGCCGGCGGAGCAAAATGGGCCGCTACGCCGGCTGACGCGGCGCATGACGCCGAGTTGGTGCTCACCTCGCTGCCGGGTCCCAAGGAGGTCGAGGCCGTCGCGATCGGCGGCGAAAACGGGATCATCCACGGGATGCGCGCGGGGACAATCTATGCCGACCTCTCGACCAATTCGCCGACGGT
>JBKQPD010000256.1:0-7878 GCA_052145175.1 Binataceae bacterium (SeqCode) | reverse complement strand
CGCGCCGCCGGCGTCGCCCTGCCGCCCACCGTGCGCCAACTCGCCGACGCCTGATCCCACTCCATCAACCGAAATGTAGTGCCAACGCGCTTTTCCAGCGCCGATTCGCATATCTAATCAATGCCTTCGCGATTCGAGGTGTAGAAGATCAGTTTAACCTCCCAAACGCCCATATCCGATTGGCCGGAACTCGGTTCGACACATGTCGACCTTGATACAATAGCTACGCGCTAAAACTCCGCATTGATTTATGTCAAAACTTCGCGACTGCGGAGAATGTTTGTCGCGTTGGCTTCGTTCGCCCAATTTGGGCGTGCTGCTATCCTAGTCGCGCGTCCGATCAGCTCCCCTGACAAGCACTGCGCTCAAGGAGCCGCGTTTTCGGCCGCCAATCTCAATCAAACCAACCGCACTCGCTCTCCTTTCCCCGACCTCCATTCAAGATCGAGCGGGCTGCGCTCTTCGAGAGCCTCGGCCGCGGCGAACAAAAAGACGTTCGACCCCGCGCCACCAGAGAGCGCTTGCACGGCGGCGACCATCGTTTGAACGCGCACCGGCGACCTAAGAACGATCGCCGGGCCAATAAAAAGCCCCGGCCAATCGCGCTGGTCGGGGCTGCGTCGGATCGGACCTCAAGCTTCTCTTTACGCACTTTGCTGTAGAACTGGGTCCACACCACCGCACCCGGATACGCTATTCCCCTGCCGCCGCAGAAGCAAGCGGTATCTTTTTCGATGCCCCTTATGACCTTCCCCTACCCATACGGGTACCGCTACAATTGCGCTTACATATACCTCTACTGTAAGCGCAACTCGTAAGGGCAACGCCGCCCCGGAAACGTGGCGGATTTCCTACACTTCCGCCTCACATGTCCGATCGCCGCAAAGCGCGACTATTTTTGTTCTCTGGGTTGATTTATTCCTTATGCAAGCAAGGGCTGACAATGCGAGGTGACAAGCACACTCGCTCGGGGACTCCAGAGAGCCATCGGATACGAACCACCCCTTCTATAAAAATCGGGGTGTCCGATCCTCTTGGCTCTCTAGCGTCCATTCCGTCCTTACGGACGTGCGACTCCGTCCTAATGGACGTACGACGCCAGAGAACAAAAATAGTCGCGCCTCTGGCGACGACGGACAGTTCGGCGGACAGTTCCCTATTCCCCACCGAGGGGGAACAGCTCCACCCTCCACCGATCCCACGACTCCCGCTCTGCCTGAGAGCCCCGATCGCGAGTGCCGATCCGGTCAACACCACCTATCCCCGAGTGACACTCTGGTCGACCCACTCGACCTCACGATACAATGGGTGACTCCCTTCACCCACACGCGCTTAGGAGCGGCACCTCGTATCTCTGCACCTCGTACTAAGCGCACGTAAGGACAGGCGAGCTAGGTGCCGCTCATGAACACGTATGCGAATTCTCGGCTACAGAATGGCGAACGGCGAACCCGTCACGGTTGCTGACAGGGACTGGCTTCAACATGCGTATGCGATAGGCGGGACGGGCTCTGGAAAGACGACGTGGCTTGAGAGCCTGATGGCCGACGACCTCACCGAGCGGCGCGGCTTCTGCTACATCGACAAGCACGGCGATTCCGCGAAGCGGATCGCTGACCATTCCCCCCAGCCCCACATCTACTGGCGGCCGGCTTCCCTCTCGCATGTCGTTGGCCTCAATCCCCTTCACAACGTGCCGCCGGACGAGCGCTGGAAGGTTACGGCGAACATCGTCTCGGTCTTTTCCGACATTTGGGGCCTTGGCGAGCAGACGCCACGGCTCATCTATTACCTGCGTGCCTCCGTTCGGCTCTTGCTTGATAACCACGGGACGACGCTTCTCGATATCCGCCGCGTCCTTTCCGATTCCACCTACCGTCGCAGTCTCTTGAAGAAGTGTCGGGACTTTGAGACCCAACAGACCTGGCTCGAGTTCGAGGCCAAAGACGCGCGTCAGCAGGCCCAGGAAATCGGATCGCTCCAAAACAAGGTTGCCGCGCTCGCCGACGCACTCCCGCTTCGCCTTGTCCTCGGGCAGTCGACGTCGACAATCGATATCCGCCGGATCATTGATCGTGGCACCGTCATGGTGTGCGATCTCTCCGGCATGGGCGACGAACCGGCGCGCTTGCTTGGCGCGCTCCTCGTTTCCTCATTCGCCCAGGCGGCCGAAGCTCGCGCTGAAGTCGCCGAGCGAGACCGCCCCCACTACACGCTCTATATCGACGAGTTCCAGAACTTCGCCTCGCTCGCGTTCGCGAAGGTTCTGAGCGAGGCGCGCAAGTGGCACCTTTCGATCGTGCTCGCGCACCAATTCATTGCACAGATTTCAGAGCGCGGTTTGCATGAGGCAGTGTTAGGCAATTGCGGCACGCTCGTATCGTTCCGCGTCGGCGCTGAAGATGCGCCTCGCCTCGCCCGAGCGCTCGACGCGCCAGAGTCCGAGCTGGCCTCTCTCTCGCGCGGACAAGCCTACGTCCGCACGCTTCGCGACGGCCAACCGACCATCGCGCGACCGATGGAGGTTGCAATGGCGATACTCGGGACAGGTCGCCTTCCGGCCGTGATCCGGAACACGCACGCGAACTTCGCGCGGCCGAGGAAGCTCGCCGAAAAGCGGGACCCGCCGCCGCGGCTCCAATGGCATTGATGGAGCCGCCGCATCGCCTCCATCAAGGAGGCGGCGCAATCGAAGGCGGCTTGCAGCCGCTCGGTCTCCCCTACTTCCTGCGCCGACCCGTAGGCGACCTGCGCTCTTCGAAGGGGAGCAGGAGCGACGAGGCGATATGGCCGCAGAGCGCTCGCACTCCGCAGCCACCGCTTGTAAGGCTTGCCCCATGACCGCTCGTCGCTCCAGCTCTCTGCATTGCCCGCTTCAGCCGCCGACGATCAGTGTGCCGATCGCAGTAGACGCCGAGGAACCCCAAATCCGCCGGGGAGCGTCGGCGGATTTGGGGTGCTATAATCGGAAAACCAAAGACCGCTGACAGACCCCGTTAGGGGTCTTTGGTTTTCAAATACAAGCGGTGCGGCGCACCACTTCCCGACCTGCCAGACGGCAGGTCGTTTTCATGCGCCGACTCAAATCGAAGTCTCCCCTGCGCTACCGCCTGCCGCATTGGACATCCTGTCCCCGCACGCCTCTCGCATTGTAGCGGGCGCGGCACGCCGTCAAGGGACAAGCCCTTGACCGCGCGCCTTATACGCCCGCCCCCGCGAGGCGTTCGCGGAGACAGGCCGCGGACGGTCGAGTTTATCAGCCCTAACATTCGCTCTCTATGGATACCGACATACCGCAGGCGCGTGCGACCGAGCACGTCGCGAAGCACTGCATGGTTCGAGGATGCGACGCCGAGGCGACGTTCTGGATTGACGCGACCCGAGGGCATTGCCCGAGCCTCCCGGGCACGACGTTGCCGCATACGTTCTACCTCTGTCTTGACCACCAGGACGAGCTCGACGCGAGGGAGGAAGGAGGGTATCTCCATCTTCGTGTCGATACCGGCGAGCTCAGCTGGATTGAAATCGCGAGCTACGCCTGCTCGCCCGATTGCGACATTTGCCGCGACTAAGCGCGGCCCCTTATCAGCTCTCACTTCAACTCTCGTATGGATACCGAGTTTACAACCGCACGCATCCGTGCGCTCAACGACGCGGTGCGGTGGTGCCCCTTCAACGGGGATGTGTACCTCACGCGCGGCGTCGCCGCCCTGCACCCGAACGAGCAGGCGGCCATCCGCGATCGCGTGCGGACGTTCGACGACTTCACCGAGGATAACGACCCGCACGGCGAGCACGACTTCGGCTCGTTCGAGCACAGCGGCCAGACGATCTTCTGGAAGATTGATTACTACGATCTGCTCCTCGATAACGGCTCTCGCGACCCGTCAGACCCCGCTCTGACCCGGCGCGTGCTCACCGTCATGTTCGCGGAGGAATACTAGTCCGCGAGCTTCTGTGGCCTCCCGACAGCGGGCGGGAGGCCGCAAGCGGCTTCCCGCCCCCGCTGCGCGACCTACGGTCGCGCTTATCGCATGCATCTTGTAAGAGGCGCGCCGTCGCCGCAGCGACGGCGCGCAAGCGCACACTTAGATTTAGTGCCGAGCGGCAAAGGACGGTCGAGCTTACTAGCCCTCACTTACTTCAGTTCTCGTATGGAAACCGAGACTACAACCGCATGTCATCGTGAGGAGCGGCCCCCTGGGCCGTGTCTCGAAAATTACCCCAATCCAGTGCAGTTGGATTTCAAACTATTGTCCGGAAACCGAATCAGTGCTCCGGCGTGATTTGTCTCAGCTCGGTCGTCGTTCCGGAGACGCCGCCAACAAACGGTAACGGGCCGCCCTGAGCACCGACAACCGACGTGAAAAGGGAATCGATCCTGTTCCCGTTATCGGTTACGACGAAGTGGAAGGTGCCGCTCGTAATTTTGGTCGCACCGGCCCAATTGAAAATTGCGCCGTTGCATGCGCCTCCCACGTAGCTGATCCAAGACTCGTCGCCGGTGCCGGTCGCCGGATCATAGTTGGTCACTGTGATCGACGTATAATCCTTGATGACCTGTGCCGGCGCAGCACCCACCGGGAAGGTGGCGAGAACCGCGATGTGGGCGCTGCAAGCGTTCCCCGCCCCATCCCGGGTCAGCGTTCCGTAATCCAACACACTTAGCGGGATGGCCACCACGCCGCTGGCATTACAGGGTTCCGGGACGCCGCCCGAAGTTGCGCAACTCGCTGCATACCCTTGCAGTGTCACCGAAAATTGCCCGACGGGAAGGGGGATTCTGTCTTGCCCCCCGGCCATCGCTTTCGGGCCGGCAGCCAAGCTCGCCGCCAGCATAACCGACAATACTGCACACGTCTTCATCGCAATTTTCCTCCCAGGTTCTTGCGCGCGGTCGCGAACGTTATCTTGGAACAGGGGCGTGATGCAAACCCCTACTTTCACGGCTAATTAGTCCGCGAGCTTCTGTGGCCTCCCAGCAGGCGGGCGGGAGGCCGCAAGCGGCTTCCCGCCCCCACTGCGCGACCTACGGCCGCGCTTATCGTGTGCATCCTATAAGAGGCGCGCAGAACGTTTGGCAGCCGGATCAACAAGCCAGCGGTGTCAGGCCATATCCTTACCGACAGCTACCGACGCATTGGCGAAGACCGTGCATGGATCGATGGCGCTATACACCGTAGTCTGCTATATTGCGGCTAACCGCCAGAGCAGGCGTAATAATGCAGGTGAAATATAGGTATATATAGTATGCAACTCAAAGAAGCAAAAGCGAGACTCCAGCGGTTTCTCGGAGGCCGCGAACTCACGTTCGCTATTAAGCGCTACCCAGATGGTGAGTGGGTCGCGGAGTGCAACGAAATCCCCGCAATCATGACGGGCGGCAAGGAGGATAAACCTTCCCGTCGATGGCGGCTGGACGGCATGCGGGTTGATCGAGAACATCTAATCCAACGGGTCCGTCGCACGTGTTGGGGGCTTAGATTATACGTGTTCCCAAGCTGAGATTTTCGAAATCGTATCAAATTGGAGGGAGGCAAAAGTTCCGCTCCAATTTCATTACGATCGTCAGACTGACGCAGTCCATATTTCTCGGGGGTTCATCACGGCCTGCTCCCTGGAACGGTTTGAGTTCACTCCGATGTGCCCGGAGGTAACTCGAAGTGAACCTTTCCTCTTCAACATAAGCTCTGCCGAGGGGCAGTATGCAGAGCGCAGCGGGCGCACTGGCGAGGCACAATCCGGTAAAACTTCGTCCAGGGGTAACGGCCTTGGATAGCACCCAGCTTAATGCCGCGGCCGATATCCAGGGCACTTTCGCCTACACTCCCGCCGCAGGGACGGTGCTCCACGCGGGTGTAAACCATCTGTCAACCACTTTCACTCCGAGCGATATCGTTCATTACATCGTGGTTACCCGGACCACCACCATCGCTGTCGGGAAGGCCGCTCCGACGCTCTCCTGGGCTACTCCGGCCGACATCGTCTACGGCACCGCCTTGAGCGCTACGCAGCTAAATGCCACTGCGTCGGTTCCCGGGCAATTCCTCTACACCCCTGCCGTGGGGACGGTGCTCGATCCTGGCGCGAATCAGGTCCTCTCGGTCACCTTTACCCCGGACGATACCACCGATTATACTCCTGTCACCGCGAGGGTGGCGCTCAACGTGACGAAGCCCCTGGCGGTCGCGATTCTCTATCGTCACAACGTGGAGCTCGACGAATCGCTCCTGCACCGGATCGAGGCCGAGCTGGCTGGCCGGGGGCACCAGGTCTTCGTCGACCGCCATCTCCGCATCGGTGTCGAGTGGGGCAAGGAGATCCCCGAGAAGGTCCGCAGCGCCGACTGGGTGATCCCGCTGCTGTCGGCCCGGTCGGTGCAGAGCGAGATGCTGGCCCAGGAGCTTCAGATCGCCCACGAGGAGGCCCAGCAGCACAATGGGCTGCCCCGCATTCTCCCCGTGCGTGTGGCGTTCGAGGACCCGCTCCCTCCGGAACTGGCGGTCATCCTCGACCGGCTGCAGTATTTCCTGTGGCGCGGGCCGCAGGACGACAACCGCCTGCTTCAGGAGTTGCTGGCCGCCCTCGACAAAGACAGACCCCCGGAGATCAAACCACCCCGCCGAACCCCATTCGGCGGCCTGCCCCTGGACTCGAATTTCTACCTGGAGCGGTCGATGGACCGGACCTTCCATGCGGCCATCGACCGCCGCGACAGCCTCATCCTTTTGAGTGGCTCCCGCCAGGCCGGCAAGACCTCGCTGCTGGCCCGCGGTGGGCAGCATGCCCGCAAGGTCGGGGCGCGGTTCGCCTTCACCGATTTCCAGGGGCTGAATCGGTCGGAACTCGAGTCGCTGGATGCCTTCTACGAGGCCCTGGGGCAGGGGCTGGCCGAGGAACTCGACTCGGAAGTCTCGCCCACGAGTGTCTGGAAGCGGGACCGCGCCCCAAATTTCAACTTCGAGCGCTACCTACGGACCGAGGTCCTGGAGAAGGAGGAGACGCCGGTCATCTGGGCCCTGGACGAGGTTGACCGGTTGTTTTCCTGCCCCTTCCGTAGCGAGGTCTTCGGCCTATTCCGGACCTGGCACAACCAGCGGGCGGGCCTGGGCAAGCACGCCGGCCTCTGGGGGCGTTTGACCCTGATCATCGCCTACGCGACTGAGGCCCACCCGTTCATCCCCGATCTGGACCAGTCGCCGTTCAACGTGGGTACGAAGATCACTCTGGAGGACTTCACGCCCGAGCAGGTCGCCGAGCTCAACCGACGGTATGACCACCCCCTGCACAACGACAAGGAGCAAAAGGCTTTCTACGACCTCGTCGGCGGTCATCCCTACCTGACCAACCGCGGCCTGTTCGAGCTGGCCGAGAACAACCTCGACCTGGCGTCGTTCCAGGCCCAAGCCGCGCGCGACGAATGGCCTTTCGGTGACCACCTCCGGCGGATTTTCCTGCAGGCGGAGGACCAGGAGCTGCCCGAGGCCATCCGGGGGGTGCTCGAGGGCCGGCCCCACCTCACGCCGCGCAGCTTCTACCGCCTCCGCGCCGCGGGGGTGCTAGCGGGCGACTCGCCCACCGACGCCCGCCCTCGCTGTCAATTGTACGCGACCTACCTCCGGAAACATTTGATCTGAGGGCGACCCACCGGCTCAGAAACCCGGTCGAAGCGCAGCCGCTCCCCAAGGCCGAAAGGAATGAGCCGCCATGTCTCACGACGTCTTGATCAGCTACGCGGTCCAGGACCAGACGGCCGCGGAGGCGATCCGCTTGGCTCTCGAGGCCAATGGCGTGGGCTGTCAGCTCGCGCCCCGGGAGCTTGCCGCCGACGGACCGAGAAAAGATGCAGCGCTTGATGGGCCTTCGGAGTATCGGCTT
>JBKQPD010000255.1:0-3469 GCA_052145175.1 Binataceae bacterium (SeqCode) | reverse complement strand
TCGGCGAAGCGCCGCAGCTCCTTGGCCTTGGCGTCGGTGGTCGTAATGCGGCCATGGCGGATCAGGCTCAGGACGAGGTTACGAAACAAGGCCCTGCGATGCGAGCCGGTGCGATTAAGTTTGCGGCCTTGATTGAGGTGGCGCATGTGATGCTATTCTCCCGGTCCGGCGGTCAAGCCGACTCGCGTCTTTCCTGCTCCTCGCGCAGGCGGTCGAGTTCGCTGCGCGACGGCAGATTTTCCAGCCGCATCCCCAGCGACAGCCCCATATCGGCCAGGACCTCTTTGATTTCGGTCAGCGACTTGCGGCCGAAATTCTTGATCTTGAGCATGTCCTGCTCGGTCCGCTGCACCAGCTCGCCGATATACTTGATATCCGCGTTTTGCAGGCCGTTGAAGGCGCGGACCGAAATCGGCAGGCCCTCGACCGGCCGATACAGATACTCGTTGAAGGCCGGACGCGCCTCGGCATGCTCGACCCCGGGCATCGGCAGCCCCTCTTCCTCTTCCTCGACGCCGGCAAATATCGACATCTGATCGCGCATCACCCGCGCCGCATAGGTCAGCGCGTCGCGCGGCGAGAGCGAGCCGTCGGTCCAGATTTCGAGCGCCAGCCGATCGTAATCGGTGCGCTGGCCGACGCGCGCATTGGTGACGACGAAGTTGGCGCGCTTGACCGGCGCATAGATCGCGTCAAGGCGAATCGTCCCGATCGGCTCTTCTTCCTCTTCGATCCGCTCGCCCGGCACGTAGCCGCGGCCGCGCTTGATCACCAGTTCCATGTCGAGTTCGGCGCCCTTGTCCAGGGTCGCGACATGCTGGTTGGGCGTCAGCACCTCGAGACTCGGGCCGCCCGTGATATCGCGCGCGGTGATTACCGCCTCGCCCTTGGCCTTCAGCGTCGCGGTCAGCTCCTCGCCTTCGTGGAGCCTGAGACGGACTTCCTTGAGGTTGAGGATGATATCGGTGACATCCTCTTTGACCCCTGGAATGGTTGAGAATTCGTGCAGTACGCCCTTGATACGCACGGCGGTGATCGCGAAGCCCGGCAACGACGCCAAGAGAATTCGACGCATAGCGTTGCCGATCGTAATCCCATAGCCGCGTTCGAGCGGTTCGGCAAAGAACCGCCCATACATCGGGGTCAGTTCCTTTTCGTCGAATTCGACTACCTTGGGCTTGATCAGGTCACGCCAATCATTTTGCATAGTTCTATATCTTTACCGCCACAGCTTTTAATTTAGTTCGCCGCGAGTCTCTTAACGTGAGTAATGTTCGACGATCAGCTTCTCGCTGATCGGCATGGTCAGATCAGCGCGCGCCGGCAGCGCCTTGAGCGCGCCGCGGAATTGCTCGCGCTCGAGAATCATCCAGGGCGGCACGCCGCGCCGCTGCGCCAACTCGACCGCTTCGACCACGACCTTCTTCTGCCGGCTCTTCTCGGGGATACTGACCGACTGATTCACTTCCAGCAGAAACGACGGAATCGTGACCGCCTTGCCGTCAACCTCGACATGGCCGTGACGCACCAGTTGGCGCGCCTGCGCCAGCGAGCTCGAGAAGCCCAGCCGGTAGACCACCTGGTCGAGCCGCCGCTCGAGCAGCACCAGCAGGTTCTCACCGGTAATCCCCGGCATCCGCTCGGCGAGCTCGAAGTAATGCGAAAACTGCCGTTCGAGCAGGCCATAGATACGCTTGACCTTCTGCTTTTCGCGCAGCCGGATGGCAAACTCCGAAAAACGGGTGCGCGCCTGGCCGTGCGCGCCCGGCGGATAATTGCGCCGTTCAATCGCGCATTTATCCGAATAGCAACGTTCGCCCTTGAGGAAGAGCTTCAGCCCCTCGCGCCGGCACAGCCGGCATACCGGACCGAGATTTCTCGCCACCTTGCTCTCTGCTCCCTGACCGGCTCAGACCCGCCGCCGCTTGGGCGGCCGGCAGCCGTTGTGCGGAATCGGCGTTACATCCTTGATTGACACCACGTTGAGTCCCGTCGCCTGCAAGGCGCGCACGGCCGATTCACGGCCGCCGCCGGGACCCTTCACATAAACGATGACCGCGCGCATCCCGTATTCCGACACCTTGCGGGCCGCCGCCTCCGCCGCCATCTGGGCCGCGAACGGCGTGCCCTTGCGCGACCCCTTGAAACCGACCGCGCCGGCGCTCGACCAGCCGACCACCAAGCCCTGCGGATCGGTTATCGTGACGATCGTATTATTGAAGGTCGCGTGCACATGGGCGATCCCTTCGGGCACACTGCGCCGTGTACGCCGTCGCCGCGGTGCGGCCGGAGCCGCCGCCGCGCCGGCCGCTGCGGGCGCCGCCGCGCCGGCCGCCGCACCCGGCGCCGCCGGCGTCTCCGCTGCGCGCGGCTGCTGCGCCGCGCGGGTCTCTTTAGTTTCGTCAGCCATTCAGTTTCCAGCCTTCACAATTGGTCTCGCTCCGGCGCACTTATTTGGGTGGCGCCTGCTTCTTGCCCGCGACGAGCTTGCGGGGTCCTTTGCGCGTTCGCGCGTTGGTATGGGTCCGCTGGCCGCGCACGGGCAGTCCCCGGCGATGACGGACGCCCCGATAACTCCCCAGGTCCATCAGCCGTTTGATCGATTGCTGCACCTCGCGGCGCAAATCGCCTTCGACCTTGTAGTCCGCGTCGAGCACGTTACGAATCCGCACCTGCTCTTCGGCGGTCAGCTCGTCGCTGTCGCGGCTCGGCTCGACGTTGGCCTTGGCCAGAATTTTGAGCGCGGCCGCGCGGCCGATCCCGTACACATACGTGAGCGCGATTTCCATCCGCTTGTTACGTGGCAGTTCAACTCCCGCGACACGTGCCATGCGCGTTTCTCCCTCTTAACCCTGCCGCTGCTTGTGGCGCGGATTCGCGCATAGAATGCGAATCACGCCCTGCCGGCGGACCACTTTGCAGTTCTTGCAAATCTTCTTTACTGAAGCGCGGACTTTCATTTCATTCCCTGTTCAGCATTCCCTGTCAGCGGCACTGCCCGGTAACCGCGCCGCCTTAACGCATCCGGTACGTGATTCGGCCGCGCGTCAGATCGTATGGTGAGAGTTCGACCGTCACCTTGTCGCCCGGCAGAATCTTGATGTAATGCATGCGCATCTTGCCCGAGATATGCGCGAGCACGCGATGTCCGTTTTCGAGCGACACCCGGAACATCGCGTTCGGCAAAGCCTCGAGCACCGTTCCGCTCACTTCGATTGCGTCGCCCTTGGACATTAATTCAACTCGACTTCAGCTCGCAGCTTCAACTCGCGAGTCCAACTCGCTGAGAATCTCGGGCCCCGCGGCCGTAATCGCGATCGAATGTTCGAAGTGGGCCGACAGTTTACGATCAGCGGTAACCGCCGTCCAGCCGTCGTCCAGAATCTCCAGATGCGGCGTCCCCTGATACACCATCGGCTCGAACGCCAGCACCATCCCTTCCAGCAGGCGCGGATTCGGCATCCCGGCC
>JBKQPD010000254.1:0-33068 GCA_052145175.1 Binataceae bacterium (SeqCode) | reverse complement strand
ATAGCCCAGCCCCAGCCCCCCTCCCAGCCCGCATCGTCGGCGGCAGGACCGCATAGCGCGGCGATACCGCGCTATGCTGCCCTGCGCGTAATCGGGCAGATCTTCGCCGGCTTTATCGCCCTCGAGGGTGACGACGGCCTTATCCTGATCGATCAGCACGCCGCCCACGAACGGGTCACCTTCGAGAAGTTGCGCGCCGAACTGCGCGCGGGCCAGATTCGCGTCCAGCCGATGCTCACCCCCGTCACGGTCGAACTGAATCCGGCGCGGGCGGGCCAGGTGGCGGCGGCGCTGCCGGAATTGCGCGCGATGGGCTTCGAGGTCGAGCTGTTCGGATCCGCCGCGCTCCTGCTCAAGGGCGCGCCGGCGGTCTTCGGTAGTGAGGGCGGGGCCCGGCTGTTGGCCGACATGATCGACACAATGGGCGAGCAGGGTTTTGGCCTGCGGGGCGAGGGCGCCTTCGACGATTGCCTCAAGTCGCTCGCCTGTCACGGTTCGGTCCGGGCCGGCCGGGTACTGCGGCCGCCCGAAATCAGCGAGCTGCTGACCGAACTCGATAGCACCGAGTTCAAGACCAACTGCCCGCACGGCCGCCCGGTCCATATCGAGTTTCGGCGCGGCGCGATCGAGCGGATGTTCCGCCGATGAACTTACCAACCACGGCCATCGCACCTGTGACTGACGCCAGTGCAGGGCCGGGCGCACGCGTCGGTTTTATTGTCGGTCCCACTGGCGCCGGCAAGACCGCGCTCGCGCTCGCCGTCGCCGAACGGCTGGGCGCGGAGATCGTCAACGCCGACTCGCGTCAGGTCTACCGCGGGATGGACCTCGGCACGGCCAAGCCGACCGCCGTCGAGCAGGGTCGCGTTCCGCATCATCTGATCGATATCCGCACGCCGGATAACCCGCTCGACGTCGCCGAGTTCGCGGGACTCGCTAAAGCGGCGATCGCGGAAGTAACCACCCGCGGACGGCCCGTGCTGGTAGTCGGCGGCAGCGGACTCTACCTGCGTGTCCTGCGCGACGGGATCTTCGCCGGACCCCCCGCCGCGCCGGCAATCCGGGCGGAGTTGACCGCCTTCGCCCGCCGGCACGGGACACCGGCCCTGCATGTCAAGCTGGCGGCGGTCGACCCCGCGGCGGCGGCGCGCATCAGCCCCAACGACCTGCAACGCGTCGTGCGCGCACTCGAAGTCTTCCGCCTTACCGGGACCCCGCTCAGCGTCCATCACGAGCGCCATCGCTTCGCGACGCCGCCCTATACGAGTTTGACGGTGGGAGTGACGATGCCGCGCGAGCTCCTCTACGCAGCGATCGATCGGCGCTTCGCCGCAATGGTCGAAGCGGGGTTGCTCAACGAAGTCCGCGGCCTGCTTGCGGACGGCCATCAGACGGGTGATGCGCGACTCGGCACGATCGGCTACCGCGAACTCGCGGCGCATCTCCGGGGAGCGACGGACCTCGCAACCGCGATCGCCAACGAGCAGCGTGCGAGCCGGCAACTGGCCAAGCGCCAGCTCACCTGGTTTCGCGCCGATCCGACGATCGTGTGGCTGGACGCGCGCACCGCGCGCGAACCCGCACTCAAACTATTTCGCGATTTTTTCGCCCAGCAAAAGGACTCCGATGGCTGACGCTCATCGCATGGTATCCACCGCAACGGGCGCATCGAGTGGATCGGGCACACGCCGCAAAGCGCCGCCAGCGAAGGGCGAAGTGGTCAAGCCGCCAGTGGACGAGTCGCTTCCCGCGATCGAGCGGGTACGGCTCGCACGCGATCCGCGTCGGCCACAGACCCAGGACTATATCGACGGCCTCATCACCGATTTTATCGAACTGCATGGTGACCGCCGGTTCGCCGACGATCAGGCGATCGTCGCCGGGATGGGCTATCTGGACCGGCGCGCGGTCGTCGTCGTGGGCCATCAGCGCGGCCGCTCGACCGCCGAACGGCTCAAGCGCAACTTCGGCAAGCCCCATCCGGAGGGCTATCGCAAGGCGGCGCGCCTCTATGAGCTGGCCCATCGGTTCCGGCTCCCGCTGATTACCTTTATCGATACGCAGGGGGCGGAGCCGGGGGTCGGCGCGGAGGAGCGCGGGCAGGCGGAGGCGATCGCGGCCAATCTTGAACTGATGGCGCGGCTGGAGACGCCGATCATCGCGTGCGTGATTGGCGAGGGCGGCTCGGGCGGTGCGCTCGCGCTGGGGGTCGCCAACGTCATCCTGATGCAGGAGAATGCCTGTTACTCGGTAATCACGCCGGAAGGATGCGCCGCTATTCTGTGGCGCGACGCCGGACCCGAAAAGGTCGCCGACGCCGCCGCGGCCCTGAAACTGTCGGCCGAGGACCTGTTGCGGTTGAAGATCATCGACGAGATCGTGCCGGAGCCGCCCGGCGGAGCCCATCGCGAACCCGCGCAGGCGATCGCGACAGTGGGCGCCGCCCTGACCCGCCATCTGAGTCGGCTCGCGCGGCTCGGTCCACGGGAGTTGCGCCGCCAACGCGAACGCAAACTGGCCGCCATGGGTGCGGCGTTCGTGACCGAGCGAGTCTATGCTTGACCCGAAAGTAATCGACATTGCTCAGAGGTTAATCGACAGCGAGTACCTTGCGCGTCGTCAAAGATTTATCTCCTTCATTCAAAGGGTTCAAAGCGAACTCGCTATCAAAGGGCTCGCTCATTCCGGGGCCATGTTGGAAGCCGTAGGAGACGGCTGTGCCCAGGAGGTTCAAGCCAGCGCCGACCGGCTTTGGGAGGTTTTGCGAGGAACTTTGGTTGAAACGGGGATCCAATACTCTCCCGATCTTGCTTCAGAATTAAAGAGGGAGTTTGACGAGTTATTCTCACGCTATTGCATAACCGACGCGGAAGGCACCCTGAATAGCGCGCGCATGACTTCAGGCGGCAACATTGGGGCCCACGCAGCGGTCCTTGATAGCTTCCACGGTCGGACCATGGGAGCGCGTGAAGGAATCTTGGCCAAAATTGACTCGTTCGCTTATTCGCTGCGGCCGCCCGACGTCGACGAACGTACAAAAACCGCTGTTTTTCTCAGTCACGCGGCGTCGGACGTGCAAATCGCCCTATTGCTAAAGAAAGAAATTGAGCGACGAATGCCGGGCGTCAAAACGTTCTGCTCCAGCGACCCGACCGATCTGCCACCCGGCAGCAAGTGGTCCCCGGAAATCCAGCGAGCACTGCAAGAATCCAATCTATTGGTCTTTGTCGCCTCACCTCGGGGTTTACAGCGACCTTGGGTTTGGTTCGAGTGTGGTACGTTTTGGTTCAGCAAACGTAGAGTAATCCCGCTCTGTCTTGGCGACGTGCGAAAAGGCGGGCTGCGTCCTCCACTATCTGAACTACAGGCAATAAACGGGGATCACCCTGACGATCTAACGATTCTTTTCGATTCTATTGCCAAACAGACTGGCATCTCCTTAGTCGATGCCTCCGAACTAGCCAAACTGTCAGAAACATTAAAGGGACTCAAGCGAGAATCTGCCATTGCCGAAAGAGTTTCCAAAGGCTGGATCGGCGTCGAGTGGAACGGAAGGTTTCTCGCGTATGATGGCCCGTACGAGGGTTTCACGCCCATTGAGGACGACGCACCCTTCGAAATGTCCATGCAGAAGGCTCTTGAGACAGCAGGTTATCGCGTTGCTCTCTATGATAAGAACAGCCTTCCCCGATTGGGTGAAGGAGGCAAGGTTGTCCAATTGACAGATAGGAAGTCGTGGCGACGAAAAATTATGGGAAATGGCGGATGGCTCATCGCACGACCTACCCAGTAACAGTCAATATAGCCAGTACCAGTGCTGTGTCTCCTAAGTTGAAAAAAATAAATGGCAGAGCGAGCAGGCGAGTCTCCGAGCTGCGTACAATTGCCGAAAGTCGCGCGAAGGATCCCGAATCCGGGATTCCTCGCGCGCCAGACAAAACAGACGCGCGGGAATGACAGCACCAGACAGGGAGGATTAGCCCACACCCACCGTTGATCCAGATTGAAAACCCCGGCTGATTCCGTTAGCAATGCCTGCTCGATGGCTTCACCGCGAGCGAAAAAATCCGCGCCGGCCAGCGGCAATCTCGCCGAGCTGCGCAAACGAATCGATCAGATCAACCTGACCCTGGTCGATCTGCTCTCCGAACGTGCGCAAATCGCCCAGGCGATCGGCCATCTCAAGCACGCCGACGGCGCCCCGATCCATCAGCCGGCGCGCGAGCGCGAAGTGCTGGAGCGGGTCACCAGCCATAACCCGGGACCGCTCACCAACGCCCATCTGGAGCGCATCTTTGGCGAGATCATCTCGGCCTGCACGGCGCTCGAGCAGACGATCCGGATCGCCTATCTCGGCCCCGAGCATACCTACAGTCATGAAGCGGCACGCGGCCGTTTCGGCGCCAGCGCGACGTTTGCGCCCGAGCCCTCGATCGCGGCCGTCTTCCAGGCGGTCGAGGCCGAGCGCGCGCACTACGGCGTGGTCCCGGTCGAGAATTCCACCGAGGGCTCCGTCGGCCTGACGCTCGACCTGCTGATCGATACGCCGGCGGTGATCACCGGCGAGGTCCTCCTGCCGATTCGCCATGCCCTGATGTCGCGGGACGGTGACCCGGCGCGGATCAAGCGCATCCTGACGCATCAGCAATCGCTCGGCCAATGCCGCAATTACCTCGCGGCCAACTATCCGCGTAGCGACCTCGAAGCGGTGGCGTCGAACACGCTGGCCGCCCAGCGCGCGGCTGACGACCCGGATGCGGCCGCGATCTGCTCCGTCGCGGCGGCGCCCGCCTACGGGCTCAAAATTATCGCCGAGAATATTCAGGATGTGGCGCACAACGTCACCCGCTTTCTGGTGCTCGGACGCGCGCCGTCGGGACGCTCGGGCCGGGACAAAACGAGCCTGCTGTTCGCGCTGCCGGAACGCGCCGGCGTCCTGCACGGCGCCCTGAGCCTGTTCGCCCGCGAAAAGATCAACATGACGATGATCCAGTCGCGCCCGCAGCGCCAGCGGCCGTGGGCCTACCTGTTCTTCGTCGACCTGGAGGGCTATCGCGAGGATGCCGGGTTTAAGCGCGCGCTCAAGGCGCTGGAGCGGCGAGCCCTTTTTTTGAAGGTGCTGGGATCGTATCCTGAGGCCCGGCTCGCCGGCGCGTAGCGGGGTGTTGAACAAGGAACATGATGGAATTAAATCGGTCCCGGGTTCTCAACACCCTGCGTGAAAACTGGCTGCTTTCCTTCAGTTCTCCCCCCTCGGGGGGAGATTACAGAGAGGGCGGCAGAGGGGTGAAAAGCATTTTTCACCCCCCTGCCGGGCGCCCGCCCAATTTGCGATGAAACCCGAAGACCTGGTCTTTCCGTCGGTCGCCGCGCTCACGCCGTACGAGCCGGGCAAGCCGGTCGAGGAGCTTCAGCGCGAACTCGGGATTGGCGAGCCGATCAAGCTCGCGTCCAACGAGAATCCGCTCGGCCCCTCGCCGATGGCGGCCGCCGCGGTCAGGGCCGCCGCCGGCGAACTCAACCGCTACCCGGACGGCGCGAGCTGGGCGCTCACCCAGAAACTCGCGGCCCATCACAAGATCGCCGCCAACCAGATCTTCATGGCGTCGGGCTCGGTCGAGGTGCTGAACCTGCTGGCCTTCCTGTTCATCCGGCCGGGCCTCAACGTCGTCTTCACCCAGCATGGCTTCGCGATCTATCCGCTCGCCGCCGCGGCCGCTGGTGGATCGTCGAAAGTCGTGCCGATGCTCCCCGGCTACCGGTTCGATCTCGACGGGATCGCCGACGCGATCGACCCGGCGACGCGGCTCGTGTTTCTCGATAATCCGAACAATCCGACCGGCTCGATCTTCCGGCGCGCCGAGTGGGAGCGCTTTCTGACGCGCGTCCCCGCGCATGTGGTGATCGTGGCGGACGAGGCCTACTTCGAGTTCGTTCGCGACCCGGACTATCCCGATTCGCTCGCCTATCACGACGGCCAGCGGATGATTGTCACGCTGCGCACCTTCTCGAAAATTTACGGCCTGGCGGGACTGCGGGTCGGCTACGCGGTATCGAGTCCCGCGATGGTCGCGCTGCTGCATAAGGTGCGGCAGCCCTTCAACGTGACCTCGCTCGCCCAGGTCGGGGCGCTGGCCGCCATGGACGACGCGGAACATGTTCGCCGCACACTCGAAGTCAACGCCGCCGGGATGGCGTATCTGGAGCGCGAGTTCCAGCGGCTCGGGATCGCGTACGTGCCGAGTCAGGCGAATTTCCTGCTGGCCGACGTCGGCGACGGCCGCGCGATCTACGATAAGCTGCTGCGCCGCGGCGTGATCGTGCGGCCGGTGGGCGGCTACGGATTGCCGCGTCATGTGCGGATCAGCGTCGGCCTGGAGACCGAAAACCAGCGGCTGATCGCGGCGCTCGAAGCGGTGCTCGGCGGCGCCAGCGCTTGATTCCCCCCGCGCTTCGGCGCATCACGGATTACAGGTTAACCCGGTGCCTCGACTTTTTCGCCAGCTTACCATCTGCGGCGTCGGCCTGATCGGCGGCTCGCTCGCGCTGACCGCGCGCAAGCTCGGCCTGGTCGAACGGATCGTCGGGCTCGGGCGCACGCAGGGCAACCTCGACGTCGCGCTGCGCCGCGGCCTGATCGACAGCGCGACGCGCGATCCCGCCGAAGCCGCGCGCGGCGCCGACCTCGTGATGCTCGCGACGCCCGTGATGACCTTCCCGGCGACGCTCGCCGCGATGGTCCCGTATCTGCCGGACGACGCCGTGATCACCGATGTCGGCAGCGTCAAGGGCTGGGTGGTGCGCGAACTCGAACCGCTGCTCGGTCCGCGGATGGCCTTCGTCGGGGTGCATCCGGTGGCCGGCAAGGAGATCACGGGCGCGGTGGCGGCCGACGAGGAACTCTATCGCGATCGGCGGGTGATCGTGACCCCTTCGGCGCGCAGCACGCCCGAGGCGATCGCAAAGCTCGAGACGCTCTGGCGCGCAACCGGCGCGAACGTCGAACGGATGACACCCGCGGCGCACGACGCGATTCTCGCGCGCGCGAGCCATCTGCCGCAGATTGCGGCGAGCGCGCTCGCGGTGGCGCTCGCCGACGAGCTGGTGGACGGCCGATGGGCGGCGGGTTTTGGCGCGGGGGGACTGCGCGACACGACCCGGATAGCGGCGTCGTCGGCCGAGATGTGGCGCGATATCTGCCTGACGAATCGCGAGGCGATCGTCGCCGCACTCCGGCTTTACGCCGACGCTTTCGCGGACTTTTCGCGCGCGGTCGAAGCGGGCGACGCCGCGCGGCTGGTCGCGTTGTTCGAGCGCGGCCGCGCGATGCGCGAGCGGCTGAAATGACCGCGCGCAGCCGTCCGGTGATCGCGATCGACGGCCCGGTCGGCGCCGGCAAGTCGACGGTCGCGCGCGCGCTCGCGCGGGCGCTCGGCTTCAGCCATATCAATACCGGCGCGATGTATCGTGCTGTCGCACTCGCTGCGCATACGCGCTATACTAACGACCAGCTGAGCGGCCCAGAGGTCGAGCGGCAGCTCGGAGAAATCCTGAATTCGATTTCGATCAAGTTTGACGGCGAGCACGTCCTGCTCGACGGCCGCGATATCAGCGGCGCAATTACCGCACCCGCGATCAGCGATCTCGCGTCGCGGCTGTCGGCGCTCGGCGTGGTGCGCGCCCGGATGGGCGAGCTGCAACGGGCGGCGGGGAAGGACGGCGGCGTGGTGATGGAGGGGCGCGATATCGGCACGGTGATTTTCCCCGATGCCGAATACAAGTTCTTTCTGACCGCCGACGTGGCGGTGCGCGCCGCGCGCCGTTATGCCGAACTCGCCAGCCAGGGCTCGGCGATTACGGCCGACCAGGTGCTCGCGCAGTTGCGCGAGCGCGACCAGCGCGACCAGGCGCGCGAACTCGCGCCGCTGCGGCCGGCCGACGACGCGATTATCGTCGACGCGAGCGCGCTCACCGCCGACGAAGTCGTGCAACAGATGAAAGCGCACGTTCAGAGTAAATCACGGATTAATTAGGGCTTGAAACCGCGCATCCACCCTTGTATGGATCGCAGTAGTTTGCGGCCCGGTAAAAGGTTTCACTAAATGGAGAAAGAGTTTTCGCAAAGAGCGGACGGAGGATCGAATGACTTCGAGTCGCTGATGGAACAGACCCTGCGCGCGCCCAAGCCGGGCGACGTGCTCGTGGGCACCGTACTGCTGGTCACCCGCGATAGCGCAATCGTTGATATCAACTACAAGTGCGAGGGCCAGGTGCCAATCGCCGAGCTCCTTGATCATGAAGGCAACGTCATGGTGAAGGAGGGCGACGAGATCGACGTCTATTTCGAAGGCACCGAGACCGAGAACGGCACGGTGATGCTGTCGCATCAGAAGGCCGAGAAGTTCAAGGTCTGGCGTGAACTCGAGCATGCGTTCCAAAGCGAGACGCCGGTCGAAGGCGTAATCCTCGGCAAGGTGAAAGGCGGCTTGCAGGTCGATATCGGCGTGCCCGCCTTCCTGCCCGGCTCCCACGTTGATACACGGCCGGCGCGTAACCTTGACCGTTATGTCAATCAGCGCGGACGTTTTCAAATCCTCAAATTCAATCGCGCACGCGGCAACGTCGTGGTCTCGCGCCGCAGCGTGATCGAGCGGGAGCGCGCCTCCCTCAAGGACGAAACGCTCAAGGTGCTCGAAGAGGGCGTGATTCTCGAAGGCACCGTCAAGAACATCACCGACTACGGCGCCTTCGTCGATCTCGGCGGAATCGACGGGCTGCTCCATATCACCGACATGGCGTGGGGCCGCTTGCAGCATCCGTCGGAAGTGGTCAAGGCCGGCGACAAGATCAAGGTCGTCGTGCTCAAGTACGATCCGCAGCGCGAGCGGGTCTCGCTCGGCATGAAACAGATCATGCCCGATCCGTGGACCCACGCGGCGGAAACTTTTCCGGTCGGCGCGCGCCTGCATGGCAAGGTCGTCAGCGTTACGGACTACGGCGCGTTCGTCGAACTGGAAAAGGGTATCGAGGGTCTGATTCACGTTTCCGAGATGACCTGGAGCAAGCGCGCGGTCCATCCCTCGAAGGTGGTGAACGTGGGCGACCGGGTCGAGGTGCAGGTGCTCGGGGTCGACGAGGGCAACCGGCGGATTTCGCTGGGGCTCAAGCAGACCGAGCCCAACCCCTGGCAGGAGCTTGCCTCACGCCATCCGATCGGCAGCACGATCAGCGGCAAGGTGAAATCGATCACCGACTTCGGCGTCTTCGTCGAGATCGAGCCGGGCATCGACGGCCTCGCGCATATCTCGGACCTGTCGTGGACCAAGAAGGTGCGCCATCCCTCGGAGATCTACAAAAAGGGCGACGAAGTACAGGCCGTCGTGCTGGGGATCGAAGTCGAGCACGAGCGGGTCAGCCTCGGCATCAAACAGCTCACCCCGGACCCGTGGGACAGTGTGGCGCAGCGCTACCCGATGAACACGGTGGTCAAGGGCAAGGTCAGCTCGGTGGCTGATTTCGGCGTCTTCGTCGAGCTCGAAGAGGGGATCGAGGGGCTCGTCCATATTTCGCAGCTCTCCAACGAGCGGGTCGACAAGCCGTCGTCGCTGTTCAAGGTTGGCGACGAAGTCGAATGCCTGGTGGTGCAGGTCGACACGCGCGAGCGGCGAATCGGACTTTCGGTCAAGGCGATGAGCCAGCATATGGAGCGTGAGGAGATGCAGGCGTATCTCAAGCGCGAGCGGGACGCCCAGCGCTTTTCGATGGAAGATATCCTCAACGAAGAGCTCCGGCTCGATCGCGGCGAGGACGGCGGCCGCGCGCGGCGCAGCCGCTGAGCGCGGCAGCCAGCGGGCGCCACCAAAGCCAGCGCGGGGCGCATGACCAAGCGCGAGATCATCGAGGAACTGCTGGTGCGGCGGCCTGGCTTGGCGCATCACGAGTCCGCGCTGATGGTCAATACGCTGTTCGAGGCCATGACCGAAGTGCTGGCGCGCGGCGAACGGATCGAGTTGCGCGGGTTCGGCAGCTTCGGCGTCAAGCGGCGCGCCGCCCGCCAGGGGCGTAATCCCAGGACGGGAGCCAGCGTGACCGTCGCGGCCAAGCGAATCCCCTTTTTCCGCGCCGGCAAGGAACTGCAGCTCGAGGTCAACGGTGCCGCGGCGGACGCGCCCGACCAGTCCAGGTGAGGAGCGGGGCACCCCGCTCCGTTTATGGGCGCCGTGGCGGCACGCGTATGTGGCCGCGAGCCGTCCGCGTTCGACCGCCTGCATTTTCTGCTTCAAGCGGCTTTCCGCCGCGGCGCGCGAGCGGCGCCTGATTCTGCACGAGACGCCGCTCGCTCTCGTGATGCTCAATCGCTACCCTTACAACAACGGCCATCTGATGGTCGCGCCGCGCCGGCACGTCGCGTCACCCGAACTACTGACGCGCGCCGAGCGGAGCGCGCTCGACGATCTGATTATCCACGCCGTGACGCAGTTGCGCCGGCTCTTGCGGCCGGCCGGCTTGAATCTGGGCGCCAATCTCGGCAAGGTGGCGGGCGCCGGTATCCCCGATCATATGCATTGGCATCTGGTGCCACGTTGGGAGGGCGATACGAATTTCATGCCGGTGATTTCGTCGACCCGCGTACTTTCACAGCATCTGGCGCAAAGTTTTGATCTGCTTGCACCGCATTTCAAAGCGATCGAGACTGCCCTATCCTGAAGGTGGAGACCCGCCGCGGCATCGCGTTATGAATCAAGATATTTTGAAGTGTCGGACGATCGGGGAGATGGAACGGGCCGGTTACCGGACGGTTCCCGTGCGGATCGAGATGCGCAACAACCTGCTCAGGTTGTTGCGCAACAAGGAAAAGGTGCTGCCGGGAATCGTCGGCTACGACGAGACCGTTCTGCCCGAGATCGAGAATGCGGTCCTCGCGGGCCATCATATGATCCTGCTCGGCGAGCGCGGCCAGGCGAAGTCACGGGTGATCCGTGCGCTGGTCGGGCTGCTCGACGAGTATGTCCCGGCGCTCGAGGGCTGCGAGCTCAACGACGATCCGTCCAATCCGATCTGTGCGCGATGCCGCAAGCTGATCGCCGATCGCGGCGCGGCGGCGCCGATCGTCTGGATCGGACGGGAGCAGCGCTATGCGGAAAAGCTCGCCACGCCGGACGTCTCGGTGGCGGACCTGATTGGCGAGATCGATCCGATCAAGGTGGCTGAGGGACGCTACCTGGCCGATCAGGAGACGATTCATTACGGACTTATACCGCGGGTGAATCGCGGCCTCTTCGCGATCAATGAGCTGCCTGATCTGACCGAGAAAGTGCAGGTGGGGCTGTTCAATCTGATGGAAGAAAAGGACGTGCAGATCAAGGGTTACAAAATCCGGCTGCCGGTGGACGTGATCTTCATCGCGAGCGCCAATCCCGAGGACTACACTTCGCGCGGCCGGATCGTCACGCCGCTCAAGGATCGCTTCGATATCCAGATTCGCACGCACTACCCGAAGACGATCGAACACGAAATCGCGATCATGGAGCAGGAGTGCGGCTATCCGCTGCGCTCCGAGGCGCCGCTCCGGGTCCCGCAGTTCATGAAGGAGATTCTCGCGCAGATAACCTTCGAAGCGCGCGCCTCCAACGAGATCAATCAATCCTCGGGCGTCTCGGTGCGCGTGACGATCAATAATTTCGAGACCATCATCTCCAACGCCGAGAAGCGCGCGATCGTCAACGACGATAACGAAATCGTGCCGCGCGTCTCGGACCTCCATGCGCTCTATCCCTCGACCGCCGGCAAGCTCGAACTCGAATACGCCGGCGAGGATCGCAAGGACGAGGATCTGATCGAGCGGCTGGTCAATCGCGCCGTGCTCAAGGTCTTCGACCGCTACATCACGCTCGAAGAACTGAAGTCCGTGATCATCTACTTCGAGCAGGGCTGGGGCGTCGAGGTTTCCGACCGGTCGCCGGCCGCCGAGTATATGGACGCGTTGCGCGAGGTGCCGGGCCTGCGCGACGCGGTCGACCGGCTGGGTGCGTTCGAGTCGCCGGGCCTGATGGCGACGGCGAGCGAATTCATCTTCGAGGGTCTGCATCTCCATCAGAAGCTCAACAAGGAGCGCCACGGGGGACGTTTCTCCTATCACGCCTGAGGGTGCGCGCGATGGTTATTACCCGCTACACCGAATGGGACGGAACCCAGGCTCTCAAGCTCGACGCCGACAAAGTGTTCGAGAAGCTGGCGGAGTATCTGTCGTACGCGGACGACGTGCGCCAGGCCGCCGACTGGATGATGCGGCAGGGGATGGAGTTCGACGGCATGAAGGTGACGGGGCTCGAGGAATTCCTCGAGCAGCTCCGTCAGGAGATGCGCGAGCGCTATCGCGATTTCAATCTGCGCAATGCGCTCTCGGATATCGAGAAGCGGCTCAATGAGCTGCTGGCCAAGGAGCACGCCACGCTGGAGGCGGCGCGCGGCCAGAAGCCCGGTATCGAGGACAAGGAACATCAGCTCCAGCGTCTGCCGCGCCGCCTGTCGGAGGCGCTCCGCAAGCTCGAAAGCTACGAGTTCGAGAACGCGGAGGCCAAGGCCGCCTTCGACGAACTGCTCGCCGAGTACGACAACGTCCGCGATCTCGAAAACTTCCGCGATCGCTTCAACCATATGTTTCACGGGCCGAAGAGCCTCGGTTACGACGAGGCGCTCGAGCTGATGCGCGAGATGGAAAAGATGCGCCAGCTCGAACAGGATCTGATGCAGGGGAATTTCGAGTCGATTTCGCTCGAAGATCTGCAGGAGATGCTCGGCCAGCAGGCGCTGCAGGACTTTCAGAATCTCCGGCAGGTGATGATGCTGCTGCGGCAATCGGGCTACGTGGCGCAGAAGGGTGACCATCTGCAGCTTTCACCCAAGGGCGTGCGCCGGATCGGACAACTCGCGCTCCGCGACATTTACCAGGGTCTGCTCAAGGACCGCGCCGGTTCGCACAAGACCGACCATCGTGGGATCACCGAGATGCGGCCCGACGAGGTCAAACCGTACGCCTTCGGCGACCCGCTCAATCTGAATCTGGTCAGCACCCTCAAGCATGCGCTGACCCGCAAGCCGGGCGTGCCGCTGCAGCTCGATCCGGGCGACTTCGAGGTTTTCGAGAACGACTACGGCAGTTCGTCGTCGACCGTGCTGTGCCTCGACATGTCGTGGTCGATGAGCTGGGAGGGGCGCTTCGCCGCCGCCAAGAAGGTCGCGCTGGCGCTGGAGACGCTGATCCGGACGAAGTTCCCCCGGGACTTTTTCTCGATCGTGGGGTTTTTCACGCGGGCGGTCGAGCTCAAGCTCAAGGAATTACCCGAAGCGTCGTGGAACATGGGCGATCCGTTCACCAATCTGCAGGACGGCCTGCGGCTGGCGGCGGACCTGCTCGGGCGCCATCCTTCGCGCAATCAGCACATTATCGTGATCACCGACGGGCAACCGACGGCCTACTTCCTGAACAAGCGGCTCTACTGCGAGTGGCCGCTGTCGTTCGGCGGAATCAGCATGCGGGCCGCGCAGGAGACGCTCAAGGAAGTCGAGCGTGTCACCCGGCGCGGGATCACGATCAACACATTTATGCTGGACGACTCGCCGAGCCTGCGCGCCTTCGTCGAAAAGATGACCGTGATCAACCGCGGCCGCGCGCTCTACACCCGCCCGGACCATCTGGGCGAATACATGCTGGTCGACTACTTGAAGAAGAAACGCCACCGGGCCTGAGCCGGTCCTGAAGCCCCGGCCACCCGGCTCTCACCAGTTATTTGGGCGCCGCGGAGGAAGAGTCGGGGGCGGTTGACTCTTCCTCGGCGTCCGCGACGGATTGGGAGTTCTCCGCACGGTTCCATTCGGCCAGATGCCAGCCCTGTTTGAAGGCGGCCACCCGTTGCGAGCTAAGTCCGTGCTGATTGCTCCCGTTCACCGCACCGCCGAATTCGTCGCCCGTCATGTTCCAGAACGGAGTGAGGTCGACCGAGGGAATCTGCAATTTTTCGAGGGTGTAGCCGGAAAAGCGATCGGCCTCGAGTTCCTTGGTCTGGCTCGGTACCCATTCACGGGATTTTTCGGTATCCCGATGAACCTGATGGCCCATCTCGTGCGCGAAGATCGCCCAGACCAGCGGATCGGCGATCGCCTGATCATTGACGATCAACCGGTGGGTGAGGATCGCCTCCATCGCTTTCGGGTTGTAGAAGATACATCCCCCCGGCGACGCGTGCGGCTGCTCGAGCGCGACCGTCTGATAAACCGGGTAGTTGCTCCCCCAGAGATCGTTTATCTGATCGACCATCGCTTTCACGCGCGGCGCAGGGGCCATCGCCTCTTCACCGCAAACGGTGAAGGTCTTGACGGCGGCCGGCGCGGCCCCATCCTCTTCGCCTGATTGCGTTTCCGCCTGGTCCGCCGGTGGCGCGGACGACTGCGCGGGAGTACTTGCGCTGACGGCCTCCCAATCGTCGTCGGCGCCGCAGGCGCCAGGGCTTAAGGTCGTCATGAGCACACATCCGAGCGCCAACATGGCGGATAGTTCGACGATGCGTTTCAGGGTAAAACCTTGTCCAAGTTCGTTTTGGCCCATCTAAAGATGGCACCGAAACGGCGAGGTTGAGTCAACGGATTTTCTCGGAACGGCGACCTCTGACCGGCTGGTAACGGGTCCGCGCCAGCATGTTTCGACGCATCGGCAGGCAAGGTCCAGGACGTCCCGATCTGACGCATCACGATTCGCCCGGCGTTCGGACCAGCCGCGGCGATCAGACGGCGTAGCGGCTCGTCCGGCGGTTCCTTCGACAGACGGAACGTGCCCCAATGGATCGGAATCAGATATTGCGCGCCCGTCTGCGTGAACATCCGCCAGACTTGCTCAGGATTGGCGTGATTCCAAATCCACGGATCATAGGCGCCGACCGAGAAAGCCGCTATTTCGGGTGGATTCGCCGCGAGCGGCGCGAACAGGCTGGTCATCGCGCTGTCGCACGCGAGCAGCATCCGATGGCCGTCTCTGGCCAGCACGTAGCTGTTGAACCCATAGTCGCGCCCCTCGGGCCACCGCTCGCCCCAGTGACGGGCGCCCATCGCGGTGACGCTCAGTCCGTCGGCCACGGTCGATTCACCCCATTTGAGCTCGCGCACATCCTTGAAACCGAGCGGGCGGATTAAATCGCCACAACCGGTACACGCCACCACGACGGCGGTCTTGGGCAAAACAGCGAGCGAAGGGAGGTCGAGATGGTCCATGTGGGCGTGCGTGATGAGGATGACATCGAGATTCTGGAGCGCGGCCGGTTCAAGCGGCGGCGCGACCATCCGGCGAGGTCCGATCGTGACGATCCCGCCGAGGGAGAGGCCGACACGGTTGAAGAGTGTCGGGTCGCTGATCACGCGCACCCCAAAATAGTCCATCAGCAGGGTGGCGTGGCCGAGATTCGCGATCGTCAAGGCGTCGTGCGGCCAAGCATCCGGATTGAGCTTGCCGCTCGCGACGGCGGCGGCCTGTGGTGCGGTGGGCGTCCACAGGAAATCCACCAGCGTCACGGCCGCGCAGAGCGACACCAGCGCCGCCGCCGCAAGCATTACCCGCCGGTAGATTAAGCGCGTGCGCAACAAGTTTCGAGCTTATTTCATCGCGACGGCCGGCGGAAAGCACGGCAGCTTGGCCGCCGTCGAATACTGGTAGACGCGGCCATTCCATTGGAAGGTGCCGATCGGAGCACCGAAATTGGCGGTCAGACCGCTCAGCTCATCCTGCTCGGAGTTACTTACCGGCTCGGACGGCGCGTAGCCCAGGTAGGTGGGGATATTGGCCCCGGACGGGAGCGCGAGCGGGGGAGCGAAATTCATGGCGAGCAAGTTCGCTGTCGGCCGCCAGGTCCCGCCGCCGTCCGTTCCGCCGGCCGGCGACCAGCGCGGCTCTCCCGTATCATTGGCGATTTGCAACTCGCGCCATTGCGGAGCGGCGGCCTCATCGGTCCGGCGCAGCTCGATAACCGTGGGGGCGGTCTCGGCGAGATTGTCGCAACGTTCATGGCGATCGACTTCATCCTCGCCCGGATGGAGATCCTTCGAGCCGCTCGAGTTGCTCGCCATGTTCATCACGCCGTCGCCCACCGCCCCGGCGGCGCTGAGTGCGACCGGAGCTATCTCGAGCGCCGCCGTCATGCATCCGGCGAGACCGACGGCGAGCGCCCCCAAGGTGATTAAGAGCAAGATCGAGCTCCTCGCCGGAACGTGGCGCTCGCGTCCCTTCTGAAAATTCGTGTTCAGCTTTTCCTCGCGGTGACGATTGAAGAGGTAAACGGGGGACTCGGCAGCGTCGTGATCGCGATCGCACTGAAGCCCGCCGCCCGCAACCATCGCGACACCTCGCCAAAGCTGTAGTCGCGGCCCGGTGTCGTCAGGAGCAGATAGAGCGCGAAGACCGCGCCGGCCGCGGGCTCGATCAAGGCGTCGTCCATGACGTGGTCTTTGATAATCACCATCCCGTCCGGGGTCAGCGCACGAAAGCACTTCGCGATCAGCGCGGCGTTGGCGGCCTCGTCTTCGCTGTGGATGATATTCGACATAAAGACGACGTCGACCGGTCCGGGTAATTCGCTCCGGTTGTAGTCGACTTCGCGCAGGTCGATCCGCGGAATCGCCCACGGCTCCTGCGCTTCGAGGATCCGGCGGGCGACTTCCAGGGTCGCGCGAAGATCATAGATCGCACCGCGCGCCGCGGGCCAACGCCGCAGAAACTCGACCAGATAGGTCCCCGGACCGCCGCCCAGATCGACGATCGTACGGGCGAAGCCGAGGTCCAGATGATCAGCCGTCCAGCGCGCGTCGCCACGCGCCCGGACCAGGCTATCCATCGCGCGAATAAACCGCGTCGTCTCCTCCGGCCGGGTCTGGAACATGTCGGGAAGCCGCGCCGGATTGCCCGAGCGAATCGTCTCTTCCAGACGGCCCCACGCGTCCCATAGTCCGGCGTCGAACAGGATCATTCCGCCCAGGTATTGCGGTGACGACTCGACCAGGTAGCTGCGCGCCGCCGCGGCCAACGAGTACCGTTCCTCGGCTTTGCTCAGCAGCTGGAGCGCGACGAGCGCATTCGCGAGGATCATCGTCGCGCGCGGTTCGCAACCGGTCGCGGCGGCGAGTCCGGCGGCGTCGCGATCGGCGTCGCGCAAGGCCTCGAACAGGCCGAGTTTCAGCGCGACCTGAATCGCCCGCGCCTCGGCATGTCCACCGGCCATCGCGGCCACCCGCGCGAAATCCATCTCTCCCCCCGCTGGCTTATTCCGACGCACCTCGCGGACTCGTTAGCTCGCTCCGCATCCGCTCCACTAGTGTAGCTTAGCCGATCGTCACGGCGTCAGCACCAACTTTCCTACCGACTGCCGCGACTGCATGAAACGATGGGCCTCGGCCGCCTGCTCGAGCGGATAGCTCTTGCCCACGAGCATCTTGAGCTTGCCCTCCCGCATCAGGCGAAAACAACTCTCCGTGCCCTCTTTCATCAGATGACTCTGGCCGGAAGCGGTGAACAGGATGAACCCGCTGACCTTCACGGCCTTTTCGAACAGGCGCATCGGATCGATCTTGTCCGGCGGGCCGCCCGCACGCCCGTAAAGGATAACGTGCCCGAAAGGCGCGGCACATTTGATCCCCTTCTCGAAGGTGGGTTTGCCCACCGCGTCGAGGTTCAGGTCGATACCCTTGCCGCTGGTCAGGCGCAGCGCCTCGTCGGCGAGGTCGTGGGTCTCGTAATTGATCACTTCGTCGGCGCCATACTCCCTGGCGATCGCGATCTTGCTGTCGCTCGAGACCGTGCCGATAACCCGCGCGCCCGCCGCTTTCGCGATCTGCATCGCGACGATACCGACACCGCCAGCCGCCGAATGCACCAGCACGGTCTGCCCGGGGGTCATATGATGGCAGGTATGGATCATGAACCAGGCGGTCAGCGTCTGGATAGGGAAGGCCGCACCTTCCGCGAAGCTCACATCGTCGGGGAGCGGAATCACTTGCCGGGCGTGGAACAGCGCATACTCGGCGTAGCATTTGAGCCCGATCCCGGCGACGCGCATGCCCGGCTTGAGTCCCTCGACCCCCGGACCGACCTCGTCGATCACGCCCGCGCCCTCCATCCCGGGCGTATCAGGCAGTTTCGGCTTGATCACGTAGTTGCCCTGGCGGAAGAAATTGTCGGCAAAGTTGATTCCCACCGCGTGATTACGCACCCGGACCATCCCGGGCCGCACTTCCGGCTTGGGGATATCGACGATTTGCATCACCTCGGGACCGCCCACTTCTTTGAACTGGATCGCTTTCATGACGATGGTCTCCTTCTTTATCTTTCATTATTCGTTGCCAGACGGAATAATCAACGCGCAATGCTGGATTTGGTAATCTTCGACGCCGACGGCGTGCTCTTCGATTCGACGGAATCGAACATCGCGTACTACAACGCAATCTTCAGAATGATTGGTGAGCCATCGTTGAATCCTGACGAGGAGCGGGCGTGCATCTTCATGTCGGCCCCACAGGTCTTTGCGCTGCGCGCCGCGGGCGACCCGGCCCGCGTTGCGCGGATGCGCGAGGCGGCGCGCCCGATGGATTCGACGCCCTTCTTCGAACTGTTCCGCCCTTATCCCGAGCTACGCGCCTTCTTGCTCGATCTCAAACGGACTTATCGCGTGGGGTTGGCGACGAATCGGTCAGCGACGATTCCCGCGATTATCGACTTTCTTGGCCTCGCGGGAATCTTCGACGCGGTGGCGAGCGCGCGCGACCCGGTGCGGCCCAAGCCCGCGCCCGATATCGTCGAGCTATGCCTGACGCGGAGCGGCGTTAGGGCGGATCGCGCCGTCTACGTCGGCGACAGTGAAACTGATCGGATCGCCGCCGAAGCCGCCGGCACGCACTTTATCGGGCTCGGGGAACGCGCCCCGCATTTTCATCAGATCGCGAGCCTGGCCGAACTCCCGGATAAATTGCGCGAACTGGCGGGCCGCTGAGGCCGGACTACTTAGGCGCCGCCTTGCCCTTGCGGGTGCGCGGCGGTGCCGCGCTGGAACCCTTTTCCGCCAGCATGCGGTCTACCTTCATGCTAAGGTTCACCAGTTGGGTGCTCAACGTATCGAGCCGGGACTTGAGTTCGCGGACATCGCGCTTGGACGGAATATTGACAAAATCAAGGATACTTTCGACGTTACGGTCGAAGCCTTGCTTATTGGAGAGAAAGCGCTCGCCGGCACGGCCGAGCCCCTTGCGCAGGCGATCGCTGGCCATCACTTCACTGAAAAAACTCGCCGCGCCCTCTTCGCTCAGCTGGCGTAGCTTGGCTATCAAACCCTCGACTTCACGACGTGCCATTGGTCAACTATAGCAGCCCCCGCAATCACGCCAATGACGACGCTCGCCACCATCCTGGGCCTCACCTCGGGTTTCATCCTGGCGGGGAGTCATCGCGACCCCGCGAACATGATCGCAACGTCGCTGGCGATCGACGCTTCACTCGCACCGCTCACCGCGCTGATCGCCGCGCGGCGTGGACGTTCCGCGACGTTCTGGGCCGTCGTGGGCTTCGCCCTCGGCACGTGGGCGTTCGTCTCGATCATACTTTGCCGCGAACGGCCGCGCGATCGCCCGTCACACGACTTTCCGCCTACTTCGGATGCCGCGTGAGCCAAGCGAGCGCGGGGATGAAGACCTGGCGCCGGGCCAACGTTCCGGCGATCACGTCCAGATGACCCCAGCTGTCGAGCCGCTTCACCGTGACGTCCGGACTGCCGGTCGATGACGCGGATTGGGCGACCTCGGCCGGCCAGTCGGGCGCAATGTTCGTGCTGCTGAAAGCCAGCACCGGAATCCCCGACTTGGCCAACGCCGCACTGAGCGCGGGGACCAGCGGATCCTCGTAATCCTGAATCGACGGATAGTAGCGGTCGAACGTGAGCAGCAGCGCGGCCAGGACCGGCGCGCTCGAGAAGCCGCCCAGCGGGTTCGCGAGTCCACCTTTGCCGCCGAAGGCCGCCGCCCCGTACACGACATGATCGAGATTGTCCGCCGCGTCACGATAGCCCGGGATTGGGGCGGGCGCGTGCGGATTCGCGAGCACCAATTGCAGCAACGCCGCGCGCTTCGCCCACGTCAGATGCTTGCCACTTACGTCCTCGGCATATTCGCCGGGCGGCGGCGCACCTGACGCCCCGTGACCGACGTAGCCGTCGAACATCAGCAGTCCCGCGACCTCCGCGGGATGCTCGGCGGCATAGATATAGGCCAGATCGACGCCCCGGCTGAACCCGGCGAGAAAGACGCGCCGCCGCCCGGTGGCAGACCGGATAAAAGCAACGGCAGTGTCGATATCGGATTCGAACCGCGCCGTGGTCCAATCCTTGAGTTCCACCAGATCGCGTTGTGGGGTCTCCGGCGGGATGAACCGGGTGCGGTAATCCAGCGCCCAGAAGTCCACGCCGCTCGCCGCCAGAAAGAGCGCGAGCGAGTAACGCGGATCCTCTGGGGCGGCCGTCCCATTCATCCAGGTGCCCGGCAGGTAGAGCACCACCGGCGTTTCACCGGAGTCCGCGGGTGAGCGGGTATAGCGATGGACCGCGATACGGTCGAAGGGCGAGGGTCCGCGCCGTGCCGCGAAGACCTCCTCGCGCACGCCCGGACCGCGCGCAAAGTCCCGCGCCACTCCGACTCCAGCAAATCGCGCGGAATCGTCCTCGGCCGCGGCCGCCGGTGCGTTCCAGGCGGGAACGGCATGGATCGTCACCGCCATGATCAGAAGCATCGCGAATCCGCCCATCGCGCGACCACGCGGGGTGAAGATGGGAAAGGTTGTTTGTACCATCGCTCCGGGAAGTAGACTCATCTGACGTGGCGGCGCAAGCGTTGACCGGCCGCCCGCCGCCGTGCGAAACAGAGTTGTCGCGCACCACCGCGCAGGCTTTTTATCGACGCGCAAGTACGGAGTCCTTGGAGAATATGGATCAGAAAATCGGGTTTGGGCTTTTTTCACCGCAGGCGGGCCTCTCCTTCAAGGCCCTCGCCGAGCGCGCCACGACGATCGAGCGGCTGGGCTATCATTCGATGTGGCTGGTTGATCATTTCTGGAATCGCGGGGTACCCGACGCCGACGTGCTCGAATGCACCACCGCGATGAGCGCCTTGTGCGCGCGCACCGAAAAGCTGCGGGTCGGCTCGCTCGTGCTGTGCAACTCCTTTCGTAATCCGGGGATGCTCGCGAAGGTGCTCGCGAGTATCGACAATATCAGCGATGGCCGCGTCGAAATCGGGCTGGGCGCCGGCTGGATGGATGAAGAATATCGGGCCTACGGCTACGAGTTCCCCTCGATGGGCGCGCGGCTGCGCCAACTCGAGGAAGGCGTGCAAATCCTGAAAGCGATGCTGAGCGCCAAGCAGGCCAGCTTCAAGGGCCGCTATTACGAAGTCGCGGACGCCTACAACAATCCGCAGCCCGTGCAGAAGCCCCATCCGCCGCTGACGATCGGCGGGAGCGGCGAAAAGGTGATGCTCAAGATCGTTGCGAAGTACGCCGATCGCTGGAACTGTCCCGCCGGCTATCGCAGCTTCGAGCAGAAGTTCGACGCGCTCAAGCGGCACTGCGCGGCCGTCGGGCGCGATATCAAATCGATCAATATTTCAGAACAGCTGCTGGTTTGTATTGGCGCGAACGACGCCGAGGTCGAGACGCGCTGGAAGATCTCGCAGCGGCTGCCGTTCTGGCGCACGGCGATCAAAGGGACTCCGCCCCAGGTCGTCGAACAACTGCGCGACCGGCTGAAAAGGGGTATCGAGTACTTCACCATTATCTTTGGCGATCTCAATTCGCCGCAAAGTATCGAACTGTTCGCGCGCGAGGTGATGCCGGCGTTCGCCTGAGACGGGCTCCGCCGAGCGCTAACCGCGCGCGGGAGTTTGCGTGTATAAGGAAGCAATCAAGCCAACGGAGGGACGGACATGCCACTTTATCTCGACGAGATTTATTTCAACGTATCGAACAAGGACCAATTAAAGCGCGCCTACGATCTGATCAGCGGCGCGGTGAAAAACGGCTTTCCGCAAGGTGTGACGCTCAAGGCGGGACCCTGGTTCTCCAACGAGGAATGCAAGGTCGTGCTCGTCCTCGATATCCAGGACCACGCGCTGACGTTCGGTCCGTTCAGCGGGGCGATCGCGAGTGGCGTGGTATCCAAGCGGCGGCTGAGCCCGATGGTCGATTGGGAGATCGTCGGCAAGACCGTCAACGCCTGAACCAGCGAAGCTGATCTGATGGATGAACGCGGGTCTTCCGGGAGGATAGCGCGATGAGCCGCTACCAGGTCGACAAATTGCTGCGCGATTTGCGGCGCGACCCGGATTTGGCCGGGCGTTTTCGTGAAAATATCGACGCCGTGCTCGCCGACTACGAACTCGATAGCGCGGAGCATGAACTGCTCAAGCGCTGGCAAATCCGCGAGCTCTACGATCGCGGGGTCAATCCGCTCCTGTTGCTGCTCGCCCACGGCACCACCGGCCGCAGCATGCGGGATTACGCGGAACTGATGAAACCCAGGAATCGTCCAAACGGAGGCTGACCATGGCTCAGGTCGTCGCAGGCGTAGCCTGCTCGCATGTTCCGTTCATGGTCTCGCCCAAGAACTGGGAACGACTCAGTGCCGGCGAGCGCGCCAATCTCCGGGCGGGCTTCGACCGCGCCCGCCAAATCCTTGAAGCGGCGCGTCCCGACGTGCTGATCACGTTCGCCGACGATCACTTCGATCGCTGCTTCTACGATAATCTACCCGCCTTTCTGGTGGGCGTCGGCGAAACGGCCCGCGGTCCCGCGGTCGCGGATTTCGGCCTCCCGCAAGTGTCCGTCCCGATCCAGAGCGACCTCGCCCGTTTCATCGTTACCGAGGGACTCGAGCGGGGTGTCGATTTCGCCTTCTCCGAGGAATTGGCGCTCGACCACGCCGAGATGGCCCCGATGGTCCATCTGACCCCGCGCTGGGACATTCCGATCATCCCGATCGTGGTGAACGCCTTCGCGCCGCCGATGCCGAGCCTCCAGCGCTGCTTCGACGTCGGCGCGTTTGTCGGCGGCTGCGTCGAGCGCTGGCCGGGGAATCAGCGGGTCGCGTTCCTGGGGACGGGCGGACTTTCGCATTGGGTCGGACCGCCGGAGACCGGACGGATCAATGCCGAATTCGACCGCTGGTTTCTCGAACGTCTGACGCGGCGCGAAATCGCGGAGATTACCACGCGCTACGCCCGTCATGCGGACCTCGAAGCGGTGGCCGGCAACGGCGGCCAGGAAATCCGCGACTGGCTCGCGGTCGCCGGTGCGATGCCGTCGCGACTCCGTCCACAGGTGCTCGCCTATGAGCCCTTGCAGGCCTGGTTCACCGGCACCGGCATCATGAGCTGGTCGGCGATTTAGTTACAATTGCATTCCCGGATTAGGTCTGGACTACCGGATTAGGCGGAGGATTGCGCGATGACTTACGATCTCCTGATCAAGGACGCGCGGATTTGCGACGGCACCGGTGCGCCCGTTTACTCCGGCGCGGTCGGCGTAACGGATGGCAAAATCGCCGCGGTCGGCGACGTCACGGGGGCGGCACGGCGCGAAATCAACGCGCGGGGCCTGACGCTCGCTCCCGGGTTTATCGATCTGCATACCCATTATGACGCGCAGATCTCGTGGGATCGGCTGTTGACCTGTTCCTCGTGGCACGGCGTCACCACCGTCCTGATGGGCAATTGTGGCGTCGGGGTCGCGCCGGTCAGACCCAATTCTCATGCGACGATGGCCTGGGATCTGGTCAACGTCGAGGCTCTCCCCCACGACGTCCTGATGAACGGCGTCGCGTGGGATTGGGAGAGCTTTCCGGAGTACATGAGCGCGATCGAGCGCAACGGGGTCGCGCTCAATACGAGCTTTCTGGTGCCGCTCTCGGCGTTGCGCTTTTACGTGATCGGCGACGAAGCGGCCGAGCGCGCCGCGACCGCCGAGGAGACCGCCCAGATGGCGGCGCTGTTCCGCCAGGCGATGGTCGCGGGGGCGCAAGGCTTTTCCCTGAGTCTCGCGCCGCAGCATATCGGCTTCCAGGGACGGCCGCTCGCGAGCCGGATGGCGAGTCGCGCGGAGCTCGCGGCGCTGTGCCACGTGATGCGTGACCTCGGGCGCGGCATTATCGAGATTCTGCCGCGCGCCAGTAACGGCGCGATGGTTTCGGCGGCGAACGACAGCGGCTTCGACCTCCTGGTTTTTCTCGCCGAGCAGAGCCAGCGCCCCGTCACGTTTCTCGCGATTCTCGATCTCCCCGGCACGCCCATGAAGGCGCATCAGGATCTGATCGAACGGCTGAAGCCGCTTTTGGCGCGCGGCCTGCGGATCTATCCGCAAGTCACGCCGCGCCCGATCCAGCAATACTACACGCTGCGCGATCCTTTCATTTTCGCCGCGCTGGAATCGTGGAAAGGCGTCTTCAACCGCGGGGCCGAAGAGCAGATGGCGCTGTTCCGTTCCGCCGATTTTCGCGGGGCGTTCAAGGCCGAGCTCAAGCGCGGCCATCGCGCGGTCTTTCGCGGGCGCTGGGATCGCGTGCACGTGGTGCGGGTCGAGCAGCAGGCCAACCAGCGTTTCCTCAACCGGAGTATCGCTGAAATCGCGACGATGCTGAACAAGGATCCCGAGGACGCCATCCTCGATCTAGGTCTCGACGAAAACCTCGCGCTGGGAATCACGCTCTCCGTGATCAATGCCGACCCGAGTATAGTCAGTCAAATCATGCAATTGCCTAATACCCTGATTGGCCTGTCCGACGCCGGCGCGCATATCGCGCAACACTGCGACGCGGGCCTGCCCTCCTATGTGCTCGGCGAGTGCGTGCGCGACCGCGGCATCATGACGCTGGAAGAGGGCGTGCGGCGGCTCACTTCCGAAATCGCCGACTTTATCGACCTGCCGACGCGCGGACGGATCCGGGCCGGCAACGCCGCCGACCTCGTCGTTTTCGATCCCGCTCGGATTCGACCGTTACCACCCGAATGGCTGGACGATCTCCCGGGCAAGCAGCCTCGCCTGATCGAGCGCGCCACAGGTATCGAAGAGACGATCGTCGGCGGGCATGTGCTTTTCGAACGCAACGAATATCAAGGCGGAATGCCGGGCAAAGTGCTGCGCGGCTCTGGAGCCGCACTATGAACGGCGCTGAGAGCCTGATTCATACCGCGCTCGCAGCCGGGGTCGAGGTCTGCTTCGCCAACCCCGGCACCACCGAGATGCCGCTCGTGGCGGCGCTCGACGGCGTGGAGGGAATGCGCGCGGTCTTGGGTCTGTTCGAAGGGGTTTGCACGGGTGCGGCCGACGGCTACGCGCGGATGACGGACAAACCGGCGCTCACGCTGCTCCACCTTGGTCCGGGCTTCGCCAACGGGATCGCCAATCTGCATAATGCCCGCCGCGCCCGCTCCGCGATCGTCAACGTAATCGGGGATCAGGCCACCTGGCATCTGGCGTCCGACGCGCCCTTGACGTCCGATATCGTCTCCCTCGCGCGGCCGGTTTCCGGCTGGGTGCGCGAGGTCAAATCCGCGACGAGTCTGGCTCTCGACACGGCGGAGGCGATCGCGGCGGCGGGTCACGCGCCCGGCAAGGTCGCGACACTGATTGTACCGTCGGACTGCCAATGGAGTCCCGCCAACGGTGCGGCGACTCCGCTCGGCGTCAAGGCCCTCCCGGTCGCGTCCGGCTCCGCTATTCGCCAATCCACCGATCTCATCCGGGCGCATGGCGCGAACGCCGTGCTCTTCATGGGTGCCGGAGCGACCCGGCAAGCGGGCTTTAAGGCCGCGGCGCGGATCGCGGCCAAGACCGGATGCCGCCTGATGTGCGAAACCTTTCCGGCGCGTATCGAGCGCGGCGGCGTCTTGCCGTTCGTCGAGAAACTGCCCTACTTCCCGGAACAGGCGATCGAATCATTGACCAAATCGGCGGCCGTGGTGCTCGCTGGAGCCCTCGCGCCGGTCGCCTTCTTTGGCTATCCCAACGTGCCGAGCGCACTCATCCCGGCCGGTCGCTCGACCGTCACGCTGGCCGCGCCCGAAGAGGACGCGGCGGCCGCACTCGAGGAGCTGGCCGAGCTGCTCGGCGCCGATCGTAACGCACCCGCGACGGCGAGCAAGCGCCCGCCCCTCCCGACCGGCAAACTGGACGCCACGACGATTGGTGCTGCGATCGCCGCGCTGATGCCTGACAACTGTATTGTGATGGACGAAGCGGCGACCACTGGTCTGCCGTTTTTCGGCTTGTCGGTGGGCGCGCCCGCGCACACTTATATGGCGCTGACCGGCGGCGCGATCGGACAGGGATTGCCGTGCGCCACGGGTGCCGCCGTGGCTTGTCCCGATCGCAAGGTGATCGCCTTCCAAGCCGATGGCAGCGGGATGTATACGTTGCAGGCGCTGTGGACGCAGGCGCGCGAGAAACTCGACGTCACCACTCTCATCTGCAACAACCGCCGCTATCGGATTCTCCAGGTCGAGCTCGCGCGCGCCGGGGTCACCGAGCCGGGACGCAAGGCGCGCGCCCTCACGAGTCTCGCCCAGCCGGAGATCAACTGGTCCTTGATGGCGTCGGGGATGGGCGTGCCGGCGGTACGCGTCGAGACGGCGGAAGCGCTGGCGGTCGAGCTCCAGCGCGCACTCAAAGAGCGCGGCCCGAACCTGATCGAGATGATGATCTAGCGCGATCCGTCGCCGCTAACTCAAGAATTTTGACGCAGCTCGCAGACTCGCCTGCTCGCTACACGCCGCAACGGCGCTCCGCTAGTGTTTTTCAAAGCTGCCTGCGAACGCGGCGAGTTCCTCGAGTGAGCGGGGTTCGCGCCTGAGCTCGGCCGCGGCGATGATCGGGACCGCAGGCGGAAGGCTCGCGCGCAGAGCTTCGAGCGCGATAAGTTCGCGATTCTTGAGTGCGGTGAAATCCGCCAGATTGCGCCGCAACTTGCGCTTCAAGGCGGCCGGCAGTTTCGCCCGCGTGATCGCCGCCGCGTCCGGTACAGCGTCCATCAGACGATTCACCGCCACCGCGCCGAGACGCAGCCTGCGGTCGCTTAGCGCGCCGACAAATTCCTGCGCCTGCTCGACCCGTTCCTGCTCGGCCGTGGTCACCAGCACGATCAACGTCGTGGGATCGCGCAGCAGCTCCTCGGCCGCCGCGGCACGAACTGCGAATCCTTCGTACATCCCGTCAAAGCCACCGACGAAAGCCTGGACATCGGCCAGCAGGTGTAGCCCGGTCAGTCGATCGAACGCCGCCAGCACGGCCCGGGCGGCAAGATCGAGTACGCCGAGCCGCGTCCGCATCAGACTGCGCGACGCACTCAGCAGCGCCACCGCGCGCGAGCCCATCAGTTCGAGCATCCGGCGCGGCGCGTCGAGAAAATCGAGCGCCTCGTGCGCGGGCGGCGTATCGAGCACGATCAGCTCCGCCGCGCCTTCGCGATAAAGTCCGAGCACCCGTTCCATCGCCATGTAGTCGGCGACCCCGGCGAGCGCGTTCGAGAGATTTTGATAGATACGCCCCGCGAGAATCGCGTCGCGCGCCGCGGCCGACGGCGCGTGCCGGGCGATCAAATCGTCGAAAGTGAGTTTCGGATCGAGCCGCGAGGCGCGCAGCTGACCACCGGCTTCCGCCCGCAGACCATCGAGGTCGACGACCCGTGGCTCCGCGGCATCACCTTCGAGACTCAGCGCGTCTATCAATCGCGGGGCCGGGTCAATCGTCATCACGTCGACCCTGCGTCCGCCGACTGCGGCCTCGAGCGCGAGACCGGCGCTGAATGTAGTCTTGCCCACGCCACCGGGACCGAGGCAGATGACCAGCCGATAACCTGCGAGGTCGAGCGCCGCACTCATCGTGCAAACAAACCCTCATCCAGATTGTTGGCCAGAACTTCAAACTCCGCAGCGGTGAGCGCTGGGCAATACAGCATCGGCAACGTCAGCAGATGCAAGCCGGCGTGATGAAGCTGGCGGCGCGCCTGAACGGCAGAGTCCGCCGCGTGCCGCCGCGCTTGAGCCAGGCGGAGATGGCCGTCGAGGCCGGTCAGCTTCGCGAGATCCTCCTCGGCGAAGAGCGCGGTTTCGCACTCATTCAGCACCGCCGCGATGCACCCGACGCCAAGCGCGCTCAGCGCAGCGCTCGCGTCGATAGCTTCGCGCAGCGCCAGCTCTTCCGCGCGGGTCGTTAACAAGACGCCAAAGCGAGCGGCGGCCTGGATGAACTGCTCGACTTCCGCCGCGAGCCGATGGAGTGTGCCGATGGGCGCGAGCCGCTGCACGCCGGCGGGAACTTTCAGCAGTTCGAGTGCACCGCCGGTCGCGGGAGCGTCGACGACGATGAAGCGGTCGGCCGCGGCCTCGTTCGCGAGGATACGTATCCGCTCGAGGATCAGAAACGCTTCAAGCCCGGGGAGCGCCGTCGTAACGAAGCCGAACGTGCGGCTTTGGAGCATCCGCCGCGCGATCATTTTTAGCGGCATGATCCGCTCGATGAATGCTTCCAATTCGCCCTGCGCGGTCAGCGCAAGCATCTCGACCGGGTGATCGACGCGCCGCGCCGCGTCGGGTATGGCGCTAACGGCTTTGATCGCGGAGCGGCGGCGATCGAGATCGATCAGGGTTACCGGACCGTGGCGCGCAAGCGCCAACGCAAGCGCGGCCGCCACCGTGCTCTTGCCCGTCCCGCCCTTGCCGGTTACGAAGATAACACGCGGCAGTTTTATTTTTTGTGATGCTTCCGCGGTCATTGGACGTCAGGCGGAGGAACCAGCATGGGGAGCGAGGTGAGCGACAAAATGGATCCGGCGCCACCGATTGTGATGGGCACGCTGACCCTGGCGATACCGCCCGCTGGAATCGCGCTGTTCAAGGCGATTATCGAGTCCTACGACAATCTGGCAACCGTGCGCACGGAAGATCCGGTCCGGCATCACTTGAAGCTCTACTTTGCGCCGCAAGCCCGCGCCGAGTTGGAGAGCCTGATCGAAACGCTCGCTCCGCGGTTTGCGCTCGTGCGGCTGGCTTCCACTTAGGTAGCGCGCACCTCGACAGTGAAATCGCGGCCCTCCCATCGATTGTCGTCAAGCCAGCGGAGAGTAAACCGGATCGGCCGAGGATCATCGCTCGCGGTCACGATATCGGCAAAACTGAGGCCCAGCGCGGTCTGCTGGGCCAAGGTATCGGTCCGATTCTCCCAGTCGCCACGCCCCCAATGCAGCACAAATGCCGCCTTCGCAAGGATGCGCAAGGTTGCGCCCCGCGGTATCGATCCGACCTGCCGATTGAACTTCCACATCTCGATTGGCACGCGCTTGCGCGGACGCAGGTAACGATTCGCCACCTCGGGAATAAGGTCGAAGACCTGCCCGTCGGCGACCGTCCGCAGCAGCTTGATATATTCCGCGTGCGCCCACATCAGCGGCATCGCCGCACCGGTCGGCTTGCCGCGATACATCATCACGTGCGGTAAATCCGCGTGATCCCAGATCTGCTCGGGAAGCAGGCGCGTGCGGGTCGCGAAATTTTCCATCGCGCGAATGTAGGGTTGCACATCGTGTCCGGCCGCGAACTCATAGTGGCCGCGCTCGCCGGTCAACAATGGCCACGGCCGGCCGCGGCCACAGTAGGTGAAGGGTCCGCCGTTATCCTGCTGGCCGTAACCGTCATGGGTGTAACGATACCAGCAGGGACCACCGGGGAAGTCGGCCTTCAGCGTGGCATCCACCACACGGACCGAATCCTCGATCAAGCGATCGTCGGCCTTGCGGATACCGTAGCGCACCAGTTCGAGGAAGCCGGGGTCAACGATCGCCGCGGCGGGAAAATCAGTCGGCTCGCCAGGGGCCCGGTTGCGGATGCTGACCACGCCGTTATCCGGATCTTCGTTGGGGATCGATGCGGCTACGTCCGCGGGAGTGATTCGGACGTAATGGCGCTTGATTCCGGGCACGATCACGCCCCGCCTGGTGACCGTCCACGCCTCCAGATGCGCCTCGATAAAATCGGCGAAATCGGCGATGAAACCCGCGAGCGCCTCGTCGCCCCGCTCGAGCGCCAACGCGGACGCGCAGACCAGCGCCGCGATATTGCTCGCGAGGGTCGAGGGCGACAGGCCGCTGTTTTCCTCCCAGCGCTCCTGCGGCGTCACGCAACCGCGATCAATCAGGAACCCGGCGGCCGCCTTGACCATCGGATACGGATCGAAATCCGCGAGCGCGCCCGCTTTCCGCAGGCGCCAGGCCAGCATCACGGGGAAGGCGATTTCATCGAGCTGGAGCCCCGTCCAGTAAGGCTCGCCGTCGACCCAGAAGTTCTGCGGAAAGCTGCCGTCGTCGCGTTGCGAGCAGGCGAGGTAGATGAGCGCCCGCAACGGCGTGGTCGTGTCGCCGGCGGCGAGCAAGCCCGTCGCGCTGTTGACCATGTCGCGCGTCCAGACCAGATGATAGCCACCGAGATCCTCGTCGCCTTTGATTTCGCCCCACGGAATACTCAACGACGCGATCAGCGCGCCCGCGTAGTTCTTGTCCTCGTGGGCCAGAATCAGCTCGCGGCTCCGCCGATAGAGCCTCCCGTTATCACCGCTCAACTTTTCGAGCGGGTAAAGCTCCTTGCAGACCCGCGACCACTGCTCGAGAAAGCGCTCGCGATGCTCGACGAAGGGCGTGCCCAGTGACTGGAAGACGGTCGTCACCGCGCGATGCAAAGTGTGGCCGAAGCCCAGCGCCAGTGTGAACTGCCGGCTCTGGCTCAAATCGATCTCACCACACAGCGCGATATTCCCATTCGCGGCCGCGGCGTATTCCTCGCCGATGCGGAAATGCTTCGCGAGCTGCTGCCAGGCGTCGGTCGTGCCAACATAGCCGCACGAGCGATGCACGAATGGCACTGTCGCCGCGAGCGCAAGCCAGGTGCCCTGCTTGTTGGCGGTCAAAAACTCGCGGCCGGCGATACGCGCCACGTTGCCGTTGTTGTTGCTTCCGCCAACTTCGAGATGCGGGGCGAGCAGGACATACAGGTGCAGGTCGCGGATGAACGCCGGATCGCCGGTCAGCTTGGTCGCCAGCAGAACACACGCTTGATGAGGATCAGAAATCACCTCGATTTCGAGCTGGTAGCGTCCCTCCGGATCAGCGTTGATAATCCTTGCGCCCAAGCCGTGCTCGCCGATGTAATCGATCGTGGATTCCAGGTGGCGATGCGCGTCGTGCAGGAAACTCCGCCCGTCCGTAATCAGAAATTGCAGATCACGAATTTGCGGCCGGTCAAGGGTCGAGAAGTAAACCTCGCTGATCACGCCGTTCGATACCGTGAACCAGACCCGGCTGCTGGTGGAATAGGCGGTGCCTACGACATCCTTCGCGCTGTGCGTCCAGCGTGGTTCAATCCCGGGGCCCCCGGTCGCGGCGGGCGTGGATTCAAGTGTCGCCATACGTGGGTTCCTCGAGCTTTTGTGGAGATCCCGATCGCGCTTGAAGTCAGGGCAGCGGCGAGCCTTCAACGGCGATTGGGCCGACCGCTGGCTGATTCCGGAAGAGGTACGCGACCGCGATACTCAAGCCGTAGAGCCCGAGCAGCGGAATCGCGAGCAGAAACGGCGAGACCATGTCGGGCGGGGTCAAAGCCACCGCGACGACGAAAATGCCGAGCACGGCATAGCGCAGATGGCGGATCATCAGCCGATGATCGATCAGGCCCAGCCGCGTCAGAAAGAAAGCAAAGATCGGCAGCTCGAAGGTGATGCCGAACGCCAGCAGCAGCTTCGCCGAGAAAGCCAGATATTCACTGACCCGCAGGGTCGGCGTAACGCCGATACTCGCGTACTGGCCGAGGAAGAAGGTATAGCCGATGCGAAAGACCACGGCCCAGCAGAAATAGCCGCCCGCCATGAAAAACAGCGTCGCCGAGAACACGAACGGCTTGGCCAGCCGCCGCTCGGTCTGATACAGCCCAGGCACGATGAACTTCCAGATTTCGAGAAAAACCACCGGGCTGCCGATAAACAAACCGGCGATAAACGCCACTTTCAGCTTGGTGTAGAACGCCTCGCCCACCCCGGTACCGATCAGCAGCACATGGCCGTGCGACGCCTGGCGAATCGGCCAGGTCAGCGCCGCGAAGAGTTGATCGGCAAACCCGTAAGCGATCAGAAAGCCCACCGCGATCGCGATTACCGCGCGGATGAGGCGCTTGCGCAGCTCGGTCAGATGCTCGAGCAGGGGCATCCGGCCGTCGTCCAGGCCGGAACCGATGCCCAGCGCGTTGGGGTGTTGATCGATCACGACTGGTTGGCGGGGGTCTCGGGTGGCGCCGGCGGCGGGCTCGAGGACGGCGCCGGCGGCGGCTTGGTGATCGGCGGCTTGGCGATTGCGGTCGGCGGCTGCCGCAGCCCGAAGGGATCGTCGACCGCCTCGGTAAGCTCACGGACAACCGTGTTACTCGCCAACCGCAGTTCGCGCAGAATCTTGCCGACGGTGCGCATCACCTCCGGCAGTTTTTCCGGCGGAATGATGATCAACGCAACGACCAGGACAACAATCAGTTCGCTTATACCCACGATACAGCCGTTGTAGAAAAGGATGCGGTCAAGGCCCGTTCGGCCTCCGCCTTGCTCGCGTGTACAATGATCGTGAACCTGCTTCGGGGTGTCAACGATGTACCGCACGGCAATCGTCGCTGATCGAGCTTACATGGCGCATGCTCCCGGCCGTCTCCATCCGGAGCGTCCCGAACGAATCGCCGCGCTGATCGACATGACCGCACAGCTCACCCGCCCCGCGCTCAAGCACCATGGACCGCGTCCCGCGTCAATTGCCGAGCTCCGCTTGTGCCACGGCGCCGACTACATCGCGAGCGTAGAGCACAGCGCCAGCGTCGAGCGCTTCGACTTCGACGGCGATACGCACAGTTCGGCCGCGACCTGGGCGACGGCGCGGCTCGCGGCTGGCGGCGTACTGACCGCGATCGAGGCGGTGGCGGAC
>JBKQPD010000253.1:0-5279 GCA_052145175.1 Binataceae bacterium (SeqCode) | reverse complement strand
GCTTCACCTGTGCCGCCACCTTCGACCGCATCAAGCCGGGCCGCTAATGCAGCATTGCTCGCTTTCAGTTCCGCTATGACGGCCGCTTGTGCGGCGACTTGGGATTGCAGGGCGCCCACATCGAGCGTCTGCTGTGCGCCAGCCTGCGCGGCTTGGCGTGCGAGTTGCGCGTTGGCGAACTCTCGCGAACGATGCGGCCTGTCGATGCTTCCCCGGGGCTGCGCGCTGGCATTGATCGCGTCGTACACCTCGTTCGGCGTCTTCTGCTGCGCCGATCCGCGCCGATTAACGCGGCCGGCGATATCGCCGCGAGGCTTCGCGCTGGTGAAGACCTCGTGCGATTGCATCACCGGCGCGCTGAAAGGGGTTCCAAGCTGCGCAGGCGTCTGCAAATCTGCGGGGCTGATGGCGAAGGGGTCGTTGCTCAAGGGGTCACCTCAGTTGGTCAAATTGCGCGGCGTGGCGCACCGTTGGAGCACCAATCGCAGCATGTAGCCGAACCTATCACAGAATCTGCGAGAAACCAGCACTAAAACGCCATTGTTGAACATGCGCGTTCTACGTGTCAGACGTAATTCCGGAGCATCGAGGGCGGCCGCCGCCAAGCGATGAGGCCTACCCCGCTCGCGAGCGCGTCCTCAAGGAATGAGTCTTTCCCACTCCCACCAAGCAGTGATTGCAGTGAATGCAGTGGTTTCCTATCTCCATCCATAAACCCTCTCATATGCATGCCCTCTTTAGATTGAAATTCATAGCTAGCGAAGCCTGCCGGCGCGCGCGTACACGTGAGGGCTGGTGGATGGAGATGGCGGATCAGTGCATTCAGTGCATTCACTGCTGGCGTCCCCCGCTGACCAACTGATGGGCCGCTGCGATTTGGTCCCTCACCGATAACAACTTGTGGGCGTAGACGGCCTGGCGTTTGCCCATAATCACGAATAAGCCGCTTTCGGCGGCTTCGTTGCGGACCCGGACATATCCCACGGACTCCAGCCGGTGCGGGATCTGGCGGTTGTTGCGGCGGTCTTGCAGCCATTCGCGGAAACTGTCGTCGGCCTTCTGCACCAGCATGGCAAGGGTCAGTGCCTGCGGGTCGCCCAGGATGTCGATCACATCCGCAAGTTCCGCATCCTCCGGGGAGCGGTTCGCGTCCACGATTTCGTGGAAGGCGGCCGTTTTAGGCGGCGGGGCTTTGGGATCGAAGCCGGACAGGTCCAGGGTCTTGAGGTACGCGGCAACGTCGCGAAGGCCTCCTTCCTCATACCACCCGTAAAGCGTTTGCCAATAGTCGGCGGCAAAGGATTCTTTGGAAAGCGATGACCAGGCGACGTAATGGCGCCGATCGTCGGACGGTAGATAGATGCCGTCGCTCTTGTGGTTCGAGGTGATGATGACGCCGCACACGTTCAGCACCTGATGCTCGCGCAGGTTCTTCTCATCGCAGCGCAAAACATCGGGCGGCGCGGCCGTGTACGCCTTCATGTGATCGTAAAAGGCGAACCGGTCCACATCCCCCAGGTCGCGCGCTTCATTAACCCTCAGAATCACCGATTTGACGAATCCATTGAATCGTCCCAGCAACTGGATCGGGGACACTTCGCCGAAGTTCCACGGCCCCACCGCATATTTGACCGGCTCCAGCAGCGTGTCCTTGCCGATGCCTTGCAGGCCGCCCAAAACCAGCGCGTGGTTGATTTTCTGCTGCGGTCGCTGCACCCGATGCGCAAGCCATTTCACGATGTGATCGTCGTCCGTGGGAAATACTCGGTGCACGTGATCGAGCCAGCGGGCGGCGCCTTTGGGATTTCCCGGCGAGACAATCGGCGGCAAATACAGGTTGAAGCATGCACAGCCGGTGTGCGGAATCCATCCGCCGTTCGATACCAGCCGGTCCGTGATGACCACAGGTTCCCCAGGGGCCCAGGTCATCTGTTCGACGGCCTGGTGACGATCCAGCCAAACGCTCGCCGGCATCGGCTTGCCGTCGCCTTCCTGAACGGGCGGCACGCGCGCATCCACACTCGATCCCGGCCACAGTTCGCGGCTGGGAACAAAGATATATTGGTGCTGGGGCATGTAGGCGCGGAAATCATCGACGCTCAGCGCATCGAGGCGGTTATCCCCGACGGGCGTGGCCGGTGTCGCTTTGGGCTTTCGCCGAAGCAACTGCACTTCCTTGTCGATCACGCTCACGCGCACATCGAGCGATTCAGCGAGGGCCTTGCGAACCGCTTCATATTGGGCACTTGGTAGTGCGGCGGCGGCGGCCAGCCGTTCCGTGCGCGGTCTAGTGCCCAGCAACTCGGCCGCCTTCTCGGCAGAAAGGTCACTCACGGCGCCGTCGCCTTCGCGCGTTGCTCGCCCAAAATCTTACGCACCATCTCGACGGCAAGGCCGCTCGCGCTCGCGATGGTATGGTCGGACATTCCGGCCGCCGCGAGTTTTACGATAGCCGCGCGCTGTTCATCGGCGGTCAACATCAGGAAGTGATGCATCTCGCGTTCGCGGTGGGGAATTGGCGCGCTCACGGCTGCACCAGTTCGGCTTTGTAGACGATGAATTCTTTGCCGGGCGCGAGTGCCCGCAGCCGCGCCGCTTCTTGCTGCGCGCTTTCAAGCGTCGAATGCCGGCGCTTCGGCCGAAATTCGGTCGGTGCCCAAATAAATTGGCTTACTGTCGGTGCTGGCGTCGGTGCGGCCGGCGCTGGCTTAGCCGTTTTTGACTTCAGCGTTAGCCTGGTGAGGCTTTTACGGGTTGGCACTACTTCGGGGTTTGCGCTATTGTCCGGTTGGATCATCTGGAAACCTCTTAAGCCGCATTCGCCTGCCAGGGCGTGCGGCTTTTCCATTTGGGAAAGCCGCCAGCGGCATTGTGATGGGCTGTTAGGCCGCCTGGTCAGCCCCTCGTCGAGGGCGAAAATTTAGGGGCTGTTCTGCCGGCGCACGAAGCCGGCGAGCGCTCAATGTAGTGATGAGGTATTGGTCCAGGTCCGCGACTGAATACCAACAGACGCCAGCCGGATCGCGAGTCCAATTCGGGCCAGCATCACGATCATCGTCAGCTCCACGCGTTCTCGCCTTTTCGAGCCAGGACGGCGAGGTTTGCTTTCCCCGTTCGCTCAGATATCGGGCGGCGGCCTTCGTTCGTAGATTCGGATTCATGGCGCCTCTGCTTCAGTTTGAAAGACTGAGAGAGACAATACCGGGCAAGGGGATGTCCCTGCCGGGGTCGTGGCGCCACACTGAGTCAGTGTGGCGGAAAAAGTTAGCTTCTGCTTTTTAGCTTGCGCAAATCGCGGTTGGTAGTGCGTTCCGAAACTTCGGTGCGCGGGGCCACGTGCTTATAGATGCCCGGCTTCGTGGCGTCTGCATTCAGTTGGCGCAATGCGCTTTCGACTCGTGGGATGCGGGCATCGGCCTTTGCCCTACGCTCTGCACGGGCTTTGCTAATCCTATCGACGCTGGCGTTGTGGGCGGCCTCGGCGGCCTCCGCGAGCTCCCATGACATGTAGAGCAATGCGAAGTTCAATTCATCATGAACGCGGCCGGCACTCTGCAAGGTCTCCTCCGCCGGACCGCCCGGTCTCCACGGGTCGGTGGCCGCATATTTCTTGGCAGGGGGGGTCGTGCGCATATCCTCCGCTAGCTTCGTGAACCTATCGATGGCAGCCGCAGTTTTGGCCACCTGGCCCTTTGTTTTCGATCGCACGGCTGCGAGCCTTGAGGCATGAGAGCGCTGTTTAGACATCACGTGCCCAGCTTCGCGACGGCGGCCTTGAGGTTTTCGGGCGACAAGTGTCCATATCGCAGCGTCATCTTGAGATCCGCGTGCCCCATTAGTTCGCGAACCACATTTAAGTCGATGCCGCGCTGGACAAGCCGCGAGGCGAAATGGTGTCGGCAGTCATGGAGGCGGAAATTCGACAGCTTGGCGAGCTTGCACACCGTTGCCCAGCTTTTGTTCATTTTCGTAAGTCGGGCACCGTCAACGCCAGGAAACACGAAATCGTGATCGTCCTCGGGCTTGCGCTGCTGCCGCCATGTCTTCAACACTTCCTGCGCCTCGTCGTTGAGCGGCACGCGCCGGCTGTCTCCCGATTTGGCCGCTGCGGCGCGCACGGTGAGCATGCCCGACTCCGCATCGATGTCCGCCCACTTGAGCGAGAACAGTTCGCCCCGGCGCAATCCGGTGTTGAGCGCCAAGAGCACCAGCGGGTGCACGTGGTCGACATATCCCTCCGGTCGCGCCGGCAGCCGCTTCTTGTTGCGTGCCTCTCGCCAATCGTTAAACCGATCCCGAGAGGCGCGCAGATCCGCCTCACGCTTCACTAGGGCCTCGCGCAGCCGCTTCTCCTCCTCCCCAGACAAGAATCGGACGCGCTCGTCCTCATCGACCTTGAGCCGCTTCAAGCCCTGCAACGGGTGCTTTTCGATGATCCCCCAATCCACCGCCTTTCTGAGGCAGCTACGTAGCGTGTCGACCTGTCTGTTGAGCGTGGTGGGCTTGGTGCCGGCCTTGAGCCGATCGCGACGCCAGGACTCTATGCGCCAGGAATTGAAGCTGGTCAGCGGCTCCCCGAGCCATTTTTCAAAGTCCGCTTTCAGGCGCGCTACGGCGACATCGCCTCGGCGCAGGTGTTCGAGCGCCCAGGCCTCATATCGTTGCTCGATGAATGCGCCCAGGGTGCTGACCTTGGAGCGCTCCGCCTCGATCCTCGCCTCCTTCTTCTCGGCCTGAGGGTCAATGCGGTCGGCGATCTTGCCGGCGATAATCCCAGCCTGCCGGCGGGCACCCTCCGCCTTCAACCCGGGATAGCTCCCAAGTTTGTAGTTGAGCCGCCGGCCCTCAGCATTGCGGTAATCGAACAGCCAGGACATGCCGCCATTCGGCCGCACACGCAGGGTGAACCCCTTCAACTCGCTGTCGCGAACCGTGAACGGCCTAGCTCCCGGTTTCAGCGACCGGACAAATCGCTCGGTAATCTTGGCTTGCATGCTCCGTGCTCCGATGGTGCTCCACTCATTGTGCTAGAGTGTGCAACAAGGTGCGAGGCGATGCAATAGGATATTACGGCTGTTTTCCCTGTGTTTTACGGGGTCATCGCTACTTCTGCCAGCTAATTCATCGGGTTAACAGGAGCACCGGAATTACGTTCGGGACGTAGGAGTCGCAGGTTCAAATCCTGTCACCCCGACCATTGATTTAATTAGAGTTTTTTCGCCCACACTGCTTACGGTTCCAGGTCCTCGAGGCTCACGGTTCCAAAAACGGTTCCTGTT
>JBKQPD010000252.1:0-8653 GCA_052145175.1 Binataceae bacterium (SeqCode) | reverse complement strand
TTGCTCAACCGCCCCGCCAAGGGCATTACTTCAACCGACTCTACTTATAACTGCGGGTAAGTTGGGGGGCAGACCACGAGCATTCCACAATATGTGCTCTCACAGGGGTAATCAGCTGGTTGTTCCCGACAGCGGCAAGTGTAAAGGCCTGTTAACCTGTAAATTTCATGGCTGGGCCTATGACTTGAATGGCTCGCTGCGCCATGTGTCCGGCGAAGCGAACTTTTTTGACCTCGATAAAGCCTCCCTTGCCCTTACACCGGTTGCCGTCGACACTTGGGAGGGGTTCGTATTTATTAACGTTGAGCCGCATCCCGCGGAGACTCTGCATCAATATTTGGGAGAATTTGGTTCGACTTTCGGTGGTTATTCATTTGCGGAATCGGCATCCACCCAATTTTTCTGGTGGACCGAAATCAAGGCTAACTGGAAGATCGTCAAGGATGCATTTCAGGAGGTTTGGCACATACCGTTCCCGCATCATAAAACCGTCTTCTATAAACCATCAAATCCATATGGGTCTGCAATGGGCTTTAAACTCTACGGGCGCCATGGCAAGATCTACCCGCAGCGAAGAAAGACCCCACCTAATGAGGAACAGAAACGGCCTCAGATGCAAGTTGAGTCATTGGCATTACGCTACGGCTCGGGTCCAATCCATCGCGATAAGTCTGGCGGCGGCGAGGGAAATGGCTCGAGTCCGAAACGGTCTTCTGAATTCGTGCTGGTTCGGAGACACAGTCAATAGCGTGCCGCTCCCACGGACTCAAACCGCTGGAGCCGGATCGATTGAGAGCAACAGCGGACCAATCGGTTGAGTTCCTTTACTCCACGAGCAGATCTTCCTTCAAGTATGGCCGCACGGCGGGATTGGCCAACGCCCCGGGATCGCCGGTTCGTTCGCCGTTAACCTTGCCATCGAGTGGGTCACGCAGCCAGGTCCAGATCTTTCTTATATCGATGGGGTTATTGGCCGCCGACCGCCCGCTGTCGTTCTTGTAGTAGTTATGGGCACGCGGATCCTTGTAAATCATCAATGCTTCGGCCCGATCGACTTCGTCATTATACCGCCAATAGGCATCGAGCGATACGTCGACGGTTCGCTTGTTCTGGCTAATCAAGCCACCGATGCATTGAAGTGCGAATCTCGTGACCATTTCTTCGAAATCGACAATTTGCAGCCCGCCGAAGTTATTGGTGTTGGGCCCATAGATCATAAAGAAGTTCGGGAACCCCGGGAGCATCGTGCCGAGGTAGGCACGGGCGCCGTCCTTTTGCCAGAGTTCCTCGACGCGCCTGCCCTCCCTCCCTCGAATCTCCATGGGCCAGAGGAAGTCGTTGGCCTTGAACCCGGTCGCATAGACGATGATATCAACCGGGTACTCGACGCCGCCTTTTACCTCGATCCCATTTGGCGTGATCTTCAGAATCGGCTCGGTGACCAGGGTTACATCGTCACGCAGCAACGCATCATAGATTGAGTAATCCGTATCGATGATGATGGGTCGCGCTGAATAGGGCGGCGCAACCGGCGTCATTTTCTCGATGAGATCCGGGCGGCTCGCCAGCTTTTTCTGAATGAATGACAGCTGCTGTTCTCGGATCTTCTTGTTCATCGCGCTCCGTGCGTGCTGATCCTCGAACTGAGGATCGATACGCATGATCGGCGCGAAAGTTTCCGGCCCCGCGAGCCAGCTGAGGCGGAAGCGGATGAAATTCCTGATATAGGGGAAGTTGCGATCCAGCCAGTTCACCTGCGCTGGAAAAGGCCCAAGATAACTCTTCGTATCGAAGCACCAATTCGGCGTTCGCTGAAAAACGAATGTGTGATCGGTCAGTTTCGCCAGCTCAGGAACCATCTGATAGCCAGTTGCCCCGGTACCAATCACGGCGACCCGCGTGCCTTTTAACTCGAGGCCTTTTGGCCATCGAGCCGTATGAAACGCCTTGCCCTCAAAGCTTTCCATCCCTTCGATGTCCGGCATGTTCGGGCGCGACAGAAAGCCAACGCTCGCGATAACCGCGTTGGCATGCCAGACGCGCGGCCCATCGGGACCCTTGGTCCGGATCTCCCATAGCTTGGTAGTCTCGTCCCAAACGATCGCTTTGACCTCGGTCTTAAAGGTAATGTCTTTGCGAATATCGAAATTGTCCGCCACCCATCGGAAGTACCTTAAGTTTTCGCGTTGTGGGCAAAACGCGTTCGGATATTCGAAATCAACGCCGTAGATATGGGTGTAGGTGCGGCTCGGCGAATCGACGCGCGCGCCGGGGTACTGATTTTCGTACCAGGTACCGCCGACTTCGTCGTTCTTTTCGATCACGAAGTAAGGGATGCCTGCGTGCTTCAGTTGAACCGCCGCGTTCAGACCGCCCATACCGGCGCCGATGACTGCCACGACGAAGTTCTGCAAATCCTGCGACGCGGGCGGATCGGGCCAAACCAGTGCTCGCGCCCACGGATCGAGGGCCAGCTGCTCAACCCACATCGCCAGTTCGGAGGCTGGAATGTCCGCTCCGGCCGCCAAACTAAGGCTGCGCGCAAGACGCTCAGGTGTACCGCAAGAAACCTTTGGCGCGCCGTGATCTCGATAGGCCTTTAGAAAGGCGGCCGCTTTCGCTTGAATCATCGCGACGTCGGCTGGATCCGAGACGTCAGCTTTGGACTGAACGATGGCTAACTCCTTCGAGGCGTTACCTGCTTCGGAATGTTTGATTTCCGCCGTCGTTGCCTGCGTCGCAGCAATGCTCTCGTCGCCCGTCAACTGATAGACGAGGCCGCGAAGCACCATGGGGTCAGCATACTTTACCGCGTCATCGATCATTTCATCGGTAGCAGTAAGCAATTCAGACTTGTCGCTCATTTGGACGGCCTCCCGATAATCTCCGTTTCGAATCTGTCCGTGGCGATGGATTTGGTAGTAGTCAGACTTGGGCCCATGCGTCAAGCCGAAACCGGCTGCGTCGAACGATGGATGCAACCGCGCGAGCGGCGCCCATCTCGGCGAACGCGAATTACCTTGAGCCAGGCGCTCTTCAGCCGCACCCGCGTGAGTCGTGGCGACCACGGAATCGTTGCTCCACACATGATTAGGATGCAGCCGCTGCTGGCCTAGCTGATCGAGTAGCGCCCTTCGCGTCCTTGAGATCTACCGCGTCGAAGCTGTCGGTGAACCAGTTGTAGATCGTCGCGATCATCCTGCGCGCTTCGCCGCGATGACCCTGCGATGCGAGCAATCGCGCGAGGGTTTATCATTGGGCGGAATTCCCAAGCCTTCGCCTGACAAGTTTTGCGGCTGGCCGCGCCTATCCAAGCAGTCAGGGTGAAGCCCGTTCGTGGTCGTGGTCAACTTATGGCAGATGCGAGACTTCGCACGCGCTACCGGGCAGCTGGTCAAGACCGACGCGCTCGAGGCGCGCATGTTGGGGCGGTTTGGCGAGCGGGTTCATACCGGACTGCGTCCCTTACCTACCGAGCAAGAGCTTGAGCTCAAGGCGCTGGTCGCGTGTAGCCCGAGCACATGGTGTGGGGCGGGCGCGGTAGGTGCGCGCCGTCTTGAAACTGACGGCTGTGGTCGCAGTTCAGCACAACCGGGTCCTTAAGGTTTTCTATCAACGCCTGCTGCAGGTCGGAAAGCCGCGCAAGCCCGCATTGATCTCCGCCGTGCGCAAACTGCTGATTATCCTCGATGCGATTCTCAAAACACGTATCCATGGAGCGAGCATGCCGCCTCGCAAGGCAGTTAAGCGAACTTTTCCGCTACCCTCCCAACGACCCGTCGATCGTGACGGAAGGCGGGTGCACACTTGACTTCAGAGACAGTCGCTCCCTTCCTCGATCATGCCTTTCTGTCCAGCTTGTGCTGACTGGGACCAGCACCAACCGACGAAAAGGATCCGCGATTCTCCGGTCGCAGCTCCCGCGGAATGACAGAAGACCCGGGTTCTTTAGCGCGGGCCGCGCGCCAGGATGCCCGTCGTTTCCAACTCGTGGACGTGTTCGGGAGCGAGGCCGAGCAGCTCGCGCAGGATCTCTTCGTTGTGCTCGCCTAGCGTCGGGGCCTCGAGCTCGAGATGGCGCGGGAACTCGGAAAATCGTAACGGAAAGCCCGGTAGCTCCAGCTCACCGAGAAAGCGATCATTAACCGTCCGCACGATTTCGCGCTCGCGCAGGTGAGGCTCGCGCATCGCTTGCTCGACCGAAAGCACCGGCGCATAAGGCACGCGACTCGCCTCCAGGGTGCGATAGATCTGCTCGTCGTCGGGCATTGAATCGAGCCACTCCTGCACCATTTTTCTAATCTCATCGGCGTTGGTGACCCGATCCATATGTCCTCGAAAGCGCGCATCTTCTGCGAGCTCCGGCTTACCCATCGCCTGGCAGAGCAACGGCCATTGCCGATCGGCTCCCGCAATAATCAGAACTGGGTTCGGTCTGCCACTGAAGATTCCCACCGGGCAAATCAGGTAATGATGCGAGCCGTTGCGATACGGTCGCATCGCACCGTGGCTCGCGCTCAGAAGCTGCACTGCGGAATCGTGGTAGCTGAAATAGCAGTCGAGCAGCGAGGTCTCGACGTATTGACCTTTGCCGGTCCGTTCGCGATGCAACAGCGCAAAGCCGATCGCGGCCGCCGCGTGCGCGCCTGTGCTGATATCCCCGAGGCTCATCTGGGGAATAATCGGGGGGCGGTCGCGGTAGCCCAGCATATCGAGCACGCCCGCGTAGGCTGCGCCTATCATGTCGAACCCGGGGCGATTGGCGAGCGGGCCCCCCTGCCCCAAAGTCGAGAGGGAGCACATCACGATTCGCGGATTGATCGCGCTGACAATATCGTAGCCCAGGCCCATCCGGCCGATCGCGCCCGGCGAGAAGTTCTCGACCATCACATCGACCTTCGCGATCAGTTGCTTGACCAGCGCCAGGCCTTCAGGCGCCTTAACGTCGATGCAGAGGCTCTTCTTTCCGCGGTTCTGCTGAACGTAGAACGCACTGCGCCCGTCGTGGACGTAAGGGATGAAACGGCCGTAGTCGCCAACGGGAGCCAGCTCGATTTTGATTACTTCGGCGCCCATCTCTGCGAGAAAACGCGTCGTGGTCGGTCCCGCCAGGTACTGCGTAAAATCCAGAACGCGGTAGCCGTTGAGGATATGCTGTTCGGTCGCCATCGCTGCGGCCTCCTTGTGCGAGACCTTCACCCTTTAGCGCCGTGTGGGCACCGCTGTCGAGGATAAACTGGGCCCTATTTATTTCGGTTACTCAGCGATCGCGAGCGTCCCGGAATTGTCTTTTGACTTTGAGCCTTCCGAAGAGTAGCTCAACGCGAAGCAAGCGAACACGCAGAACGGTACAGCCGAACGGCTTTTCTCCAGACAAGATCTCCCGCCTCCAATCGAACCATCTTGAGTGGCAGCACCTGGAGGGCGGTCCGCAATTCGATTATCCGATCGACTATTCGAAAGCAGTCACCAGCGTTGATCGGGCCACTGGCTTAATCCGGTTTCTCGCGAAGTGGGCGCCGAATGCGTACTGCCATTACCGTCGGCATCTGGGCCGAACCGCGTCTCGGGTGCTCCAGGGAGAGCATCATATAGTTGAAACGACCGAGACCCGGACTCTCCATAAGACTCGCCGGCCAGGCTTTCAGGGGCAAAGCCCGCGGGCGTTTGTCGGCGCGCAATCACCGGATGACTGCGCGGCGACCGCGGCAGATTTCAAGCGGCGGGCGCGCCGCCACGAAATTCTTGCGCATAAACCTGCCGTAATTCTGCTCGATCATCTGAACGGACGATCCGCAGTATTCAGCGAGCCCTTTAAGATTCGCTCCTTCGGATGGCGTCCAGGCGATGAACGCGTGTCGCGTGCTGTAGGCGGCTTGATCCCGCAGCTTAGCAGACACCTGAACCGAGGCCCATCGAATCTTCTTTTTGCGGGTGGCGCGCAGCTCCTGCGTTTGCAAACCAAATAGTCTGAGTGCGATTCTAAATCAGGATCTAAGAAGGACTTGCCGATTAACCGTGATCTGGTGGTTTTGGCCGCACTTCAAGCGGATCTGGACGGCCATGCGGGGCGATCACGGTGGGCCTCGCAGTCAACTATCTTTACGGGCTGTGGGGCAAGCAGTCGGTCCCTGACCTCCGTCGCCTCACGGATTTCCTCTTCAGTTATTGGTATTGGACCGGCGGTGCGCTGGCGTTCTTCGCGGTTGTTTCGCTCTTCGCCGAGCATGCGCATCGACGACACGCAACGCCGCATTTTATCGGCGAGGAGCGCGGCCGCAAAGGCATGAAGATGCCGCCACTACCGGCATCCAGCAACGTGACCTCGACGCTGATCGTCGGGCGCGAGGGCGAGCTCAAGCAACTCCGTGATTGGTACGTGAGCGTGGCGAACGGCGAGCGCCACGTGGTCTTCGTGTCGGGTGAGGCGGGGATCGGCAAGACCACCTTCGTTAATGCCTTCATCGATTCTCTTCGACGCGAGGGCGTCTCTATTTCTGAACGCAGCTCGCAGACTCGCCTGCTCGCTGCGCGCGCGGCACGCTCCGCTAGAGTCGCACGCGGACAGTGCGTCGAGCAGTACGGGGTGGGCGAGCCCTACATGCCGATGCTCGAGGCGCTGACCCAGCTTGGCCAAGGCGCGGAGAGTCAGCAGCTACTCGCGCTACTGCATCGGCTGGCTCCGGCGTGGCTGGCGCAGTTGCCGGCGTTGCTGACTGCTGAAGAGCGCACCCGCATCCAGGGTGAGACGCACGGACTCACCCAACAGCGGATGCTGCGCGAAATGGCGCAGACGCTGGCTGCGCTGGCGGCCGACGCGCCGCTGGTAATACTGCTCGAAGATCTGCACTGGAGCGACGCCTCGACGCTCGACCTGATTGCGGCGCTCGCGCGGCGGACGGAACCCGCACGGCTGCTGATCCTCGGGACGTATCGGCCGGTCGAGATGCTCGCCAGAGACCATCCGCTGCGGGCGATAAAGGAGGAGCTGGAACTTCAGCAGCAATGCCTGGAACTGCGGCTCAAGCCGCTGAACGAAGAGAACATCGCGACTTACCTCAACCTGCGCTTCGCGAATAATGGCGCAACGCAATCCAGCGGTCTCGCTCCAGCGATATATCAGCGCAGTGAGGGTAATCCGCTGTTCATGGTCAACGTTGTGGATTATCTCGTCGCGCAGGGACCGCGGCTCGATGCGAGCAAACTCGAGACACCACGCACCATCCGGCAGATGATCGAGCGTAACCTCCGACGGCTCGATCCCGAAGAGCAGGCGGTTCTCGAAAGCGCGAGCGTGGCGGGTGTCGAGTTCTCGGCGGCGGCGGTGGCGGCGGCGCTTCAACGGCCAGTGAACGAAGTCGAGGCGTGCTGCACGCGGCTTTCGCGCAACGAGCAATTCATCTCATCGCTGGGTGAAAGCCAATGGCCCGACGGGACCCTCACCACAGCCTACGGTTTTCTCCATGCTCTCTATCAAGAAGTGCTTTACGATCGCGCACCCGTTGGGAGCCGGGCGGAAGCTCATCGCCGAATTGCGGAGTGCGAAGAGACTGCCTATGGCGAGCAGGCGGGGGAGATCGCGGCGAAGCTCGCGAATCACTACAGCCGCGCCAATGACAACGACAAGGCGGTCAAATACTTTCAGCTTGCGAGTGCGCGCGCGGCCGCAAGCAGACTGGACGTGCTCGAACGGCTCCTCCGCGAGGAGGACGAACGCCAATCGCCCACTCCCAAGAAAGGAGATGACCAATGAACGAACCCACAACCCTGGACCCCTATGGCGTGCTGACCGAGCCTGCCACGTTGAAGATCCAGCGCCTTTTGCCTGGCCCCATAGAGCGCGTCTGGGCATATCTTACGGAGAGCGACCTGCGTCGTCAGTGGCTGGCCGCGGGCCAGATGGAGATGAAGATCGGCGCGCCCGTCGAGCTCGTCTGGCGCAACAACGAGCTGACCAACCCGCCCGGCCAGCGGCCCCCCGGCCTCTCCGGCGAGCGCCGGATGCAGAGCCGTATCACCGAGCTCGATCCGCCCCGCAAGCTCGCCATCGCCTGGGACGGCAGCGGCGACGTTTCCTTTGAGCTGGAGCCCAAAGGAAATGAGGTGCTGCTCACCTTGATCCATCGTCGCCTGCCCGAACGCGGAAGCCTGTTAGGCGTCGGCGCCGGCTGGCACATACACCTCGACATTCTGGTCGCCCGCGCGACAGGCACACAGCCCGAGCCATACTGGGACGGCTTGAGCCGCCTGCGGAAGGAATACGACCGGCGGTTGCCGGACTGACGGAAACCACGGGGGGACAGGCTCCGCCCGGTCAAAAGGGCGCGCTGCGCCACCGATGTAACAACACAAAGGGGTTGCTCGGCTTGACCGTTTATGGACGGCAGGCGGCGTGGGAGGACTCGCCGACCGGCTGGCCACAACGGCTTCAAGGCAAGCAGGTTACCCGTACCGATGGACGTCGTCACACCGCCCAGTGGTCTCGCCTCGAACCCGGACGCTCCTACAACCTCGGCGTTGCCTATATGTAAGCGAGTGACCAAAGACATCTCCCTGGGCGCCGGGCGGAAAGCGCAGAATGGGTTCAGAGGAATGAATCCATGGGAAGCATGGGATCGACGAGCTCGGCGCGGGCGCGGGAGATGCGCCGGGT
>JBKQPD010000251.1:0-11554 GCA_052145175.1 Binataceae bacterium (SeqCode) | reverse complement strand
GGAGTGACGATTGACGATCTCGTCGCCGGGATGGGTGTGGGACGGCCGAGCCTGTATGCCGTCTTTGGGGACAAGCGGGCGATATTCTTGCGCGTCCTTAGGGCGTACGCAGAACGGAAGGGCGCATCAGCCGCGAAGGCACTCCTCTCACCACAGGGTCTTCGCGACTCGATCGCGGGCTTTCTGAGGTACGCCGTCGAAACTGCGACCGAGAAAGGGTCCGCCCGGGGCTGCCTTCTCGTGTGCGTCGCGCCGCTCGTGAACGACGCTGAGGTTCGGCGGTTCCTGCAGAGCGCGGTCGCGGGCGGCGCTGCGCTGGTGGAGCGCCGTTTCCGGGACGGGATCTGTGCGGGAGACATCCCGCCTGACTTTCCGGTAGCCGTGCGCGCGATCCAAGTCACGGATTTTGCTCGTGGCCTGACCATGCGTGCGCGGATCGGCACGCCGCGCAAGACGCTTCTCAGGGATGCTGAGGAAGCGGCCGACTTGGTGCTCCTGCCGCGCCTGAAGGCCATCGGCAAGCAGAAGCTATAACTTTCTCTCGTCGGCGCTTGAGCCGGGCAAACGCGGTGCCTGCATGATCGCACCCCTACCGCTGAAGCCCTCCAACCCGCCTTCCTTCATGGCCACCTGGACGGGCCGCACCGTCGGGCAAGGACATTTGTTCCCCTGGCAAGCCACTCCTCGCGGCGCGGCGCTTTTTTGATCGACAGTTTGAAAGTTGCCTCAAGGACAGGCGTCCTTTCTGCTAACCCACGTTTTGAAGCTGGCATCAGTAGGCAGGAAACGATCGCCGACTCGAAGCGACCCTCGAGCGTTTCCCGGATGAACCCTTGATCGTGCCCCATCGCCTGTTTGCGGTGACAGGCACCGTAATTTAATTAAGGGACTTCCGCCGAGCCCGATACTTTTTCGCCACCCACTTCACCACTCACCCAGGACGCTCGGAATGCATCCGTGCGAGTACGCGGCCGCGCAGAGGCTCTTCCATTAACGCCGCCAGTGGCCGCATCAGTTGCGCGACCTCCATCATCAACCGCTGCACCTCGATATCCTCAACCTGCAACTGGTCGAGCGCCGCAAAATAACGCGATCTCTCTTCGGATGCCGGCGGACGGTCGCCGCAGGTTTGCGGATAGGCGAAATCCAGATTGGCGCATAGCGTCCAAGGCGCGCTGTTGATTTCCGCCGCCTTGGCGAAAAAGGCTGAGGCGATACCCCCGATGCCGCCCGACTCCGCTGAGCGCTCGGCGAGCATTTGATGCAGTCCATTCGCATGCAGTGCCGCGGTGCTCATCCCTTGAGCGTAGATCGGATGGAAACTACAGACCGCATCGCCAGCGATCAGAAACCCTTCAGGAAACGAAGGCATCCGTTCGTAATGGCGCATAATGCTGGTCGGAAACCGATGATGCGTAATCTCGGTCAGCCGCTCGGTCTCAGTGACGAGCTGATAGACCAAAGGGGCATGCAACGATTGAGCGAAAGCGCGAAAGCCGTCCTCGTCGGTGGGCGCGTAATCGCCGAAGCGGCCGATGAGGCTGATGAGCAACATGTTGTCTTCAATCGCAACCACCACGGCGCGCCGGATAAAATCCGGCGCCGGTCCACTGACGCTGATGGTGGATTCACCCTCATAGGCGTCGGGACGGCGGAACTTGGCCGTCGTGTATGCGCTGTCCACGCCGATAACGCTTTCGGCGGCGGGGGGCAAGCCCATTGCCGCCAGCCATGACGGGGCGTGCGAACCACGCCCGCCAGCGTCAACCACTAGGTCAGCCTCGATCAATCGCCCGTCCCCGCACTGCACGCCGTGTACGCGTCCATGCTTTTCAGCTAAAGCGCCAGCCGTCACGCCGGTTTCAATTGCTATATTTGGCAGCGCCAGTGTCCGCCGCCGGATAAGTAACTCGATCAGGCCGCGACTCGCACTATAGCCATAGAGGCCAAGATCGCGCGGCTCACGCACTGCACCGGTGGGCGTGTAGGCTTTGCCGTCGGGGAGATACCAGACCACATCCCGGCCCAACGTATTTCGCACCGCGCCGAGACCGCGCAGCTCATCGGTGAACCCGGGATAGAACGACGAGAGCACCTGCTGCCCGCCCTGCAATAGTATGTGCAGGTGATTACCCTGCGGTACCGACTTGTGAATTACGGGCCGGTCTTCGAGTTGGTCCCGTTCGAGAATCGTGACGTGATCGAAATAATCCACGAGCGCCCGCGCGGTTGTCAGACCCGCGATACTGCCGCCGATAACGATCGCATGATTGCCAAGCCGGTTAGCCATGATGTTTCATCCTTACTATAAGCTTCAAATCCCGATCCGTTCGACCTCGCCCTGGCTCACATCATCGTTGCGTCGGTCGTAAAGCCCGGTCGTCTTGGCGTTCGAGTGACCGGCCATGCGCTGCGCGACCTCGATACGCCCACCGTTCGTCAGATAATCCGTGATGCCGGTGGCGCGGAAGGTGTGGCAGCCTATCGAGGTTTCGATTCTCGCGTCGGCCGCACGGCGGCGCACCATGTACCAGACATCTGTGCGCGAGATTGCCCCCGGCCCGAGCTTTTTGGTTTTGCCGATGACGGCGCGGAACAGTGGTCCCTTGCGGTCGCCCTCGATGCCCGCTGCTTCGATATAAGCGTCCAGGTAAGTTTCCAACTTGTGGTGGCAGGGCATTTCATTGAGCTTGCCGTTTTTCTCGCGCAGGCGGAGCCACCAGCGTTTTTTCTGCGCGTAGTAATCCTCGACGGTGAGCGCGACGACGGCACCGACACGGGCAAAGGTGTAGGTCATCACCGCGATGATGGCGCGGTCGCGCAGCCCCACGACGGATGAAACATCCATGCCCGTCAGCAGCGCCGTTGCTTCTTCCGAAGAGAGCACCGGCGTCACGCCCTTGCTCACCGAATGCCGCGGCCCCCGGACGGAGTGCGCCGGGTTGGACGGAATCACCTGGCCGGTCACCAGCCAGTCGAATAGCATGCGGATACCGGCGAGGTGCTGCTTGACCGAGGGCGGTGACATTTCTTGGGTGAGCTGCTCGACGTAAGCGGCCACATGCACTGGCTGGACGCGTCCGAGGCTTGCAATCCCCTGCCCTTCACACCAGCGCAGAAACACGGCGGTGGCGCGCGCGTAGGCGGCGCGGGTGTTCTTGTTGCGGATGTTGACGGTGAAGAAGTCGCGGAAGCGGCGGGCGGCCTCCGGCCCGGTCCCGGCAATCAGCGCCGGCAGCGCCCGCCCCGACTTTCTCTTTTTCCTGCGGCGGCGCTCCGGCAGGCGAGGCTCGATGAACGGCCGCGCCGTCACGAGCTTATTCATTCGGCGTCCCAGGGGTTGAAGAGCGTGACGCCAAGACTCGCAAAATCCTTCACATTGCGCGTCACCACGGTGAGATCATGCTCAACGGCGGTGGCGGCGATCAGGCCATCCGCCGTGTTGAGCGGCGCTCCTCGTAATTGGCATTCACCGTCAAGCCTACCCCAGCGGTCGGCGATGGCATAAGTGACCGGCAAAATACGCCCGCTAAACCGGGGTACCAGATCATTTTCAAACCACTGCTCCAAAGCGGCGCGGCGCTTGATGGCTGAAAGAAGGACCAATCCACGCCGCAGTTCGCCGATCGACACGACGCTCAAGTAAAGCGCCTGTTCGTCCTGCACGTAGACCCAATTTTCCAGGCGTGGTTCGGGGCGTGTACGGATAAGTTCCGAAGGGATGTTGGTGTCGAGGAGAAAACCGCTCACGACAAGTCAACGGTGCGCCCGGTGGAAGGATTGCGGCTGAAATCCGCGTCGTCCGCCAGGCCCCTTACAGCGTCGAACACTTCCCGCAGGCTTTTGCCGCGCTGGTGCGGCGGCGCGCCAGCGGGAAGCTGGACCGCCTCTTCGAGCAAGCTCGCGGCGTAGGCCTCAACCGGCCTGCCGCGGGAGGCGGCCTGCCGCGCGAGCTCAGCCGCAACCTCGGGCTTGATGTCAACAATGATGGTCATGGGGCACCCTTTCCAGCGCCTACCCTAGCGTCGGGCTCCTTTCGGAGTCAAACCAATAGTACAACATAACGGCGGTTATGTCCGCCTATTCCTGCCCACCACCGCCTGCCGGATTCCAGTGCTTGCCGCTGAAAAACTATCTCACAAGCGCTGTACCTTAAGTCCCGTTATCTTCGGGAAGCTCCGCTCGTCGCGCGTGGCTACGGCATAATCCTTCGCTATCGCGGTAGCGGCGATCATCAAGTCGCGCTCGCCCACCGCGACGCCGCGCTTGGCCAAGTCGGCCCAAAGCGAAGCGTGTACTCGCGCCACGGTGAGATCAAAGGCAATTACCGGGAGCTGCGCTAGTAATCCTTCGACGAAGGCCTGGTGCCGATGCCGTTGAGCCGCGGTCTTTGCGCGGTGAAGGCCGTGTAACAGCTCCGAGGCAGTCACCGCCGATATCGCAACGTCATCTTCCGCATAACGAGCTGAAAGGTCATTAAAATTGAGCTGACCCCGCTCGGCCGCGATCAGCACGCTTGAATCGATCAGCGTTGCCATCCGGACTCCGCCACGACCGGCTGGTTCTTTACCAAATTGTCCAGCGCGGTGAGATAGTCTTCATCTGGCTTCGGCAGCTCCCGTAACAGATTTACAAGTTCGGCACCGCTGAACTTGGGCGGCCGGGCCGGCAGGATTTCGCAAATGGGCTTACCGCCGCGTTCAACGGTAAAGCTCTCACCGCCGTAGCGAACCCGATTCATGAGCTCGGAAAAGCTGCGGGCGGCCTTGGTCGCTGAAATACGTAATCCCATAAAATCAGATTTACATACATTTGCGACTATAGATAGCGCGCCCCAAAGTGTCTCGGCGACTTCGGAAATTGAAGTACTCCTTATTTGACCGACCTTGCTTGAGCGATCTCCCCCTACCCTGGTAGCCCGCCTACCCTGTGGCGCTCGCGTACGCATGCGAAGGTCACTCGGCTCTTGGCGCTTTGCTCCTCTTGCGTTGATTGACCACGCTTGGCGCTGTTGCCGGGGTTTCTTGCCGGTTTGCACGTTTTCGGTTACGGATCTTATAGTCCACGGGCCTCTTTGCGTGCGTCTTCGAACCTCTCGACATTTTAGGTTGTTGCGGACGCTCTGGACGCGTGGGAGTGTCGGCTCTCTCTGCCTCGACCATCTCCAGCCCGAACAGAGCAGCTACATCACCATCATCAAGCACCTTCGTTGTGGCCGGCACCGCTTTTTTCAGCGAAAGTTCCTCTCCGGCGTTTGCCAGCAGTTGATTTTCATCGACACCGCGGAGCGCGAAGAGCAGCGCAGGCTTTTCGTCAAGCCTGGCGCCGACGCCATAGAGCACCGCCGCGACGTGCTTGCACATATCGGCCCAGTCGGGACAGCTGCAGGAGAGTTTGATCTCCTTGGGCGCGGGAAAGAGCCCATCGTGCTCCCGGCAGACCCGGTCCATGACCCCTTTGGAAAGGCGCCCCTGTAGCAGCTCAACCAGCGAATCGATGGTCCCCGCACAATCCCTGCAAATGGCCTTCCAGCGTGTCGCCGTGACAGGGGCGACAGTGATCGTCACCCTGTAGAGGTGGGAGCCGCTGACTACGGCCAACACCTTGCTCTTGACGATCTGCAAATCGACCACGGAGCCATTGCGGACGTATGTCCGGCCGCGTGGCAACCGATTCTCATAGTCGCTATACCGCTCGAGATTGGCGCACCAGGACTTGCCCCAGAAGGACCTGGCAATCGCCCGGCCCGCGATCGTCACAGGCGATACCGCTTGACCGGTTTTCTTGAGCTTGGCGAGCTTTTTCTCGGCATTGCGCCGCCGCGTTGCCACGGGCACATAGGGCCGCCATCCGTGATAGCTCATTGATCAGGCCTCGGTCATCGCCGCGCCGAGATCTAGCGCCACCAGCTTCAACAATTCTTCGTCCTTCAACTCGGTCAACTGCATCTCCGCCCCGCCTTCGAGAAAGTCCCCCGCCAGCTGCTTCTTCGACTCGATCATCTGGTCAATCTTATCCTCTACGGTGCCTTGGCAGACGAACTTGTGTACGAGCACGTTTCTGGTCTGGCCGATGCGAAAGGCGCGGTCGGTGGCTTGGTTCTCAACCGCAGGATTCCACCACCGGTCGAAATGGATAACATGCGAAGCCGCGGTGAGATTGAGCCCGGCGCCGCCCGCCTTGACCGAGAGCACGAAGAACGGGACGCTCTCATCGTCCTGAAAACGCCGCACGAGGTCTTTGCGCTTCTTCACATCCGTCTGGCCATGGAGTACGAGGCCCGGTTGCCCGAACACGGAGCCTAGAAACGCCGCTAGCGGCGCCGTCGTCTCCTTGAACTGGCTGAAGATGAGCGCCTTTTCCTGCCGGGCGGCGATGACCTCCGCAACGTCGCGTAGGCGTGCGAACTTGCCGCTGTCATTTTCGGCCCAGGCCCCGTCGCCGAGCCACTGCGAGGGATGGTTGCAGATCTGCTTCAGTCGCATGAGGAAGGCGAGCACCAGCCCCCTGCGTTTAATCCCCCCGACCTGCTCAAGCTGCTGGCTAAGTTCGTCCACCGCCTGTTGGTAGAGCGCTGCCTGCTTGCGGCTCAGCGGACAAAAGGTCTTGACCTCGGTCTTGTCGGGCAGGTCGGCGATGATGCTCTTATCAGTCTTAAGGCGCCGTAGGATGTAGGGGCGTACCAGCTCGCGCAGTGGTCCGAACGGATTGTGAGGCCGGGCGGCGAGCTTCTTGACGAACCCCGCGAACTGCGTGGACGATCCTAAGAGACCAGGATTGATGAAATCGAAAATCGACCAGAGGTCGCCGAGCCGGTTCTCGATGGGTGTGCCGGTGAGCGCGATGCGCGTGTCGGCCGTGAGTGCTTTGACCGCTTTCGTCTGCTTGGCCGCCGGGTTCTTGATGGCCTGCGCCTCGTCGAGAATAACGAGCCGCCAGGACGTGGAGGCCAGCCAAGGGACGCGCGCCAAGGAGCCGTAGCTGGTGATGATGAGATCGGTATCGACCAGCGTTTCCGCCGAATCCGACTTTAATTGCTCCGCCGGCATTGCCGAGGGATGTGCCACGACCGCCTTGAGGTTCGGCGCGAACCGCGCGATTTCAGCGGCCCAGTTGGCGAGCAAAGAGGCCGGTGCCACCACCAGGCTAGGCTTGCGCGTATGTCTGGATGCCCCTTTGAGCACTAGCAGCAGCGACAGCACCTGGATGGTTTTGCCGAGGCCCATGTCGTCGGCAAGACATGCCCCGAGCCTGAGCTGCGTCAGCAGATAGAGCCATTGGACGCCCGCCTGCTGATAGGAACGCAGCGTGCCTTGAAGGGACTTCCCGGGATCGACACGTGCGAGCCCATCAGGGTGACGGAGCCCTGCCAGCGTTTCGGCGAGCCATGGCCCGGCCACGGTCTCGCCCCAATCGATGGCGGCCACACCGGCAGCTCCATCACCCGCAATGCCGGCACCGGCCAGCAAACGCATGGCTTCGCTGAACGACAGGCCTTCAGCGGCGGCACGGCGTTCGATCGCCTCGAATTGTTCCAGCGTGCGGGCCAGGCGTTCGTGATCGACCTCGACCCACTTGCCGCGCATGAAAGCGAGCCCTTCCGATTGCGCCAGCAGCCGCTTGATGTCGGCCTTCGAAAGCATTTCCCCGTCGAGCGTTACCTCCATCTGGAAATCGAGCAGAGCATCCATCCCGACCTGCGCCGGTGACTTGCCGCCGACCGTCACTTTCACCTGTGGATGCGCAGGGCGATTCTTGTTCCAGCTTGCCGGCATACGCACGACCACGCCGGCGGCTTCCAAAGCCGGGACATCCTTCAAGAACGCCAAGGCTTGCGCGGGACTCCAGCGCAACGGGTGGTAAATTTCGCCCGCATCGACCATGGCCTTCAGCCACGGGCATTGCTCAGCCGCGCGTTGAACAGGCACCAAGAGCGACAACAGGCGCTCACGGTTCCTTGCCCCGGAGTACTCCTGCAGCGCCTTGCCCAGCGGGAGATGTTGCGCCCTTGCCTCAAGCGAAAGCCGCGTCGTGTAGGTCGCCAGGAAGGCAAACGGCGCGTCTTCGTCTTTGCGGTTCTCGGCGAGATTGAAGTGGACGCGGCCCACGAGGTTCCAGGCGGGATGGCGGCCTTTGAGAAACTCCTGCACGGTGAGCTTGGCTGCCGCCAATTCGGCATCGAAGGCCGCATCGATGCGATGCCACAGGTCGGCCAACAGGGTCGTCGTCAGGTATTCCGCGCCGGTCATCGGCGGAACGGCGAAGACCATCTGCTCCAGCTCAGAGTTCGCTGGTGCCGGCACAGGTGGCTTGACGCGACCCTCGCCAATTCCGGGAAGCGCACACAGTGCCGTTACGTAGGAGCCCCCGAACTCCCGCCAGTACGACAGCACCGGTGGCAAAACCGTGCCAACTTCGTCAGCGCCCAAACACAGCAGTCCGTGTCCCGGGCCGTTTGCGAACGCCTTCTCCAGTCGTGAGCCGCGAGCGGGCTCCAGCGTCGCACCGTCGTCGGACCGCCGCAGGGTCAACACTCCGTGCGGCGTGAGAACAGGTGCCCACATCATGACTAATTCGCCGGCTTTCATCACAAACCCCACGCGAGGACACAAGCCGCGCAACTAAAACCAGGCGCCGGCTCGGTCTTCCTTGGCCTGCGACTATGCTCGTTGCGGTCCCGGCGTTTCCTTCCGCTGCGCCGCCGCGCCGAGCGCCGACGAAAAAAGATGCTTTGGTATGTTGAGGAGCGCAAATCAGCGGCGATCCGAAGGCGCGAACTCGTTGACTGCTTCGACGAGGATCTCGACGGTCTCATCGCTGGAATGTATTTCGATGCGAATTTCTGCGTCTGCAAAATCTACTTCGTGTCTGCGACCATTGCCGCCGCGGATGATGGCGTGAGGCAAGTGAGCGGTCCTCCATGGCTTCGAGATAAGAAGGCGACATCGACTAGACCTCACGCCCAGAGCACTTCGCCATTCAGAGATCTAACCGACACATATGTTTACCGAGCAGGTGTCCGTGTGGAATCGAAAGATTTGGTGGGCAGCTTCGCGGTGGGCATTTGCATACCGATCATCGATTCGCTGCCGGGCATGTCGTTGCTTGCCATCATCATCGCCGCCATCGACGCCGAACCAGACGGATGCACATGCGCGAACACGCTTAAGTCATCGCGCAAAACCTCAGCGCGAGCGGACATCCCACAAAGAAAAAAGACAAACGCGCTCACAAGAAATTGCTGGGCGCTTAGACGCATAAGAAACACTCTTGCGGAATGCCTGAGATCAGGATGTCGCGGCGCCCTTCAACTTCGATAATGCGCGGATTTTCACTCGCATGCTGGCGGGCTTGGCGGCACCCTTCATCATTTCACCCGTCGCCGGATTGCGGATCAGCGTTCCGGCTTTGCGAGCTGGAACCTTGCGCAGGGTTATTTTTAAAACACCAGGCAAAGTAAACTCGCCAACGCCGCGTGGATGGACCGAACCCAGCATCACCGATTCCAGCGTATTGAAAACGCCTATGGCTGTCTTGCGCGGGATGTCATTCTGCTCAGCAATCAGATTGATGAGCGCTGATTTCGTCAGGGTTTCCTTGATCGCACGGATGGATGCGTCGGCTTTAGCGGGTTTCTTTTTGACCATTATTTTCTCCACAGGTTGATGGAAGACATATTTTCGAGGTTGCGGATGTTAGCTCGCGCGCGCTGTCCGCAACCTGAACGTTCCCGGCGCTGAGTTCAAGATCGTGCTGCTGTGCCCTCTCCTTTTGCTTGACGACATTCGGTGATCGTTTCGTTCCCTTCGAGATGGAGCAGTGAATTCGTCCGGACGCCCATCATTTCTTTGCCCTTATCGAGGGTGACCCTGATTGACTTCACGATGTGCGCTTCCCCCTGCACGATCCCTCATGCTTTGAGAGCCTCTTCGAGCGCCGCGATAAGTGGCGGCAAATCGTCGCTCACGATTTGCCACAGGATGTCAAAATCGACTGAATCGTAACCGTGAATCAGCCGATTGCGCAGACCCACGATCTCGGCCCATGGAATATCGGGATGGCGGGCTCGCTCTTCGGCGGGCACGCGGCCCGCCGCCTCGCCGACAATCTCAAGTAGACGGACCAGGGAAAGGTTCAGTTGGCGGTCGCTGTCGAGTTGGGCGCGGGTCCTACCGCGGGCCATGGCCACGGCCTCGTTGGCGTGTTCCAGCATATGGCGTAAGCGCAGCTCGCCCTCATGATGCGACATACTGGACCACGGCCTCAGACAATACGCGACTACGGAAATAGGGACTTAGAAAGTTTGGAGTGTTGAGGTCTACCTTCCGGCCTAGGAGCTGCGATAGCTCGCGCTCCAGCGCGAAGAACCTCAGTCCTGGCACGTGTCCCGGGTCGAACTCAACCAGAACGTCGACATCACTCTCCGGCCGAAAGTCGTCGCGAAGGATCGACCCGAACAGCGCAAGCTTGCGAATATGGTTATGCCGGCAAAACTCGGCAAGCCTCTCTCGATCAACCCTGATTCTTTCGCCAGTCATCGCTCACGCTCCTTTTCTCGAGCGGTGATTGCCGTCCTCGGGTATGGGCACATCCTTCACTGCCCTTGCCACGACTCGTGCGACGAACGCTTGCATTGAAACGTCTTCGAGCGCGGCTTTCACCCGGAGTTTGCGATGGATCTCCTCGGGCAGATCGACGTGAATCTTTCGTCGCCCGATGCTCGCTCTTCTAATAGCCTGCATGACATCTGGTATATTTGTACGGAACGGTAGCCGATCTCAATAGGTTTCGCCCGAGTGTACGCTGACTACGAATTTTCCTGGGACGTGCTCATTTCCTTCGATACAAACCAACTGCCCGCATCTCAACACGCGCTCCTAAACCTGAAGGAGAGCTGGCCCCTCGTTTTTGACGCTGTTCACCAGCGGGGAGGCCGGCCGCATGGCGAGGAGGTCGTCAGGCGCCGGCACGAGCAGCCGTTTCAGTGACAGCGGGTCCCGTTCGCGCGGGTTCATCCAATCGTCCGCTGCGCGCTCGTCGAGCACTACCGGCATGCGATCGTGAATTGCGGCGATCACGGCATTCGCCGCGCACGTCACGATCGTAAACGTCATCTCGGGTCGATCTTTTGCCGGATACCAGGACTCATACAGACCCGCGAAAAGCAGCAGGCTACCGTCACCCGCGTGAATCCAGAGCGGCTGACGCTTGGTTTTCGGTCCGACCCATTCGAAAAAGCCATCAGCGGGTACGACGCAACGCCGCTGCTGAAACGCTTCGCTGAAGGTTGTCCGCTGTTCGAGCGTTTCGGCCTTGGCGTTGATGCATTGGCTGGCGCCGCGGTTGTCCTTCGCCCAACGACTGACCAAGCCCCAGCGCGCCCGCCGCGCTCCGCGACGTTCGAATTCTGAAGTGATGATGAAGTGCTTGTTCAGCGTCAACTATTTTTGCCGATCGACGACAACTATTTTTGCCGGTGGCCGCCAGGTTGGTAGTTCCATCAATCCTCGATACTGCACCTACTCTGTGTGTGGGGTTCTGAGGAGGACCCGCA
>JBKQPD010000250.1:0-47221 GCA_052145175.1 Binataceae bacterium (SeqCode) | reverse complement strand
GCCCCCTACTTACCGATCGCGCTAACCCAGAGCCGCGAGCTCGTCACGGGGCATTGGCTCGATTGGGTCGGCACCCCTGATTTTTCGTTGACGATCAAAATCGCCGCGGGGTGCGTGGCTGGATTGGTGGGAGTCCTGATGGTGTTCGGGCCGGGGTTCGAGCACCGGCCCGATGAACCGCTACGCTGGCTTGCCGCCTGGACGTTGCTGCCCATCCTCGCGTTGCTTGCTGGCTCGATCATGGTAAGGCCGATGTTCAGCGTGCGCTATGTCGTGCCGTCCTTCGCCGCACTCACGATCCTGGTCGCGGGTGGTTTGACGATCTGGAACGTCAAGCTGCGCAACCTCGCGGCGGGTGGATTCGCGCTCGCGTGTCTGTTGCTGATCCGGTCCGACTACCCAGGTACCGAACCGTGGCCACAACTGGCGGCAATGATCGCGGCCGAGCGCAATCCCGCGCAACCGATTTTCTTCGAATCCGGATTCACCGCTCACGGTGCCGCTGAAGGGATCGCGAACGGTGGGTTTCCTCTCGGCTACTACGCCGTGCCGTTCGACTACTACTTTCACGGGCCAAATCCGCGCCTCACTATCCCGGGCTACGATCCCCTTGCAGCGCGCGCAACAGTCGAGACCGAGGTCCGCGCCCGCGGCGGCGGATGGCTCGTCAGCTGGAAGGATGAGGTTGCGCCCGAACTGCCCGATGCGCGGCACTTTCGGGTGACGAGGATCGCAAACCAACCACCACTGGCGGTCTATCGGATCGTCCCGATGCCGACCGCCGGCCGATGAGGTCGCCGATCGGGCTAGATCAGCGATTCAGTCCCTTTGTGTTGATGGACGAAGCTGGCGCTGGCGCTTTTAGATAACCTTGCTCTCGATATCGCGCAAATCGCCAACCATCCGGTGATCGTGAAGCGTGGCGCGTTGCAGCAAATCGACCATCCCGGGATAGGTCCGATCACGCTGCCCAAATCGCCGTTCCGGATGTCCGCGACGCCGGCGGCAATTCGCGATCGCGCGCCTTTTTTAGGCGAGCACAACGAAAAGGTCCTGGGCAAGTATCTGGGCTATACGGCGGAGAGAATCGAGGACTTGAGCAAAGGCGGCATTCTCCTGCAGGAGCCGCGCGTCGCTGAATTGCGCGCGAAGGGATCGATCCACTAACGACGCGGGGGCGTCCTCACCGCGCATCCCCGCTGCCTCCACCACCCGGATTACTCACTCTGCCGAATTACAACAACGCGAAATTCAGGAGTTTATCACCAGCCTGCTCTGAGAGCTTCATCTGATTATAATCAGCAGCAGCACTTCCCCATACAAGGTGAGTCGACTGCCGCGATAACTGCTCCGCGTGTGCGTCAGCATTCGTATGCGACTTTAAATCGCTGTTCGCCGAAAATATTTAGCGCCTGTCGCCCAAAAATTGCAGAGTACTTCTAATCTGGTTAGGATATGCGGGCGAGATACTCGCCGCACGTTCTGACGAATCGATATGGAAATAATTGCAGTTCCTGAGTTTGCGGTGGGACATCCGCGCGCGCGCGAACTCGTGATGACCTACGGCTGGAATACGACTGCGTACCAGATACTCAATCCCGGATTACTACATTGGTTCGCGCCGGATGTGCCGGCCGTCGTGGCCTACACCCAGCGTCACAACGTGATACTGGTCGCGGGGGCGCCGGTATGCGCTGCAGATGCTCTCCCAACCGTAGTCACGGCGTTCGAACGCTTCGCCGGTCAACAGGGATGCCGCGTCTGTTACGTTGGCGCCGCCGATCGTATGCGCGACCTGCTGGCGGGCTCGCGCGAACATTCGATTATCGTGATCGGGGCGCAGCCGGTGTGGAATCCGCAGGGATGGGATCGTTTGATCGAGTCGCGGCGTTCGCTGCGCGCTCAGCTCGCACGGGCGCGCAACAAGGGCCTCGCGATCGAAGAGCGTTCGTTTGCGGAAGCTGGATCGAGTCCCGAACTCGATCGCGTGCTGGACGAATGGCTGGGATCGCGCGGCCTGCCACCGCTCCATTTCATGGTCGAGCCGCATACCTTGCACGGCGTTGTTGCCGATCGAGTCTTGCTGGTCGCGCGCCGTGCCGGATCGGCGGTTGCATTTTTGCTTGCCTCGCCGGTGGCTGCTCGCAACGGCTATCTAATCGAGCAAATCGCGCGGTCGCCGGGTGCGCCGAACGGCTCGAGTGAGTTGTTGATCGACGGCGCGATGCGCCGCTTTGCCGTGGACGGCCGCGTCTATGTCACGCTCGGACTGGTCGCGCTCTCCAGCCAGGCCGCGGCCGCGAGTGTGATCAATCCGTGGTGGCTACGACTGATGACGACCTTCGCGCGGGCGCACGCCAATCGCTTTTATAATTTCCGCGGCCTCGAATGCTTTCGCATGAAAATGTCGCCCGCCTCTTGGGAGACGATTTACGCGATCTCCAACGAGCGGAGGTTTTCGCTGCGCACGCTCTACGCGATTGGCGCGGCATTTTCGGGAATCTCACCGTGGCGCGCGATCGGCCTCGGCTTACTTCGAGCCACGCTCCAGGAGATTCGCGCAGTGCGACGACGGTTAGTTTCAGCGAATTAACGCATATGGCGAAGATGTTTACTTTTTCCTGAATTTAGCGACATCCCTCGACTTTGAGAATGTCGGATGTTGGACATGGGATTGTCCTGCGTGCGCAAGTCAACGAACGAAGCACGGCGACGAGAGGAGTTTAGGAGTGAGCGTTCTTTCCGATGGCTTAGGTTCAATTAGCCTGAAATATCCTGTTTTGCGTCGATACGCAGCGATCTTGCGCGAAGACTTAAGTGCCACCTATTCACGCGATATTCAGAAATGGCTGTTGGTCGCGGTCGATGCCGATGTTGCCGAAGCTTTGCGAATGCTCGGGCGCGAGAACAACCAACGCATATTGTTCGTTACAAATGCGGATGGCAAGATCGCAGGCATCGTCACCGGCGGCGACATCCTGTTGTCGCTGCAACCACGCGACGCAGCCTCACGCCCACTAAAACGGTGGAAAGAGACCGAGTAACAATGAGTTGCTATAGGACCGCACCATGGACGGGATCCGCCCGATGAGATGGAGCGGGTCAGAATCTTCTTAGATAACCTTGCGCTCCCGCAGCGCGGCGATCTCCTCGTTCGAGAGGCCGAGCTCGGCCGCGAAGAACGCATCGTTGTCCTTGCCGAGCGTCGGAGCATAAGAGCGCGGCGCATTGGACTCGCCGTTGAAGCGTAATGGCGAGGTGAAGATCGTCATGCGGCCGAGTTCCGGATGATCGATTTCGCGCAGCGTGCCGCGTTCGTGCAGATGGGGGTCGGCCATCACTTCGTCGAGATCTTTGACGATGCCGCCGATGAGGTCGTTCGCGCCGAGCTGATCCATGATTTGCTGGCGCGTCAGGGTGCGCGTCCATGCGCTGACGATCGCGTCGACCTCGTCCTGATGCTGCCGACGCTCGCCGAGCTTGGCGAAACGCGGATCGGCGCCATGCTCGGGATGACCCATCAGCGCGCATAGTTTGCGCCAGCGCAGGTTGTCGCCCGCCATGATCATCACCCAGCCGTCGCTAGCCGGATACGTATTGTACGGCGCGACCACATTACCGGCCGAGCGATTGCCGTTGCGCAGCTCGCGAATGCCCAGGCCGTAACGCGCACCGAGATGGGTCGTGAGCGTAGCCAGGGTGGATTCCTGCAGTGAGAGCTCGACGCTCAAACCCACGCCGGTGCGATCACGTTGCCGGACCGCGGCGAGAATCCCGGCGAACAGGTGCGTCGCGCCGAGGATATCCACCACGACCGGACCCGCCTTGAGGGGCGGGCTATCGGCGTACCCGGTCAGCTCCATAACCCCGGTGTTGGCCTGGACCACCGGATCAAAGGCCGGGAGGTTCCGATTCGGCCCGGTCAGGCCATAACCGGTACCCGACGCGTAGATCAGGCGGGGATTGATCGCACGGAGCGCCTCCCAGCCAAGGCCCAACTTGTCCATCGTGCCGGCCGCGAAATTCTCGACGACGATATCGGCTTTGGTGACGAGCCGCTCGAAGAGCGCCTTGCCTTCCGCGCTCTTGAGATTCAGCGTGATCGCGCGCTTGTTGGAATTCATCAGGGCGAAGGGGAGGCCGAAGGGTTTGTCCGCGGCCCGCGAGAGTACGCGCACGCCGTCGCCGTACGGCGGCGCTTCGATCTTGATCACATCGGCGCCCAGATAACCGAGCAACATCGTGGCATAGGGGCCGTTGTAGTAATGCGTCAGGTCAAGGACGCGGAGGTCGTCCAGCGGCATTGGCGTCATGGCGATTTATCCTCCACGGGCGGGGTTCCTGCGACCGCGCTTGACTCCTCTCCCCGGTCCGGGGAGAGGGTTCTATTGTCGGATTCGTGCGCTCATATCAGGCCAGAACTCCCGCCTTCTGGAGTTGCTCGACGCGATCGCGCGAATAGCCAAGCAGCGTCTTGAGGACCTCTTCCGTATCGGCGCCGCGGATCGGCGCCGGCTTGCTTACCGCGCACGGCGTGCCGGACATCTTCCACGGAACACCGGCGTGCTTGCGCTTGCCGATCTCCGGATGCTCGAGCTGGACGATATAGTCGCGCTCGGCCAGGTGAGGATCTTCGGCGATATCCTTGGCCGTCATCGAGGGGAAGGCCGCGACGCCAACGCCCTGCAGCTTGCGGGTCACGTCCCAGCGATCGTGCTTGCTGGTCCAGGCCGTGATGATCTCGTCAAGCGCGATCTCGTTCCGCTTGCGCAATGCGGCGGTGGTGAACCGCGGATCCTGCGCCAGCCCCGGTTGATCCATCGCGGTGCAGAGCGCGCGCCATTCGTCTTCGGTGCCGACCGCGATCGAGACCCACTTGTCGTCGCCGGCCGCGCGATAGGTTTCGTTCGGCGACATCACGAAGTCGTGGTTTCCGTCGCGCACCGGTTCGCGCCCCGCCATTTCGTACATCAGCAATCCTTCCGGCATCAGCGCGAGCGCGGTCTCGAATTGCGACTGATCGATATACTGTCCCTCGCCCGTGAGCGCGCGCTGGGCCAGTGCCGTCAGGATCGCGAAGGCCCCAAAGACGCCAGCATTGGGATCGGCATAGGAGATGCCGATTTCGGCCGGATCGCCGTCGCGATAGCCGGTGCCAAAGAACATCCCGGAAGCCGCGGAGGCGGGAGGGCCATAGCCGACAAAGCCTCTGAAAGGACCGGTCTGGCCATAGCCGGACATCGAGATCATGATGAGGTCCGGCTTGAACTTGCGCAGCTTGTCGTAACCGAGTCCGAGCTTGTCCATCACCCCGGCGGCAAAGTTGTCGGTCACGACGTCACAATGTTTGACCAACTCGCAGGCGATCGCGATCGCGTCCGGGTTGGCGAGATTCATCAGGATGCTTTTCTTGCCCTGATTGTACTGGTTGAAGTAGCCGGCCCGGTTGGGCCCCACGATCCCGTCGGCGAACGAGGGGAGGGCCCTCGTGACGCACGGCCGGAGCGTGCTTTCAACCTTGATCACTTCCGCGCCGAGATAGGCGAGTTGCAGGTTGCAGAAGGGTCCCGCCCAGGCCCAGGTGAAGTCGAGTATGCGAATTCCGGAAAGTGGCGAATCAGCCATCGAATAATCCTCCAGTTGTCAGGCGCTACCGGTTTGGCGCACGCGTTCAGACGCTCTTGGCGAGTTCACCGCGGACTTCGGCGGTATGCTCGCCGAGGCGTGGCGCGGGCCGGCGCAGCGACCATTGCGTGACGCCATAGCGCGAGGGCATCCCGGGCACCGTCAGCTTGCCGACACCCGGCTGTTCGATTTGCGTGAAAAAGCCGCGCTCGCGCAGATGAGGATTTTCGTAGAGATCCTTCATGGTGTTGATCGGCGCGAAGGGAACACGAGCCTTCTGCGCGGCCTGGTAAAGCTCCTGCGTTTTCCAGCCGCTGATCCAGTCGGACATCAGGGCCTTGAGCGCGTCCATGTTGGCGCCGCGGCTCAGACGATCCTTGAAAAGATCGTCCTGCGCCCACTCCGGATTACCCATCAGTTCGACCAGCCGCTTCCATTGCTCCTCTTCGACCGCCAGGCAGAAAATTTTGCCGTCGGCACAATCCGCGATAAACCATGGGCCGATCAGCCGCTGGCCGAGCCGCGACGCCTCGCGCTGCGCGTAGGTATAGTGGACCAGGTTCATCTCGAGCATCGCGGCGATTACTTCCTGCTCGGAGACGTCGATCGCCTGCCCCTTGCCCGACTTCAGCCGATGGAGCCACGCGGCGAGACTGGTGAAAGCGGCATGCGCGCCACCCTGAAAGTCGCACTGGCTGCCAAAGCACTTGAGCGGCGGCAGGTCGGGGTAGGGCGAGGCGCCCGGGCTCAGATTAGCCCAGCCGCCGGCATTGCTCGCGGTCAGCTCGTAGCCCTTGTAATTGGCGTACGGACCCGTGTCGCCGAACATCGAGATTGACGTCGCAATCAGGCGTGGATACTTGGCGCATAGCTGCGCGCTGTCGAGACCGTGCTCCGCGCGCTGGCTGGGCGCGACATTATGAATCAGGATGTCGGCGCGTTCGAGCAGCTTGCCCAGCACTTCGCGTCCCTCGGGACGCTTCAAGTCGGCGACCACGCCGCGCTTGTTGGTGTTGAGGTAGATGAAAATGCCGCTCTTTTCGGGATCGGGCTGATCCTTGGGGAAGGGACCCCGGCGGCGCGTCAGGTCGCCCGCGGGCGGTTCGATTTTGATTACATCCGCGCCGATATCGGCGAGCATCTTCGCGCCGTAAGCGGCGGAAATGCCCTCTCCGCATTCGACGACTTTAATCGCCGCGAATGGCGATGGCCTCTGGTTATCCACTACGATATATCCCTCGCGCCGGTTGGCTGAATGACTTTCTTATCGCGTTGTGCGGCGGCAAGGCAACTCGGATCGGGCGGCCGCCAAGGCGCGGCTATCCGGGTATCGCGCGCGGAACGATTTGGTTGAGCAATCGCCCCACGAATGGAGGGCAGGATTCGGAAGGGTGGGAGGGCGGACGCCCATCGACGTCCGCCCTCGCCGTTGAGAATCAGCCGCTAATCAGTCTGTGCCGGAGCGCAGCACCTGACCCGGCATCGCGTCGCTCAGCTTGCCTTCGTGGTAGAGCGGTTGCCCGTTGACGATGACATGCTCGATACCGCGCGCGGGCATCACCAGCCGCCGGCCGCTGCCGGGGAGATCGTTGCGCATCTCGCCCCGCTTGTTCGAGCCGACCGTGTTGTAATCGAGCACGACGACGTCAGCCGCCATCCCGGGGAGCAGCCGGCCGCGCGTCTTGAGCCCGAAGAAATCCGCCGGCTCGGAAGTGATACGCTTGACCGCCTGTTCTATCGTCATCACCTGTTTCTCGCGGACCCAGCGGCCCAGCAAGTAGGTGCAGTAGCCCGCGTCGCACAGCATATCGACGTGGGCTCCGCCGTCGCTCAGACCGACCATCACGCGCGAATCGGTGATCAGCTCGGGAATCCGCGACTCGTCCGCATTGAAGAGTTCCATCGTGAACTCCATGCCGAGGTTGTCTTCGAGCGCGAGGTCGAGGAACGCGTCGACGCCGTCGCAGCCGCGCTCGCGCGCGATCTCCGCGACGGTCTTGCCCAGCAGTGGCCGGAAAGCCGGGTTCGCGACTTCTTTTACTTCGAGCCGCTCCCATTTGCCATTGAAGACGGCGGGACGCTTGAGCGCTTCACGGAATTCCTGGCGGAACTTCGGATCGCGATAAACCTTCGTCTGAACTTCGGGCGGCTGATTGAAGACCGGATTCCAGCAGGCGAGGTTCGCGAAGATGAAGGGCGCCTTCAGGTTGATCTGGATAATCAACGGTCGACAGGTGACCTGCGGGATACCGCCGCGACGGATCAGCGGCTCGGCCTTGCGCAGAGTCGCCAGAGCGGCTTCGGGCATATCGTCGCGATTGAGCACGGCGAGCCAGGTAATCGGCCGGCCGCTTTCAGTTAGAAGGAAATCGAGCAGCTCGTATTCTTCGTCGGCGATCTCACCGACCGACTTGGTCAGCGCAAGTTCCATCGAACCCTTGCCGAGCTCCTTGAGCGCGTTCGCATAAGCCTTGAATTCGTCACGGCTCGCATTGCGGCAGGCGATCGGGCGGCCCTTGTAACCGATATGTTGCGGGATAGTGGTCGTGCTGAGGCCCATCGCGCCGGCGGCGACCGCTTCTTTGATGAGCGCTTTGATCTTGGCGGTCTCGCTCGCGTTCGCCGCCCGCTCCATCGACTCCTCGCCCATCACGAAATGACGAAACGGGGTGAGCGCGGCGATGAAGCCCAGATTGATTCCGCTGCCACGACGCTGCGCGGCGTTCATATATTCGGGAAAGGTTTCCCAGTCCCAGGTGACGCCCTTGCCCAGCACGTCAAAGGGAATCGCTTCGACGTTGACCAGGTCCCACGCCGCAATCTCGTGCGAGGCGGGTTTGCAGGGCGCGATGCCGACGCCGCAGTTCCCCATGATAACCGAGGTCACGCCATGCCAGGACGACGACGTGATGTAGGGGTCCCAGCAAATCTGGGCGTCATAATGGGTGTGCGGGTCGACGAAGCCCGGCGTGACAATCAGGTCCGAGGCGTCGATAGTTTTTTTCGCGCCCTCCGTCACCTGGCCGATTTCGGCGATTTTGCCCGCCGCAATCGCGATATCGGCGCGCTTCGGTTTGGCGCCCGTGCCGTCGACGACGGTGCCATTCTTGATGAGTAGATCGTAGGACATTTGCTGCCTCCCTCGCTCTTGTCAGCGCCGGAGTATGGCCGAGGAGTCCGGGACTCCCGATGGGTTGCGGATGGCGCTTTGATGCATTCCGCACCCGGGGCCGAATCAAAGAATTACTTGTTCCGCTGGAAAGAGAGGCTAATGCAATGGCGTGGCAATTGGCAAGGCCGGGCAGACCTCCGGGAGCCGCATTTTTGCCGAGCCGAAGGGAACGGTCATTCGCGCGAGGTCGCGAGCAGGCCGCCCGACAGAATCGTCAAGCCGAACGCCGCCAGCCGCAGTGCCGCGGGACCACCCGCCGTCGGCAGCCGCTCACCAAAGGCGATGATCCCGCCGAGGATCGGCACGATATTCGAGCAGGCTGACGACAGCGGCATCACGATTATGCCGCGCGCGGCATGAAAGGAGTTCTGCAGCAGCACGAGACCGGTGAGATTGGCGGCGACCGCGAGATAGGTCCACGGCGTGGTCAGCAAGCTGAATGCCGCGGAATTCATCGGGACGACGGCGAGTGTCCCGACGAGCGCCTTCGCATAGAGGCTGCCCATCCCGAAGGCCATGCCCGACGCTATCGCCGACGCAACGCCCGCCGGGTGATGTCGTTCCGCCATAAAGGTGAGCAGCGCGACGACGGCGGCGGCGAGCGAAAGCAGGACGAGCAGGGGAGGATTGGTCACGCTCGCGGTCGAGCCGCCAGCCAGGGATAGACCGAGCAGGAAGATGGCGGTAACGATGCCGCCAATCCCGATCCATTCGCGTGGATTCGCACGCTCACCCAAAAACAGCACGGCGACCACGACGAACAAGGCGATCCCGCCTTGCATCGTCACGGCAAGCATCGACACCGGCGCGCCACTCAGCGCCACCAGATAAATCATGTAGCCGCTGGTCTGCAGCGCGAGCCCGCCGAGCCAGACGGGGTCGCTCAGCCAGCGGCCGATCGCGCCTAACAGCCCGGCACCGCGCGCGGGCGGTAGCGCGGCGCCGCGGCTCTTCATCATCGCGAGACCGAGCGCGAGTAAAATGCTTGCAACCATCCCGAGGAGCAGAAAGAGCGGCGTTCGATCAGTCATTCGCTTCACGCATCGCGCCGCCCGCGAGAATCCGCAAGCGCCGGCCGCCCCATTCGACTTCGTTCCCGGCCAGGCTCGCGAACCAGATTCCGGTCATGAGCAGATCCTTGAGGGGGACCAGCCACGCCTCACGGCCGAGATCGCTGAGACCGAGAATCCGGCAGATCATGAAGCGCGCCATCGCGATCCGCGCGACCAGCACCGTAACCAGCGCGACGCAGCCGAGCGAGCTGAAGCCCGTCGCGAGGAGAAACAGGAGCGCCCACGAGGGGCCGTGCAGGATGATCGTGGCGAGGCTCGCCGGCCGGGTCGTCCGGTAAGTGCGGGCCCAGCGGAGCTGATGGCGCCAGAAATCAGCGAAGCGCCGCTCCTCACAGCAGGTCGTGACGATCGAGCTCGAAAGGCGAACCTCGTAGCCCGCGTCGGCCGCGAACTTGCCCAGATAGTAGTCGTCCGCCAGGAGATCCTTGAGCCGGCGAAAGCCGCCCAGCCGGTCGAGCGCTGAACGCTTGATCGCGATCGTCGCGCCCAGCGCATAACGGATCGGTTCGATCATGGCCGAGAGCAGCACTTGCGGCGCAAAGTCGGTGTTGACGAATAAGGCTTCGAGGCGCGAGGCGAGCGGTCCGGCCGGTCGCGCGCGGTAAAGGCAGGTTACGACGCCCACCCGTTCGTCCGCCGCGAGCTCGCCGACGACACGCCGCAGATGGTCGCGCGTGACCGCGATATCCGCGTCGCTCAGGACGAAAATCTCGGCGCGCGTCGCCCGCTCGGCCATCCGGATAACCTTGCCGACTTTGCGATTCATGCAATCGGGTTCTTCGCCGACCAGCAGTGTAATCGGCGCGAACTGGTATTGCGCCCGCAACGCGACCGGGACTTCGGTCGCGGGATCTTCGTAGTCGGCGACGGCGAAATAGAACTCGGTGCGCGGGTAGTCGCTTTCGAGGTAGCTTGTCAGATTCTCGGCCAGCGTCGAGCTGCGTCCGCGCAGCGGTTTCAGCACTGCGACCCGTGGCGCGATCTTGGGCAGGGCGGGGGCTGGTTGTGCGGCTGCGCGACGGAAGCGGACGGCCGCGAGCGTCGCCGCAATATAGTAGATGATCGAGGTAGTTGTCCCGAGCAGCGCGAGCACCGCGATGGCATTCATTGCAGCGGTCGCCGTGTAGTGGAGCACCCGCGGGCGCGCGGCTTCAAGTCAGGCTTGTCGCGCCCCATGCAACGCGACCTCACCTGGCTGTGACGCGCGGCGCGGCTCGCGTCCCTTACGCCGCCTGGACGCCCTGCGGGGAGTTGCGCGACTGCGCCCGCCGCTGGCGCATCGTCGAGAGAAACTGCGCGCCTTCCTTGAGCAACCGTTTGCATTCCTCGGGCGAGCTTACCATCTTGCGGATCGACTTGAAGATATAGCGCGGGCGGAAATAGAAATTCCGGTAAAAGCGCTCGACCGAAGCGTAAATCTCGTCGGCGCTCAAATTCGGATATTGGACCGTGCACTTCTGGTAGCCGGATTCGTCGAGTAGCGGATCCACTGCGAGAAAACCGTTCGACGTTACATACTCGAAGAGCTCGGTGCCGGGATAGGGCGACGCCAGCGAGACCTGGATCGTCTCGCAATCCATCTCGCGCGCGAACTGAATCGATTCCGCGATCGTCTCGCGGCTTTCGCCCGGCAGTCCGAGGATAAACGTCCCGTGAATCAGGATACCGATTTCGTGGCAGTCCCGGGTGAAACGGCGGGCCCGATCGATCCGCACACCCTTCTTGATATTCTTCAGAATCTCGGCGTTGCCGCTTTCGTAACCGACCACGAAGAGCCGGAGGCCGCCGTCCTTCATGATCTTGAGGGTCTCGTAGTCGACGTTGGCCCGCGAGTTGGTCGACCAGGTGATACCGAGCGGCTTGAGCAGTTGCGCTATTTTGCGCGCGCGCATCGGGTCGGCGGTAAACGTGTCGTCGTCGAAGAAGAGTTCCTTCATCTTCGGGAACTTGGCTTTCATCGTGGCGACTTCTTCGTAAACATTCTCCGGACTGCGCACGCGGTATTTGTGCCCCTGGGTCACCTGCGGCCACAGGCAGAAGGTGCAGCGCGCCGGGCATCCCCGCCCGGTGTACATCGAAACGTAGGGGTAGTGACAGTAGGGGCTGTTGTAGCGCAGGTAGTCGAGGTTCTGTTCGTAGATTTCGGTGACGAAGGGCAGCTTGTCGAGTTCGTCGTTGGTCAGGATCGCGCGATCCGGGTTATGGCTGAGGATTCCGTTGCGTTGATAACTGATGCCGCCGATCTTGTCCCAGGCCATCCCCTGCGCCACCTCGACCATCGAGTGATCGAACTCCTTGCGCGCGGCGATATCGATCGCCTCCGAGAGCTTCAGCGTATCTTCGGGCCGGGCCGTCGGATGGCCACCGACAAACGCGATCGTGCAGTTGCGATTCGCCGCCTTGATCGCCTCCGCGGTCCGCACGTCCATCTTGAGCGACGGCGTAGAGGTATGCAGCACGACGAAGTCGTAGTTCTTGGCTTCGGCGACCGTGCGCTCGGGCGTGTAATCGTGCGGCGGTGCGTCGAGCAGGCGCGCCCCCGGAATCAAACCGGCCGGATACGCGAGCCAGGTCGGGTACCAGAAGGACCAAACCTCGCGGGTGGCCTGGTAACGTGATCCCGCGCCGCCGTCGAAATCATCATAGGAAGGCGGATTAAGGAAAAGGGTTTTCATCACGTCCATGCCCGTCAACTCCACATCCCGACCGAGAGGTTAGTCACCGACTATACAAACGCGGTCGAGGGGGCGCAATAACACCTTCGGCCCGGGCCGGCGATGCCCTCGACCCGGCCGCCCGCCTTGGATTACAATCCTCGACATATGGCGCAGCGACCTTCCCGTCCGGGTTTCTTTGACGCATTCGATCATTTCGAGCGCACGGTTGATTCGCTGTTCGACGATCTGCTGATCTCGCGCTGGCGCACGCCGGGCCGCCCGGCCGCCGATCCGCGGACGCGGGTGACCGATCTCGGCGATCGCTACGAGGTCCGGATGGTGCAGACGGCCGCCGATTCACGGGAACTCGATATCGAGGCCGCTGAGCGGCGGCTCGTGGTGCGAAGCCAGGGCCCCGGTGGCAAGGTTGAACGCATCGTGGATTTTCGCCATCCGGTCGACGCCGAGGCGGCGACCGCCGAGCTGAGCGGCGAAGAGCTCAAGATCACGCTGCCCAAAAAACGCGCACGCAAAATCGCCGTCGGTTAGTCGCCCGCGGCTTTAAGCCAGACCTGTCATCCGGGGATAACGTCCATGCCTGACCAGAGCGATCCCAAAGGCGAGGAGCGCGAGCGTGCGCTCCTGTCCGCACCGTCCCATCCCGAATTGAGCGCCAGCGACTTGCGGTACGGCTGCGCGCTGGAGCCGGACGAGCTGGTCCGGATAGCCGCGCAGGGCGACAGCGGCGAGTTGCTCGGGCAGGCGCGCGCATTTGACGCGATCCGGCTGGCGCTCGGGGTCGTGGCGCCGGGTTACAACGTCTATGTCAGTGGCCTGCGGACCCGGGAGGGGCGCGGCTCGATCCTGCGGCAGTTGCAGGAGAAGGCGGCGTCGATGCCGACGCCGGGTGACTGGGTCTACGTCAACAATTTCCACAGCCCCGAGGCGCCGGTCGCGATCTATTTGGCGCCCGGCCAGGGAGGCGAGCTGCGCACCCGTATGCGTGAGCTGATCGCCTTCGTGATCGATCAACTGCCCAAAGCCTTTCGCCGCGAGGACTTCGATCAGGAACGCGCGGCGTTGCGCGAGAAATACAACAAGCGCGCCCAGGAACTGTTCGGCGGCTTCGAGGCGCGTGCGCGCGAGCGCGGCTTCGCCGTGCGCGGCACGCCCAACGGCCAGTTGCTGTTCGTGCCCCTGATTAAGGGCAAACCACCGGAATCGCCCGAAGAGCTGCAGCGCGAGATGCAGGCGATGAGCGAGGCCGAGCGCGAGAAGCTCGGCGCGGCGCAGAACGAGCTGCAGGGCGAGCTCGCCTCGCTGATGATGCGCCAGCAGGAGATCACCCGCGAGCTAATCGAGGATATCCGCGCGATCGAGCGCGCCTTTGCCGCGCATCTGATCACCCCGGCAATAAGCTCGCTCAAGCAGCATTTCAACAACGACGCCGTGGCGAAATATCTCGACGAAATCGCCGATCACATCCTCAATCATCTCGAGCGCTTCCGCGAACCGGCGGGCGAGCCCGGCGGCGAGGGCGAAGCGCCCGGCCTCGTGATGCGGCGTCCCGAGACGGCGCGTTTCGCCGAGTATCAGGTCAACGTGCTGGTCGACAACTCCGGGCTGAAGGGCGCGCCAGTCATCAGCGAGGACGCGCCGACTTATCGCAATCTGTTCGGCACGATCGAGCGGGTGGTCGATCCATTCGGCCGCGCGACGACCGACTTCAGCCGTATCACGGCCGGGTCGTTCGTCAAGGCGCACGGCGGTTTTCTGCTCTTTGACCTCGAGGACGCGGCGGCGGAACCTGGCGTCTGGAAGTCGCTCAAGCGTTCGCTCAAGACCGGCCGCATGACGCTCGAAACGCTGGAGCCGATCCCGTTCCTCTTCGGCAGCGGGCTCAAGCCCGAAGCGATCGACGTCAACAACAAGGTGGTCGTGCTGGGCGGCGCTTATCTCTACAATCTGCTCTATTTTTACGATCCCGAGTTCGCCGAGTTGTTCAAGGTGAAAGCCGAGATTCGCCCGGTGGTCGACGCCGAGGAAGCCGCGACGCGCCATTACGCGGGCCGCATCGGCGCGGTGGTGCGGCGCGAGAAGCTGTTGCCCTTCGACGGGATCGCGCTCTGCCGGATGGTCGAGTACGGGATGCGGCTGGCGGGCGACCGCGACCGGGTGGCCAGTGCGATGGAGCCGATCGACGACCTTGCGCGCGAAGCGGTCTTCTTCGCGCGGACCGAGGGCGCCCGGCTCGTCACGGCGCAGCACGTCGATCGCGCGCTGCACGAGCGGATTTTGCGCCTGAACTATATCGAGGAAGAGATCCGCCGGCTGATCGCCAACGGCACGATCATCGTTCATCTCGACGGCCAGGCGGTCGGCCAGATCAACGGACTCGCCGTGCTCGACGTGGGCGGTTATGCGTTCGGACGGCCCTCGCGCGTCACGACGACCGTGGCGGTCGGTCAGGCGGGGCTGATTAATATTGAACGCGAGGCGCACCTGTCGGGCGCGACCCACGACAAGGGCGTGATGATCCTGAGCGGTTTCCTGCGCAACCGCTTCGGGCAGGATCGTCCGCTCGCGCTGAGCGCGAGTATCTGTTTCGAGCAGTCCTACTCGGGTATCGACGGTGACAGCGCGAGTTCCACGGAACTCTACGCGTTGCTCTCGGCGTTGAGCGGCGTGCCGATTCGGCAGGATCTCGCGGTGACCGGTTCGGTCGATCAGTTCGGGACGGTGCAGGCGATTGGCGGGGCCAACGAAAAGATCGAGGGCTTTTTTCAAGTCTGCAAGGCCGTGGGTTTGACCGGCCGGCAGGGCGTATTGGTGCCGCGTGCGAATCTGCGCAATCTGATGCTGGACCTCGAAGTGGTCGGGGCGGTCGAACGCGGCGAATTCCACATCTACCCGGTCGACGACATCGGCCAGGGTATCGAACTGCTGACCGGCTGCCGCGCCGGGTCACCGGCGGAACCGGGCACGATTTTCCACGGAGTCGCGGAGCGCTTGCGAGCGATGGGCGAGAAGTTGCGCGCGATGGGCCCGACCGAAACGCGGGTTATCCATGAGACCCAGTCGGCGCCGCCGGCCCCCGCGCCGCCCGCGCCCCCGCAACCGCCGCGTTAGCTGGAACCTCATCTGTCATTCTTCGCTTCGCGCAGCATGAAACCGCTATATTTTACGATCATGGGCCCCGCAAGTCATTCTGAGGAGCGCTGCGCGACGAAGCACGCCCTTGAGCCCGGCGAAGGGAATCTCGTTTCGTGCTTAGTACTAGAATCGAGCTTCTTCGCTGCGCAGACGGAGCCTGCCCTTGAGGAGCGTGGGCGACGAAGGGCTCAGAATGACAAAAGTGGCAGGTCGGCTGAAAGCAACATCAAGATGAAGCACCCGCTTTCCGTCATTCTGAGCGCAGCCACCGATAGGCGGCGAGTCTGCGAGCCGCGAATTAGAATGGTCACGAAGCGAAGAATCCCGAGTTCCAGAGTTGTGAGCAAAAGGTACGCGGACTGCCTACTCAACTTGACTAGCAACTGAGATTTGATGCCGATTGACTTGCGCCTCGACGAGGCAGAAACGCCGCTCCTGATCGACCTGTACGAGCTGACGATGGCGGCCAGCTACTTTCAGCTCGGGTTCAATCAGCCGGCCACGTTCAGCCTGAGCGTGCGGCGGATGCCGCCGCGCCGCGGCTTCCTGGTTGCCGCGGGACTCGAACGGCTGCTCGAGGCGATTACGGCGTTTCGCTTCGACCCGGCGGCGCTGGAGTACCTCGCTTCGCTGGGACTCTTCACGGCGGATTTTCTCGCCTTTCTGGGCAACCTGCGCTTTACCGGGGAGGTTCGCGCGCTGCCCGAAGGGACGATCTTCTTCGGTAACGAACCGATCCTCGAAGTCACCGCGCCGCTGATCGAGGCGCAATTGCTCGAGACGCTGGCGATCAACCAAATCAACGTGGCCTCGCTAATCGCGAGCAAGGCCGCGCGGATGACGGTGGCGGCGCAAGGACGGCGGCTTTTCGACTTCGGCGTGCGGCGTAGTCAGGGCGCGGACGCCGGGCTGGTTGCTGCTCGTTCGAGCTATCTGGCGGGTTTCATGGGGACCTCCAACGTGCTGGCCGGGCGCCGCTACGGCGTTCCGCTCTTCGGCACGATGGCGCATAGCTACGTGATGGCGCACGAGCGCGAGCGCGAAGCCTTTGCCCATTACGCCGCGCTGTTCCCGCGGCTCAGCACGATGCTGGTCGATACGTATGACACCGCGCGCGGGGTCGAGCATGCGGCGTCGATCGCGCTCGATCTCAAACAGCAGGGCTACAAGCTGCAAGCCGTGCGCCTCGACAGTGGCGACCTCGCCGAGCTGAGCCGGGTCGCCCGCCGGATTCTCGACCGCCATGGACTGCAGGATGTCGCGATCTTCGCCAGCGGCAATCTCGACGAATACCGTATCGCGGAACTGGTCCGGGCGGGCGCGCCGATCGACGCTTTCGGAGTCGGCACCGAGCTCGTAGTGAGTGGCGACGCCCCGGCGCTCGACGCCGCCTACAAGCTCTGCGAGTACGCCGGTGCGCCGCGCGTCAAGTTGTCCACCAACAAAGTGAGCCTCCCCGGGCGCAAGCAGGTCTTCCGCGCGTTCAATGCCCGCGCCGGCTTTTACGCCGACCTCGTCGGGCTGGCGGACGAGGGGGCGGCGACGGTGGCCGCTGAATTCAGCGCGTCCCCGGCCGAGACGGTGGCCCTGCTGCAGAAGCGGATAAGCGACGGCAATCCGGTCGGCGCCCGCCCGACGCTGGCGGAAGCGCGCGAGCGGCTGCTCGAATCAATTGCGCGGCTCGAACAGCGTTACAAGGAACTCGTGAAGCCGGAGACCTATCCGGTGAAGTTCACGCGCGCGCTCGATGCGATGATCATCAGCGAGCGCCTCCGCGCGGAACAACGCCAAAGCTGACGCGTTATCTGCTGGCGAGCGACTCGTCCACCAACTTGTGCCAACTGTCACTTCTGCTGTACAGTTCCTGTACAGTTCAAAGAAGTTAACTGTACAGTTGTAGCTCGATGCTCAGAACTGACAAGAATGAAACTATCGTGGTCTCCGTACTCCATGCCCGCGCCAATTTTGGTAAGCTTTTGCGTCAAGTGGAGAACGAGCGGCAGTCGCTGGTCATCGAAAAGCGCGGGATGCCTAAAGCTGTGCTGCTCAGCATCCGGGACTATGTGCGGCTGGCCGCCCCGGAGCCGGAAGTGCTCCGGGTGATCGGGGAGGAATCGCGGCGCAAGGGAACGGACAAGCTCAGCTCGCGCCGGATTGACCAGATCATCAAGGCCGCGCGTGCGCAAAAACCAAAGCGTGGATGATCCCGCTTCGGCTTGTTATCGATACCAATATTCTCGTCTCGGCTGCGCTCAAACCGGATGGACTCCAGCGTACCGTTCTCGTGCTTGCAATTACGAAACCGGCCAGGCTTTACGTCACCGAGGCTGTTCTCGCGGAATACCAGGAGGTGCTCTTGCGCCCGGAACCTGAAATCCGCAGGGGACTCCGGCAGCAGATCCTCCAGCTCGTAAAGAACCGTGTCACAGCTCGTCAGCTCAACGCATACGCTCCATGTCGCGAGCGATCCCGGCGACGACAAGTTTCTGGAGTGCGCCGACGCTGCCCGTGCCGATTACCTGGTGACCGGTAACCAGCGACATTTTCCGAAGTTCTGGAAAAAGACCAAGGTGATCACATCTCGCGACTTCCTTAGCGTCGTGGCGCCGCATCTCCTTTCGTGATGACTCCCCGCCCGGCTCATCGCCCCGCGCCCAGGTGCTGGCTGCGAGGTTCAAAGCTGCGAACGCCGTGCTACGATTAAGTGGATGAAGAAAGCCATGAAATTCCTGGTGACCCTGGTGCCCGGCGAAGACGGCTGGATCGTGGCCGAATGTCCCGCGCTGCCCGGATGCATGTCGCAGGGGCGATCACAGGAGGAGGCGCTGCGGAACATACGCGAAGCCATTGAGGCGTCGCTCCTGACCCGGCGTGAAGCGGGAGTCGAGGCTGCGTTCCAGGTCGCCGAAGTCGAAGTCACGGTCCCAGCCTAACGTCCTCCCCGTCTGCTCCGGCGCTGACGCCATTCGCGCATCGTAGTTCTCATGTCCGATAGTTTTTTCTGTCATTCCGCGCGTCTGACACGAGGTAAGCTCTGCACAAGTGATTTTCGCCACCCTTCATGGAGTTCCGGCCGACGAGGCCGAAGAGCGCGGACGCAGATCCTTCGGTGCGCTCAGGATGACACTGCTACTTTTTGTAACCATAAGCACCTTGCGTCATTCTGAGCCCTTCGTCGCTGCGCTCCTCAAGGGCAAGCTCCGTCTGCGCGCGAAGCATGCCCTGAGGCCTTGCGAAGGGAATCTAGCGGTCTCTTATGCACGATTTTGTAATGCGGGCTTTTCAGAATGACATGATGAGGCTTGTGCAGAGGTTCCCTAGCGGAGCCGCAGGCGAAGCGAGCAGGCAGCCTGTCCTGAGTCCTCGAAGGAAGTCCGCGAGCTGCGTCAAGATTGGTCTGGCGCGCGCGAGCCTGCCCTGAGTCCCTCGAAGGGAATCCCGGTTCAGGGTTCTGACTCCTATCTGCGTGCACGGAGCATGTGAGATAGTCGGGACGCCGATAACAACGCTCATGAACGGCCGCTCATAGAAACACGTAATAACGCCAGTGATGCGTTGCGATGGTGCTGAGGAAATAATCCCGGATTCCTCGCGCGGCAGCGACTAAGGCCGCGCCTCGCGGACTCGGCCGCCCCCTGGCGCGGGAATGACAACAAGACTCACTTGCAACGAAATCAAACTGTTCGCCTGCTGCGGAATCGCGACTTCGGGTTGTACTTCGTCGGCTCCTTCATGGCGACGCTGGCGACCCAGATTCAGGCGGTTGCGGTCGCCTGGCAGATCTACGAAATAACGCGCAGTCCGCTGGCGCTCGGCTATGTCGGACTCGCCCAGTTTCTGCCAGTCGCCGCGCTGTTCTTCGTCGCCGGGGACGCCGCCGACCGGTACAATCGCCGCCGGATACTCACGATCAGTTACGCCGTGCAGGCGCTCGCGACCGCTCTGCTGCTCGCGCTCACGTTGGTGTCGGCGCAGAGCCCGTGGCCATTCTATGCGGTGTTGATGCTGCTCGGGAGCGCCCGCGCGTTCAGTCAGCCGGCGGGCCAATCTTTCCTCCCGCAACTCGTCAGCGGTGAGCGGTTCCAGCAAGCGGTGGCGTGGACTTCCTCGGCGCGGCAAACCGCGGTGGTAGTCGGGCCCGCGCTCGGCGGCGTCATCTATATCTGGGGACCAGCGGCGGCGTACGCCGTCTGTCTGGCGTTTTTTGTCGCCACCAGTATTGCGCTCGGCGCGCTGCGGACCGACAGTGCTCCGCGACCGCCCGATCCGGGGGTGAGCACGGTTCGGCGCGTCACGGCCGGAATCAGGTTCATTCGGTCGCGGCCGATCCTTCTTGGCGCTATTTCGCTCGACTTGTTTGCGGTCTTGCTCGGCGGCGCCACGGCGCTGCTGCCGATCTACGCACGCGACATTCTCCGCGTCGGACCCAGTGGTCTCGGTCTGCTGCGCAGCGCTCCGGCCTTTGGCGCCGCGCTGACCGGTATACTCCTCGGCCGGTTCTCTTTGCGTCGTCATGCGGGATTCGTCATGTTCGGCTGTGTTGCGATCTTCGGCGTGGCGACCATTGTCTTCGGGCTCTCGACCGAGTTCACCACCTCAATCGTGACGCTCGCCGCGCTCGGCGCCGCTGACATGGTCAGCGTCTATGTGCGGTCGAGTCTCGTTCAGCTCGGGACCCCGGACGAAATGCGCGGCCGGGTGAGTGCGGTGAACTCGCTCTTTATCGGCGCGTCCAACCAGTTGGGCGGCTTCGAGTCGGGCGTGACCGCGGACTGGTTCGGGACGGTACCGTCGGTCGTTATCGGAGGCGTCGGCACGCTCGCGGTGGTCGCGCTTTGGATGACGTTCTTCCCCGGCCTGCGCCAACTCGACCGCTTGTCGGATCTGGATGCGGAGCGAGTACGGATCGCGGATTCGGTCAGCTAGCGCGCATCAGCGCGAAGACTTGGCACTTCAAAAACACACGGCGTGCGCACCCAGCCTTGCATCCTATGTCAGATATGACATAGAGTAAACCATGGCCAAGGTCTCTGACAAACCCTTGGTCTGGCTGCATGCCGAGATCAAGACGCCACCCTTTTCGCAGGACGCGAGGATTGAAGCGGGCGTTTTGTTGCGACACCTTCAGCGAGGTGAAGCGTTGTCGCTTCCGCACTCGCGGATGATGCCATCGATTGGGCGCCGTTGCCACGAGTTGAGGATCGTAGATAGAGACGATGCCTGGCGCATCATCTACCGGATCGATTCGGATGCCATCGTCGTCGTCGAGGTGTTTAGCAAGAAGAGCCAGAACACGCCGTCGTCAGTAATCGAACGATGCCAAGGTCGCCTGAAGCGCTATGACGAACTGACCACTAAGAGATAGCGACATGGATAAATGGAAAAAGAAACGGCTCGAAGCCGCCGGATGGAAAGTTGGCGGAACTAGCGAGTTCCTGGAACTTACTAAAGAAGAGGCGGCCATGGTCGAGCTGAAAGTCGGGCTTGCCAGCGCGGTCAGGGACCAGAGGAGCCGACGAAACATGACACAGGAACAACTTGGACGGCTGTTGGGTTCGAGCCAATCGCGGGTAGCCAAGATGGAGGCCGCAGATCCGTCGGTCAGCATCGATTTGATGGTTCGTTCGCTGCTGCGGATGGGCGCCAGTCGCAAGGACGTTGCATCTTATATCGCCATGCCCGGGCGCAAGCGCGCCGCTTGATTGATCCCATAAAAGCAGCAGCGCGCACGCAATGCTCACCGAACATCTCCCTGCGGAACAGCGCTTGCGCTGATTAGTTGTTAGATAGTGATTTTTGAGAGGAGTTAAACCATGCTTGATATCGTCGAGTGGAACTCTAACCTTTTGAAGGGCCGCATTGCCAGCCACGTGGCTAGAGGAACCGACAACCGGAAGGCAATCATAAAATCGATCCGAACAACGCTGGCCAAGGGCAACCTCGCTCCAGAGGCGCTACCAAGGATTCTGGATGAAGTCGAGAGAGATTCGGTTCAGCCTTTCCTGAAGCCACCATGGAACCAGCCCGAGAGACTGGAACGGTTTAGGCTCCTCAAAATCGACCTTTTCAACTAAAGGGAGCCTTAGCTCTGGCGGAATTGAGGACGGCTCGCGCAAGCGCGGGCCGTGAGAATCTGGCATTGGCGCCGCAGTGCTGACGTAGAGGCTTAGGGCTGAGCAGTCGCTCAATGCCTGCCGAGAGTATCGGCTGCCCGTACGAGGCATTCTTCCGTCGTGGCCCAGTCGATGCACGGGTCGGTGATCGAGACGCCATACTTGAGCGCGGCGCGGCCGTCCTTCAGCGACTGATTGCCCGCGTGAATATTGCTCTCGACCATCACGCCCATAATTGCCTGACTGCCCGCGCGGATCTGCTCGACCAGCGCCGCGAGCACCAGCGGTTGCCTGGTGAAATCCTTTGCGGTCTGGGCGTGCGAACAATCCACCATCAGGCGCGGTTCGAGCCCGGCCTTGGCCAGCATCCGGCCGCATTCGTCGATACTGCTCGCATCGAAGTTGGGTGTTTTACCGCCGCGCAGCACGACGTGCGTATCCGGATTGCCGGAGGTGCGCACGATCGCGGTGAGACCATCCTGATTGATCCCGAGAAAAGCGTGCGGACGCCGCGCCGACTCGATCGCGTTGACGGCGACCTGCAGATTCCCGTCGGTCGTGTTCTTGAAACCGACCGGCATCGAGAGCCCGCTCGCCATCTCGCGATGGGTCTGTGACTCGGTGGTGCGCGCGCCGATCGCGCTCCACGCAATAAGGTCGGCAGTGTATTGCGGCGTGATCGGATCGAGCATCTCGGTCGCGGCCCCGAGCCCCATCCGATTGATATCGAGCAGGAGTTGCCGCGCGATGCGGAGGCCGGTCTCGACGTCGCAACTGTCGTCCATATGCGGATCGTTGATCAGCCCTTTCCATCCCACCGTGGTCCGTGGCTTTTCGAAATAGACGCGCATCACGATAAACAGCCGCTCGCCGACTTTGCGCTTCAACTCGGCCAGCCGCCCGGCATAATCGAGCGCCGCCGCGGGGTCGTGGATCGAGCAGGGGCCGACCACGCAGAGCAGGCGCGGATCGGCGCCCCGGAGAATCCGGCGGACAGTCTCGCGCGCGTGGACGACGGTTTCGACCATCGGGTCTTCGATCGGCAGCTCGGCCTTGAGCGCGCGGGGCGGAATTAAAGCCTCGGTGTCCCGAACGTGAATATCTTGAATCGGCGGCGTCTTCATGGAGACCCATAGTTTTAGCCGAATCGGCCGTGCTGACAAAGCGGGGTTGCGTCGAGCCGATCCGGGGGGCCGCTTGCGGAGCCCGCCGTCTAAAGGATAATCGACAAGACGGGTGCGCCTCGCTGCGAGGCACGCCGCCCAACATGGAAGTTAAGGTAACGCCGTTTTCCGAGTCCCCAGGGGCTGACCCGGCATTTGGCACGGCGCCCCGACGAAGGCGCTCGCGCTTCCGGCGCCGGGGCTTCTGGAGCGCGGTCGCCGGGATGGCGGTGGCGATCGCGATCGCCTGCGCGGTCGTCGCGATGGAGATGGCGGGCGAATTCGACGCGCGCGCGTCCCATTTCCGCCATCGTGCGGACCAGCTGCAGGCTCGCCTTGGGCGGATCGAGCAACGTCTGACGATGGCCGATCACGAGGTCACGGAGATGCGGCGTCAGGCGGAGGTCCGTGAGCGGTTCAACCGGATTCTGGCGGCGCCCGACGGTCAGCTCGTCCGGCTGGAAGCCCCGGACCGTCGCGGACTGATCCACGGCGCGCTGGCTTTCAGCCCGCGTCTTGCTCAAGCAGTACTTGAAGTTACGGGCTTGCCGCAAGGCGATGGGCAGCAGCGTTTCGCGCTCCGTTGGATACGCCGGCAGGGTGCGCCCTCCCTGGCAGCGGAGTTCGCCGCACGGGACCCGGGACAACCTGATGTAGTAGTTGAAGTAGCGCCGCCCCCGCCCGAGGTGACGGCGATGGTGGTCGATCCGGCGAGTCCGGCGGCGTCGAGCGGCAAGGCGGTCGCATCGCCGTTGTTGCGCGGGGAGTTGCGCAAGACCGCCAAGCGCTAAACCTATCGATGAGTGACACCGCAAAAGCGCGACGCGATTGGGGAGCACCGCCGTGGCGGGTCGGGAGCTTTGACGCGCCGCGCGCACTGCCGGTCAAGGTCGACGTCGCGATTATCGGCGGCGGCCTGACGGGGGTGTCGGCGGCGTACCATCTGGCGCGCGCCGGGCTCCAGACCGCGTTGTTCGAGGCGGATCGAATCGGCTCGGGGGCGAGCGGCCGCACCGGCGGACTCGTGCTCGAAGGCACCGCGACCGGACCTCGCGACGGCGCGCGCGATTGTGTCCCGCGACTCCGCGCGCTGGTCGCCGAGCTGGCGATCGATTGCGATCTGCAGCTCCCCGGATGCTGGGAGATCGAGCATCGGAGCGGTACGGGTCTGCGCGCTCTCCCGTGGACGGACGCCGGCGAGGCGATCGCCGTGGCGCGCACGGTTCCCGGCGGAGTGGTCGAGCCGGGTGCCCTGACGGCCGGCCTGGCGGCAGCAGCGGTCGCGGCAGGCGCGGTGATTTACGAGCGAAATCGGGTCGAGCGGCTCACTCCCGCGGCCACAATAAAACTTAAAGTAAAAGATCAAGAAATCGTCGCCAATCATGTAATCGTGGCGCTCAACGCCTGGACCCTCGGGGCGCTCCCGCAGTTGGCGGACGTACGGAGCGCGCTCACTTACGCGTGCGTCACGGAGCCGCTCGAGGAAGCCGTCCTCGCCGCGATCGGTCTCGGCGAGCGGATGCCGTTTTACACCGCCGACACGCCCTATCTGTGGGGCCGGGTATGCGCGGATCGCAGCGTCGTGTTTGGCGCGGGACTGACGTTCGGCGAGCCCGCGGAGTTGGAGAATATCCGCGTGACCGAGGGGGAGCCGGCGGCGGTTCTGGCGCGTCTCGCACAGCGCGTCAAGTCACTCCATCCGGCGCTCGCCCGCGTGCGGATCGCCGCGCGATGGGGTGGGCCGATCGCCTTCCGTGAGGGGCTGATGCCGCTGCTGACGCGCCACCCCGCCAACGACCGTATACTCGTCGCGGGCGCCTACGCCGGTCATGGCGTGGCGTTCAGCGTGCACGCGGGGGCGCTGATGGCCGCGGCGATCGTCGACGGTTCGGCGTTGCCGTCGTGGGGCGGTATATAGACGACGATTCCCGCATAATGGCGAAGTAATGGCTAAAATAGTCGTCCTGCAGAACCATCCGGCGGAGTCGCTCGGCGCGATCGCCGATTCGCTCGAAACGGCAGCGCTCGCCTGGCAATACGTGCGCGCGTATGATGGCCAGCCGATTCCCGCATCGATCAGGGGCGCGGGCGGACTGGTCGTGATGGGTGGTCCGCAGACCGTCTATCGGCTCGACCGCGATCCCTACCTCCGCGAGGAGATCCGGCTGATCGAAGACGCTCTGCGCGAGAACAAGCCGATCCTCGGCGTATGTCTCGGCAGTCAGCTCCTCGCCGCCGCGCTGGGCGCGAGGGTCTATCGGAACGAGACGCGCGAGATCGGATGGTATCGCGTGACGCTCGCGACGGCGGCCACCGATGATCGTCTGTTACGGGGGCTGCCGCCCGAGTTCGTCGCCGCGCACTGGCATAGCGACATCTTCGACCTGCCGCCGGGGGCGATCGCGCTCGCGTCGTCGGAGAAGACCCCGGTCCAGGGGTTCCGCCATGGCGATAAGGCGTATGGCCTGCTGTTTCACGCCGAGATGACGAACGAGATCCTCGAAGCGCTGGTCGGCGAATTCGGGGAGGGTCTGCGTCGCGTGGGTATCGACGGCGGTGCGATTCTCGCCGAGGCGCGCCGTCATCTGCCGAAGCTCAACGCGCTCGGGGAGACCATCTTCGCACGCTGGGCATCCCCGATTCAGGGTACCTAGCCCGCCAGCATCCGTCGGGCGCTACGACTGGTAGGCGCCGATATCGCACGAGCCGGCGACGCGCTTGACGCCGCGTTCGTCCGTGGACGCGCAACCGGGGCCGACGTAACCGCCAACCGTTGGCGCTCCCGCGCCGATAGCGGGACTGCCCGCGAGCGGCGCCTGAGTCGCGTTCAGGCCGGGCGGATTGTCGGTCAGCGGTCCGAGGAGCGGATCGGCGATGATGTCACCTGTGCCACCGCTGACCAGGCAATCAGTGTCACTCAGGTTGTAGCCGTTCGAGAAGAGCGGTCCCGCACATTCGCCATCTGTCGTGGAGTTTCCGGCGATAATCGTGTTGCTCGCGGTAGTATCTCCGAGAATCTCGAGTCCGCCACCTTTGGGCGCGACATTATTGGTAATCGTATCGTTGTTGAGGTTGAGCGGACCACCTGTTACGAAAATTCCGCCGCCTTCGCTGATCCCGGTTTCACAGAACGGCACCTGATTGCCGCTGATCGTCGTATTGGCGATCGTGGTGTCCGGGCCCACGAAGACGCCGGCGCCGCCGCCCAAACAGACCGGCGCGACGTTGCCACTAATAGTGCTGTCCAAGATCAACGCGGTTCCCTTGCTATCGAGAACGCTAACTCCCGAGCCTCCAGTGTTGTTGCTTATCGTGGACTGCTGAATCCGGAACGATAAACCATTGAACGAGACGCCGCCTGCGCCGTTTTCCGTCACCAGACTGTTGGTCAGAGACAAAGATCCGCCGGTTACCGCGATTCCCTGCAAGCCACCATGCTGTACGGTGAATTTCGCAAGTGCGAGTGAACTTTGCGGATTGACGGTGATTACCGCGCCGCTCCCGCCGGCGTCGATTATGGTCTTTGTGGAGCCGGCGCCGTTGATCGTCAGCTTGAGCGGATTCATGGGCTTACCTTTTGCGGTAATACCCCCGATGGTCAGAGTCTCCTGATAGGTTCCGCTGGCGACCGTGATCGTCGCACCGGTCTGGGCGCTCGCGACGGCCGCGCTGATCGTCGTAAAGCAGCCGTCGGCGCCCGACGGATTGACGCACAAAGTCGTGGTGTTCGCAGCGCCGTCAGCCTGCGCCCGCGCCGCCAGCGCGAAAACGGCTACCGCTACCAGCGCGACAAGCCTGATGTTCCTATAACGAGCCGTCATTTCCTCGCTCAGCATGATTCAACCCTCCGCTCGCTTTCAGGCTGTGTATTCTCAGAAAGTATCATTGTCAATCGTTCGTGCGTTACAGCAACGCGCAACTCGTGCTGCGCAGCGAGGGATAACTATGGCGACGCGCGCGACCCCCCGCTCGTCGGTGGATGCGCATCCGGGTCCGGCGTAACCGCCAACCGTTGGCGCTCCGGCGCCGATCGCAGACTTTAAGCTGAATTAAGCAATATCGAGATATTCTAATCCTTGACAGCCAGATATGGCTGCTTTATTGTTATTGTCTGAAAAGAACATCTTTTAGAACGTAGCCGCTCGGGGTCGCATAATCGCCACCTTCGGAGGATCTGATGAAGAGCGCCCACCGCAAAATCGTCTTGCTCGGCCTCCTTAGCGTCTGCGCGATGGCAATCGCCTCGACCCGGAATCGGGTAGCTGGCACGGGCCGGGCAGAGTCGGACAACGGGCGGCTGTCAGTCGCAGCCGACGCGCAGCGCAAGGCGCAGTTCATGTCCCGGTCGGCACTCGCGGCGACCCTGATGGCCCGGCCCTTGGGTTTCGAGCCTAATCAGGGACAGGCGGCGGCGCCGGTGAAGTACCTCGCGCACGCTCCGGCCTACAACCTGTTCATTACGGACAACGCGGTCGTACTGGCGCTTCATCACAACGATAGGCGGGCGGCTCGATTCCGCCGTGGGAAGCCTGTCCGGCCAATGAAGTCGAAGGCCGAACCTGGTGCGAAGGCGAAGACGGACCCTATCGAGAAGGCCAGCACCGATGTTGTCGCGATGAAGCTGGTCAGCGCGAATCCTCATCCGATAATCGATGCGGCCGAGCCGATGCGGGGTCGGGTAAATTACTTTATCGGCCGTGATCCCAGGCAGTGGCACGCGGGCGTCCCAACTTACGGCCGAGTGGTTGAGCACAGCGTGTGGCGCGGAATCGACATTGCGTATTACGGGAATCAAAACCAGCTTGAGTTTGATTTCAGCGTGGCGCCGGGCGCGAATCCGGATGCGATTGAACTGGGATTAGCCGGCGCCGCGAACGTCGCGGTTGATAAGGCCGGCAACCTGATGGTCGGACTTGGCGCGGGTCGCGAGCTCAGGCTGGTCAAGCCGCGCCTGTATCAGGGGACGCGCGCCGAGGGCCGGGCAGTCGAGGGCGGATACATCGTGAGCCAAGGGGCGGGAGCGCAACGCCTGGTGCGGTTCAAGGTGGCCGCGTTTGACCATACACGGCGGCTGGTGGTGGACCCATATGTGGACTTTGCGAGCTATCTGGGCGGCAGCCAGGCGGCGCTAAGCTCTCCCGGCGGGGGCGATTCCGGCAACGGGATTGCGACGGACGCGTCTTTCAACACTTACGTCACCGGCCAAACTGATTCCAATAACTTCCCGACGGCGTCTCCCTACCACGGAGTCAAGGCCGGCCCTTACGGCATCGCCACCGCTTTCGTGTCCAAGTTCGACCCCGACGGCACTACGCTAGTCTACTCGACTTATCTGGGCGGCAGCGGGATGGATTCCGGCGCGGGCATTGCCGTTGACTCCAGCGGCGACGCCTACGTCGCGGGCACCACGTCCTCCACCGACTTCCCTATCACCGGGACCCCGGCCATAAACGCCTACCAGGGTTCGCTCAATGGCACCAGCAATGCGTTCGTCACCGAGCTCAACCCCACAGGCAGCGGGTTGATCTATTCGACGTATCTGGGTGGCAGCGGGACGGATTCCGGCGCCGGAATTGCGGTAGATGCGAACGACAATATCTACGTCACCGGGCAAACCACTTCGTCCGACTTTCCGACGTTAAATGCCTACCAATCCTCCAACAAGGGCACCGCCGATGGTCAGAGCAACGCGTTCGTAACCAAATTTAGCGATGCCGGCACGCTCGTCTATTCGACCTATCTCGGCGGGAACGGATCAGCGGAGGTCGGAGGCGTTTTCGTCGGCGGTGACGTGGGTACGGGGATTGCCACGGATTCGAGCGGCGACGCCTATATCACGGGATATACCTATTCCAACAACTTTCCGACGACGAATGCTTACCAGGGCTCCAACAATGGCTATGCCGGGTTCCACCGCAATGCGTTTGTGACCAAACTCAGCGCCGACGGCAGTACACTGATCTATTCGACCTATCTGGGCGGCAACGGGGGCACCTGTCTAGGTCTCGACGCCGTCGCCGGTGATTCCGCCAACGGCATCGCGGCGGATTCGTTTGGCAGCGCGTACGTTACGGGCGTTGCCTGCTCCGTGGATTTCCCGACGATGAACGCCTATCAGTCTTCCTCTTCCGGCACCGCGGAGAATGCTTTTGTAAGTAAATTCGGCGGCGGTGGCACCCTGGTCTATTCGACCTACCTGAGCGGCACCGCGTTCGCCTATGGTACCGGCATCGCGGTCGATTCCAGCGGCAGCGCCTATGTTACGGGTTCTACCGGCGCAGGTTTTCCCACGGTAAACCCCGCGCAACTGAGCAACCTGGGTTTTGCGGACGGCTTCGTCACCAAGTTCAGTCCCGACGGCACCTCGCTGGTCTATTCGACCTACTGGGGTGGGAGCGGTAACGATGCCGGCACTGCGATTGCAGTCGATTCCAACAATCAGGCCTACGTTACGGGATATACTTACTCGTCTGACTTTCCCACGATCGCGCCTTTTCCCGGACAGACTCCCTTCCAGACTTCCAACAACGGGCTGACCAACCAGGTCAGCAATGCCTTTGTGAGCAAATTTTCGTCGAATGGGTTGCCCTTCTATTCGACCTACCTGGGCGGAAGCGGCGCAAAGAATTTGACAGGATTCCAAGGGGGCACTGATGACCAAGGTGCAGCCATCGCGGTCGACGGCCAGGGCGAGGCCTACGTCACCGGACAAACCTCGAATCCCGGGTTTCCCCTGGTCAACGCCTTCGACCCGACCTTCAAGGGATTTATCGGCGGGTTCTGCCTCGGCGTTGGCTGCGTGCCGCCACCGCCGACCTTTGCGCCGACCGCGTACGTGAGCAAGTTCAGCGCGGACGGCAGCTCACTGATCTTTTCGACCTACCTGGGCGGGACCGGCGGAGAGTTTGGCGGAGGGGATTACGGCACCGGCATCGCGGTGGATTCGGCGGGCGACGCCTACGTTACCGGTACTACCTACTCGACCGACTTCCCCACCCTTAACGCCTTCCAGGGCAGCCCGGGCAGCAGTTACGGCAGCGCCTTTGTGACCAAGTTCTGCGCCGACGGCTCGTTGTATATCGGTGGGTCGTGTACTGTCGGCCAAGGCACAACCTATTCGACCTATCTGGGCGGGAACGGCGGCGACTACGCGTACGGCATCGCGGTGGATTCGGCGGGCGACGCCTACGTCACCGGTGTTACCTATTCGACGAACTTTCCCGTCGCAATCTCCTACCAAAGCACATTGGGCAGCCCCAATGGCAACGCCTTTGTGACCAAGTTCTGCGCCGACGGTTCGTTGCCCAGCCCCCCCGGAACGTGTACTTCGGATACCGGCCCGTTCCAGAACGCCTATTCGACCTATCTGGGCGGCACTAACGGTAACGGCGACAGCGGCAATGCCATCGCGGTGGATTCCTTTGGCGATGCTTATATCACCGGTTATACCGGTGCCACCGACTTTCCCACCACGCCCTGTTTCCCGACGATCGGAATCTGCAATCCTCCGTACCAGAGTATGCTGACCGGCCCGTCCGACGCCTTCGTGACGGAACTGGACAACTCCGGCGACGGGCTGGTCTACTCGACCTATCTGGGCGGGAGCGGCTATGACAACTATCAAGGTGATACCGGCGAGGGTATCGCTGTGGATACGAGCGGTGACGCCTATGTTACAGGGCGAGCCTATTCACCGGACTTCCCCGCGACCAGCGTCTTCGGACCCGGCGGAATTCCAGCCGCGTTTGTGACCAAGGTGGACCCGGGTGGCGACGCGCTTATCTATTCTGCCTTGATCCAGGATGGGGGCTTCAGCGGCGCCATTGGCAACGATGTCGCGATCGATCCCGCCGGGGATGCCTACGTGGTCGGCACATCCTCTGGTGATATACCGGTTACGACCGAGACCCTGCAAAGTATCAATGGCCCGATTCAAACAATTGATATTCAAGGCAACTCAGGTGCGTGCTCAGATGGTTCCTGCGCTTTTGTGACAGAGTTAAGCCCGAACGCCACCTCACTGGTCTATTCCATCGAACTCCTTTGGGGCGGAGGTTTCCTTGATGATCAGGGCAGCGGCATCGCCCTCGATAGCGGTGGCAATGCCTATATTACCGGATGGATCAGCAACAGCGGCTTTGGTACCACCGGCGCTTTCCAGCCCCAGTTCACTTATACTGGGAGCAATAGCAGGAACGCTTTCGTTGTGAAGCTCGCCCAGAGTGGTCCGGTCCCAACGCCGTCACCGACGCCGGGATCGTCCCCGACGCCAGCAACGCCTACTCCAACACCCAGTCCCGTCGGTTCGCCGACCGCAACCGCAACACTAACCCCAGTCGGTACGCCTACGGCGACTCCGACACCAACTCCCGTCGTTACGCCGACGGCAACCGCAACATCAACTCCTGTCGGGACCCCGACGCCGACTGCAACGGCGACGTCTACCGCGACCGCAACGCCTACGGCAACCGCCACGCCTACGGCGACCGCGACCGCAACACCCACGGCGACCGCAACGCCTACGGCGACTGCAACGCCTACGGCGACCGCAACCCCTACGGCGACTGCAACGCCTACGGCGACCGCAACGCCAACGGCGACCGCAACGCCAACGGCAACTCCGACGCCTGCGGGCCCGGAGATCCTCTTGAGTCCGACGAGCATCGTGTTCCCCAACACGGTGATCGGAAAGACTTCCACTGCCACGTTGGAGGTGGAGAACGTTGCACCTAATCGGTTGATCGGAACGGTGGATACCCCGTCAGCGCCGTTCGGCCTCAGCGGATCGGGGAGCTTCAGCCTGGCACCCAGAGCCCACACCACGATTACGCTGACTTTCACCCCGACTTCGACCGCAACCTCGCATAAGGTCGACAGCGTTGTGTCGAACTCGGTGCGTCATAGGACTGACCAAATTGCGCTGCAGGGTAAAGGTACACGGCCCGCGCCTGTGAGCCCCTGAAAGATAGCTCGCTCCACGCCGCCCGGGTTTCCGCGCTTTGCCGAAACCCGGGCCACACCGTCGCGCTGGTTTTTCCGGTGTTTGATGGTTATGACGTTAGTTGAGGTCTCAGCCGATGGTCACGCGTGTGCATGTTCATCTGAAGGTTCGCGATCTCGAGGCGAGCCGCGGGTTTTATCAGCACTTCCTGGGGGTCGCGCCCGCCAAGGTTAAACCGGTCGGCGAGTTCGGCGAAGGTCTGCGTCGCGTGGGTATCGACGGTATCGACGGCGGTGCGATTCTCGCCGAGGCGCCCCGTCATCTGCCGAAGCTCAACGCCATAGGAGAGACCATCTTCGCGCGCTGGGCATCCCCGATTCGGGGCACGTAGACGCCCCGCCGGTGCCCGCAAGCAGCGCTTGGGTTGGATTCGAGCCGGTAGGATTGTCGGTCAGCGGTCTCGCTAGCCTTTACGAGAGATTGCCCTCGATTGGTTCTTACAGAGACATATGGTCGTGCCCGAAGGGTGCAACCATCTTGAGACGCCCCACTTAAAGCCCGCTCTGTGCTTGTTTCCTCATACTGGTACATACCTTGCTCAGTCAAGTTCTTGCTCACTCATAGTCAGCAAGAATGTGGGCACGTTTCAAATTCGATGGAAGGAGAACAGCAATGTCTATGGATGTTACGAACGTAGTGACCTATGTTGCGGGCTTAAGCGTTGCGACGGAGCGGATCACGGAAACGATTAAGCGCGTCCCATGGTTTTCCCCCAAACTCTCCGACCTGAAAGAAACCAAACAAGGCGAGAATTGGCGCGTCATCGGCACATTCGCGCTGGCCGCTGTTGTAGGCGGGATTCTCTGCTGGCAAACGCCGACGGATCTGCTGCCTGAAGGCCTTCACGGTGGTATTGGGTTGTGCGTATTTTTTGGCGTGCTCGCGAGCGGGGGGTCGGGGTTTTGGAACAACGCGGTCGACAGTCTGCGGGAGATAAAGAAACAGAGACAGGACCCGAGACGGAAGGAAGTGGCCGAGGCAGAGGCCAAGGCAACGGCCAAGCAGGCCGGTTCTAATCACCAGCCGGCTTCAGACGACGCTTCTGATGCCGTACGTGAGCGGTTAAACCCTAGTTGAGGTCTCTGCCGATGGTCACGCGTGTGCATGTTCATCTGAAGGTTCGCGATCTTGAGACGAGCCGCGAGTTTTACCAGCATTTCCTGGGGGTCGCGCCCGCCAAGGTGAAGCCCGACCAGGTGAAGTTCCTTCCACCGTTCGCGCCGATTAATCTCGTGCTCTCGACGGCTCATCGGGGGGAGACCGCCGGTGGCTTCGTCAACCATCTCGGGATCGAGGTGGATTCGGCGGCAACCGTCGAGCACCATCTGGTGCGCGTCAAGGCGGCGGGCCTGAAAACGCGCGAGCAGCTCAACGTCAACTGTTGCTACGCCAATCAGAGCAAGTTCTGGGTGATCGATCCCGACGGGGTCGAATGGGAACTCTACCATGTCAATTACGACTTGATGGAGAAGCATGGCGGAGCGGCCGTATCAGCATGATGCGACCTGACCTTACGCGCCGAGCTTGTTCGACTGTTCCGCCGCGTCGAGCAGTTCGTCGGCCGTCAGTTGATCGAGCCCGCGCCGGTCTCCTCCGACCATCACGATGCTGACTTGCACCTGCGTATCGATAGTTATCTGCTTCGCCGCATCGATCAGCGCCTGAGCCTGCTTCCGCTTGCGGATCCGGTCGACGAGATCCATCGCGGCCGGGATCGAAAGAATCACGCCAATTTGGGCTAAAATGGACCCGCGTTTTTGCCACGCGGGTGCAGCGGCTTCGATTTCGAGCACACTTCAAACACAGCGATCCAAAATCACTAACGCAGTATTGGGTTATTTGGGCGCGCGACAGACTTAGAGTCTATGAGTCGGGCGTGGGAATGGTGGAGGAAATAGCTGCGTAAAGCGGGACGGGCGTTTCGATCCAGCTTGAACGCGAGACTGGAATCGTCAGGGGCGGTGACAGAGCCAAGGCAGGAGTGGCAGGGCCGTCGCCAACGCGAGAACTACGGTGAAGATTGAAAGGACCCACGTCGCCCGGTTGAGCGAGTTCGCGACCTTCTCCTGTGATCGCATGAGCCGCCGATTCATCTCGGCCGCTACGAGCTGAAAGTTTTCAGGAAAGTGTACCTGACCGGGCTGAGCCACTCTCCCTTCCAAAAAGTCGCGGAAGAACTTCTCATTTACGAATGAAGTTGACGTGTCGTCTGTCTGCTTGCCCCACATTTCGTCTACCCTCATCATCACTTTTGGATAGCGACGGATGCGTCCGGTGCGCTCCAGATGATACCCCCCGCCTCGTCCGCAAAATTAAGAGTCGCCTGCCCCCGTCCGCCGATGCATAGGTTGGCACGTATCTGACCTGATGGATCGTACACGCCGAAGCTCGCTATGCCTTGGTCCTCGTTACGCATGACGGCGCGCGCTCTAACCTTCCCCTGCTGATCGAGCAGAGACAGACCATAGCTGCCGTCCGCCGCGCTCGAACCGAGACTGAGTTGGAGCTTGCCGGATCCGTCGCACACTTGAACCGCCGGTCCATCGCCATCGACCGCCATAAGGATTCGTGCGCGACCTTTGTCGTCGAGTAGCTGAAACCCGGTGCTATCAAGTCCCAGTCGCGGCTTTCCATTCTGATCCAGAATAACTAGCTGTGCCAGCTGCAATACCCTGCCCACCGTTCCGCCGTCTGCCTTGTACCTCGCAGCCCGCATGAAAGCGACGGCGGTGAGACCGGCCAGCGCGAGTATCGAATCCAGTGTCCCCAGCCATACGCTGATTACTCCAATTACAATCATGGCGAGCGCAGCAGCGAACAAATCCGCCGCCCAGTACCCAATAAACCTTCCAGTCCAATATGAAGCCATGCCCGTTAGCCTCTCTTGCCCGCTACGGGGGCGTCAATCTCATCCGGCGCTACTCAGCAGGCACTCAATATTTAGCTATCAGATGTTATCGTATTTCCTGTCAATGACGACCTGGTTGATTCGCCATCGAGCGGCAGAGGGCTGTCTCACGTCCGATTGCCTCGGCGGAATTGATCGCCTATAACGGGCCGTAGTTGCGATGCCTGAGCTAGCGGTCAGTCCCTCCCGGCGCGATCCCCCGATTCGTGAGATTCTCGAACGGGCGCTGGCAGGCGCTCGCCTCGACGAACACGACGCGATTGCGCTGATCGAATGCCCGGTGGCGGATCTGCCCGAGGTGATGGCGGCCGCGGCCGCGTTGCGCGATCGCGGGAAGGGGCGCGAGGTCAGCTATTCGCGCAAGGTCTTCCTGCCGATCACCAATCTCTGCCGCGACCGGTGTTCGTATTGCACCTTTCGGAAAGACCCGGGAGACCCCGGCGCCTGGACCATGACGCTTGACGAAGTCGCCGCCTGGTCGCGGCGCGGCGCCGAGCTTGGTTGCAAGGAAGCGCTGCTCTGTCTGGGGGACAAGCCCGAGCTGGCCTTCAAGGAATATCGCGCAACGCTGGCGGACCTGGGCGTGCGGACTACGATCGAGTATGTCGCGCGCGCGTCGGAAGCGAGTCTCGCGCAGGGCCTGTTGCCGCATACCAACGCCGGTCTGATGACCTCTGACGAGATGCGGATGCTGCGTCCGCTCAACGTCAGCATGGGTCTGATGCTCGAGAATATTTCACCGCGCTTACGCCAGCGCGGCGGGGTCCATCAATGGGCGCCGGACAAGGACCCAGCCTTGCGGATGCGGATGCTTGACGAGGCCGGGGAGCTGCGGATTCCCTTCACCACCGGGATTCTGCTCGGTATCGGCGAAACGCCGGCGGAGCGCGCGCAGAGCCTGATCGCGATTCGCGATTCGCACGCGCGTCACGGCCATATCCAGGAAGTGATTATCCAGAATTTCCGGGCCAAGCCCGAGATTCCGATGGCGGACGAGCCCGAACCCGATCGTTTCGACATGGCGCGCGCGATTGCGACGGCGCGGCTCGTGCTCGGCGCGGCGATGAACGTGCAGGCGCCACCCAACCTGTCGCCACACGAAATAGAACTGTTCCTTGACGCGGGAATCAACGATTGGGGCGGTATCTCGCCGCTCAGCAAGGACTACGTCAATCCCGAGGCGCCCTGGCCGCACCTCGACGCATTGGCGGAGCGATGTGCGCAAGCCGGCTTTCACCTAATCCAGCGGCTCGCGATTTACCCCGAATACATCAATGGCGAGTGGGTGGACCCGGCCCTGATGGCGCCGATCGACCGGCTCGCTGCTCAGCTTACCGCGGAGGTCTAAGTATGAACCTCGAAGAGATGCGCGGCTTCGTCGACGAAGTCGAAGCGGCGCCGTTGAATCAATTGATGGACCGGGCGTCGCCGGCCGTGCGGGCCGCGCTCGCACGGAGTCTCCAGCGTCAGGAATTAACCCGCGACGAGGGGTTGTTGCTCTACACGGCGGACGGCGACGATTTGCGCGCGATGGTGAAGTGCGCCGACCTCGCGCGCGCGGAGGACGTCGGTGACGAGGTTACCTACGTCGTCAATCGCAATCTGAACTTCACCAATATCTGTTTCGTCGGTTGTCAGTTTTGTGGTTTCAAGCGGCAGAAATGGGAATCCGACGCCTACGATCATTCCGACGAGACGATCCTCGCCAAAATTGCCGACGCGCTGGAGCGCGGCGCCACCGAGGTCTGTATCCAGGGCGGAATCAACCCCGAGATGCCGGCGTACAAGTATCGCGACATCCTCGACACGATTAAGGCACGCTTTCCCGCGATCCATATCCACGCCTTCTCGCCGATGGAGATCATGTACGGGTCGCGCCGCACCAACCTGCCGTATCCCGAATATATCGGGATGCTGCGCGACCACGGTTTGGGGTCGATTCCCGGTACGGCGGCGGAGATCCTCGACGACGATATCCGCGAAATCCTGAGCCACAAGAAGGTCGACGTGGCGGCCTGGGTCGAGATTATCACGACCGCTCATGAACTCGGCGTCCCGACCACCTCGACGATCATGTACGGCCATCTCGAGAAGCCGCATCACGTCGTCAACCATCTGAATCTGCTGCGCGAGATCCAGAAGCGGACGCACGGCTTTACCGAGTTCGTGCCGCTGCGCTTTATCCATGAGAACACCGTGCTCTTCCGCAAGGGCCTGGTGTCGCCCCCGCCGCTCGGCACGCTCGACCTGCAGATGTACGCGTTTGCGCGGCTCTTCCTGCGCGGCCAGATCGATAATCTGCAGACTTCGTGGGTCAAGCTCGGCGTCGATTGCGCGGCGGTGACCCTCAAGGCCGGATGCAACGACTTTTCGGGCACCCTGATGGAAGAGAGTATCACCGCCGAGGCGGGTGGCACTTCAGGTGAATTCGTCGCGGTCGATCTGATCGAGGAAAAGGCGCGCGAAATGGGGCGCGTCGCGGTGGAACGTACTACGACGTACAAAAAACTCTACGGCAAAAGGGCTCCCAATGGCGCGCGGCCAATCTCGCAACCTCTCACGAGCCACGATTACCACGCTTGCGGGGGGGGTGGGGGCGGCTAAGTTTATTCGCGGCCTCGTCCGCCGGATCGACCCGCGCCGCCTGACGGTCATTGTCAACACCGGCGACGACGAGCAGTTCTACGGGCTGCACGTGTCGCCGGATGTCGACACGGTCACCTACACGCTCGCCGGGGTCGTCAATCAGAGCCACGGCTGGGGTCTGGCCGGGGAGAGCTTTCATACGCTCGAAGCGCTCGCCCGGCTCTACGGGAAGCCGTGGTTCAATCTCGGTGACCGCGACCTCGCGACCCACCTCTATCGCACGGAGCGGTTGCGCGCGGGTGCGACGCTGAGTCAGGTCACGGCGGCGATCGCCGGCCGCTTCGGCGTGAAATCGCGGATTTTGCCGATGAGCGACGACCGGGTCCATACGCACGTCAAGCTCAAGGGCAAACCCGCGATCCCGTTTCAGGAGTATTTCGTACGCGGGCGGGCGCGCGGCGCGGTGGAGGCGATCGAACTCCGTGGGCTCGACCAGGCGCGGCCGGCGCCGGGCGTGCTCGACGCGATCGCCGCGTCCCGCGCGGTGATCCTCGCGCCGTCCAACCCGTTCGTGTCGCTCGAGCCGATCACCGGGCTTGCCGGGGTGCGCGCGGCGCTCACGCAGGTGCGCGAGCGCGTCGCCGCGGTCAGCCCGATCGTCGGGGGCAAGCCTGTCAAGGGTCCGGCCGACAAGATGATGCGTGGGCTAGGCCACGAGGTGTCGCCGCTCGGAATCGCCCGGCTCTATCGCGATTTCGCCGGGCTGATGGTGATCGATCAACTTGATCATCGCTATCTGGAACCGATTCGCGATCTGGGCATCCGGGCCGTCGCGACCGACACGATCATGTCCACCCCGGCCCGGGCGGCAAAGCTTGCCGACGTGGTACTGCGCGCGCTTGAGGTATAGTCTGGGGAACCGATGGCTTCGCTCACCCTTACCGCAATTGCCGGGATCCCGATGGTCCAGCGCGGGGACAATCTGGCGGAACTGATCCTGCGCGCCCTCGACGCGATGGAGCTCAAGCTCGCGCACGGCGATATCCTGACGGTCTGTCAGAAGATCGTCTCGAAGGCCGAGGGCCGGCTGGTCGATCTCAAGGATATCGAGCCTTCGGAGATGGCCCGCAGGTTCGCGGCGCGGTGGGACAAGGATCCGCGCGCGGTCGAACTGGTGCTGCGTCAGACCAGCCGTATCGTGCGCATGGACAATGCCGTGCTGATTGTCGAGACGGGACCGGGATGGGTTTGCGCCAACGCCGGAATCGACGAATCGAACAGCCTCGAGGACGACCGCGCGATCCTGTTGCCGGAAGACGCCGACGCCTCGGCCGCGCGCCTCCGCGCCGACCTGAAGCGGCTGACCGGCGCCGATATCGCCGTGCTGATCACCGACACGTTCGGACGTCCGTGGCGCGACGGCTTGACTGAAGTATGCATTGGGATCGCGGGGATCGATCCGATGCTGGACTTGCGCGGCAGCACCGACCTCGGCGGCCGCGAGCTTCATCACACGGTTATCGCGCAGGCGGACCAGCTCGCGGGGGCGGCCGGCCTGCTGATGCCGAAGGCGGGCGCGATTCCCGCCGTGCTGGTGCGCGGGTATGAATTCGCGCGCGTCGAGGGCGCCAGCGCCAAAGCTTTGATTCGTCCCGCAGCGTCGGATCTTTTTCGCTAGCGCCAGTTGAGCGTAAGCGAAGCAAAACTACGTGGGCAGCCAATATAAAGACGACCATGCCGGAGGCACGGAACGGGGGGCGCGCCAGCGAAGCCGAAGGCGTAGCGAGCAGGTGAGTCTGCGAACTGCGTTCAGAAAATGGAGTCTGCGACGCGCGGTTAAAATAAAGTGAAGCTCGCCAAAGCAGCCTCGATACCGGCCGCCGTTGCCGGAAGCTCGGATCCCGCGATCCATGTCCGCGACGGGCTGCAGCGGGTCGAGACCAAGCTTGCGCAGTTGCTCAACTCGAACGAAGCGCTGATCACCGAGATCTGTCACTATCTCGTCGATGGCGGCGGCAAACGGCTGCGCCCACTGTTCATCCTGCTGGTGTATCGAGCCTGCGGCGGAATCGACGACCGGCTCGAAGACGCGGTCGACGCCGCGATCGCGCTCGAACTGATTCACTCCGCGACCCTGCTCCACGACGACATTATCGATACCGGGATGCTGCGTCGCGGCAAGCCGTCCGCCTACGCCCGCTACGGTCCAGCGGCGTCGCTGGTGGCGGGCGATTATCTCTTTTGCCGCGCTTTCGAGCTGTGCGGCCGTTTCGACGAGCGCTTGGTGCGGACCGCGGCGGGGGCCTGCCTCCAGCTCACCGAGGGCGAGGTGATGGAGGGCCGCATGCGTCATCGCGCGGCGGCGACGCTCGACGACTATCTGGCGGTGATCACGCGCAAGACCGCCTCGTTGTTCGGCGCGGGGGGCCGGGTCGCCGCTGATCTGGCGGGCGCCGGGCCGGCCACGATCGACGCGATGGAACAGTTAGGTCTCGCGCTCGGCCGCGCCTTTCAGATGGTCGACGACGTGCTCGATATCGTTGGCCCGGAAGAAAAGATTGGCAAACCGGTGGGTTCCGATTTGCGCGCCGGGGTGCTCTCCCTGCCGGTGGTGATCGGGATGCGCGAGACGCCGGAGCTCAAGGGTCTTTTTGCCAACGGCGCGATGCAAAACGACGGCGATCTGCGCCGCGCCCTCGAGCTGGTGCGCCGGCCGGCGGTGCTGCGCGAGGCCCAGGCGTTGGCCGCCGGGCAGATCGCGGTCGCGCGCGATCTGCTAAACACGGTTGCGCCCTCACCGTATCGCGACGCCCTGCGGATTCTGATCGACGATCAGCTCGCCCGCGACAGCTAGGCTCGCCGCACGCGGTGGACTTCCGATCCATCTCGTGAAAATGCTTTTCCACTGGTACGGTTATCCCGTCTGGCAGTTTCCTTGACTTTTTTCATCTATACGAGTCCTATGCCCCTGAATTGCCGGGTGTCCGAGCGCGGACGCCTGTCATCGCCTCCAGGGGAGCGTGGAAGTCATGAACAACAGCCTGAAAATCGTAAGCAGGATCGTCGTGGCCGCAATTCTATGCCTGACGGTCGTATCGCGAGCCGCGGCCAGTCATTCAAGCACCGCGACAATCGTGACTGGCAGCGGGTCTTTGACGGGGATCGCTGCGGCGGACGTGAATGAGTATCTCGGCATTCCCTATGCGGCGCCCCCAGTGGGTACGCTCCGCTGGCTGCCGCCGAAGGCTTTCGGTCATTGGCCCGGCGTGTTGCAGGCTACACATTTCGGCCGTGAGTGTCCGCAGTTCAACGATGCTCGCGGTGTGCAAATTGGCAGCGAAAACTGTCTCTACCTGAACGTCTATACGCCGAAGCCGACGAAATCCGCGGCAAGCGAGGACACGGTGGGGTTGCCGGTGATGGTCTGGATTCATGGTGGCGGGCTTACTACAGGCAGCGGGGCGAATTATGATCCTTCACCGTTGGTCGAGGCGGGCAGCGTAATTGTTGTGACGATCAATTACCGCCTGGGGCTGCTTGGCTTTTTCGCGCAATCGTCGCTCGACGCCGAGGGTCATCTGAACGCCAACTACGGTCTGATGGATCAGCAATTCGCGCTCAAGTGGGTGCAGCAGAATATCGCGGCCTTTGGCGGTAACCCGCATCGCATGACGATCTTCGGCGAATCCGCCGGCGGGCAGAGCATCTACGCGAATCTCGCGTCGCCCGGGGCGGCCGGGCTGTTCCAGGGGGCGATCGCGGAGAGCGGGTCGTACGGGAGCTTCACGGATTATTACGACGCCATTATTCCGATCGCGGACGCGGAGACCGTGGGCAGCGCTTTTGAGGAATCCGGCGCCGCCTTTGCCGACGCCGTCGGCTGCACCAGCCAGACCAGCGCGTGTTTACGCGCAGTGGCGGCGACCACGCTGGTCGACGTCCAACCCTTCCCGATGTATCCGGTCGTGGATGGAACAGTGCTGCCCAATACCCTGGGCGCGGCTTTTGCCACCGGCGCGTTCAACCGGGTTCCGGTCATCTCGGGCACCAATCACGATGAATACCGGCTCTTCGTCGCTGACGATTACGACTTTCTGGGAAATCCACTGACCAATGCTGAGTATACGACCGCGGTCGACACGCTGTGGGGCACGACGCTCGGACCAATTGTTTTGGACGACTATCCGCTGCCGGCGAATCCGCCGGCGGACGCCGCCTCACTGGCCTTGGGCGCCTCTGGCACCGACGGCATTTTCAGTTGTCCGGCGCGGCTTGCCGACCAATCGCTCGCGCAGTACGTAACGACTTACACCTACGAGTTCAGCGACGAGAACGCACCACTGGATATTTTTACCTTCTTCATAACGCCAAGCTTTCCGCTGGGAGCCTATCACAGCGCCGAGATCCAGTACCTGATGAATATCCTGGGGATAGCGGCGCCATTTACCTCAGAGCAGTCGCAATTGTCCCGCGCGATGATTAGCTACTGGACGCATTTCGCCGCGAGCGGCGATCCGAACTCGGCCGACCAACCCGTGTGGTCGCCCTACAGTTCCGCCACGGACGAATTTCAATCGTTCGTGCCGCCAACGCCGACGGTCGATTCCACCTTCGCTACAGACCATCTGTGCACGACGTTGTGGGATTTCCTCTAATTGACTAAGTTAATTCGCTGCCGTCATCTTGTAGCCGCAAAGAATGGTCCTGCTTTGGCTTTACGATGCTAGGGAAGGCATTGGTTCAACGTGGGAACGCTTCCGTTTAACAGGCCAGCCAAGAGGCGCGCTGAGCCGGTCGGCGCGCCGACGTAAATCTGCGCGCCGGTTTTATTGTTGGCAGTGGCGCGGTTGCAGTTTTTGAAGAAAGATTTCTGGCAGGGGTACGGACCGGCGATTTGATAGCCAATCCGCGCCGTGGCCGGGTCGGACACGGTGATCGGGCAAGAGCAGATGATCTGCCCGTCATTTAGGGGACTGCTGAAACCCGGAAATGACTTCCCTTCGGTGCTAGCGAAGCACAAACCACCATCGCATTGCGCGTAAGCACCGCTGGAAGTCCTGGCGGGGCAGGTATAAAGGGCCTGGTTACCGTCCGGCGCGAGGACCGAGTCGGGTACACTGAAGGTGCTCACCATGTAGCCGTTTTCCGCACCCTCTGCGTTCATCGAGCAGACGTTCTCGCCATTACCGAACGCATCGGACAGGCTGATGCTGTTGCCCGACATCACGTCACACTCGCAGTAAGCGAGGCCGTCCATCACGAAACAACTGGCAACGGCGCAAAGTGCGTAAGTTTGACCAGAGCAAACTATAAAGTTGGACGAGCTTGAATCGGTCGCAGCCTTTTCGGCGTACGCGGGGCCACCAGCCGCAACGATCAAGGCGAACCCGCCACCGATCATTAACCTACTAATTGAAAAAGCCTTCATAGACGATTGTTAGTCTAACCGTCCTATTTCAGGCAATAATATATTTGAGATAAGGGTTCGATCATCCTCACTTCGCCCGGCAAGAGCCTTCAAGGCCGACGGCTGAGCGAAAGTAGGGAGCTTCGACGGTTCGAACGTGCCAATGGCCAGAGCGGCCGAAATAAAGTCGCGCTGCTTAATGAATACTGTAGGAGACCTGCTGCGGTGTGCCGTTGCGCATCACGTTGAGCGTGATGACGCCCTGGTCTTGCAGCGATTGCAAAAGCGTGAATGCCTTGGCCGGGTCACCCACGCTTTGCCCATTCACGGTCTGCAGCACATCGCCGTCCTGCAAGCCGAGTTGCTGAAAGATTGAATTCGGCTGGATTTCGGTCAGCAGAAAACCATTGGCGACGCCGTTCTGGATTTGCGGCGTCGCGCGAATTTCCGTAAAGAGCGGCGCCATGTTCTTGAGATTGCTATCCACCGTCGCGCGGTCGAGTACGTACCGGTTGGGACCAATCCGATGGACGCCATGGGCCGGCGCCTTGGCGAGGGACTGCGGACCGCGCGGATACCGCCGAAGCTGGCCGGGCCGCGGGGTCAAGGGCGGGCCGGGCGTCAACCCCGACTTGGGTAGTTCGAGCGCCACGCGACGACCATCATGCAGGATCACCACGCGATCGCGGCCGACACTCAGCAACTGGCCCGCGCCGGGGACCATATCGCCAACCCGGTAGACCGTCTGATCGCCGGCATTCTCGATAATCGCGTACGGTTTGCCCAACGTCACCTGTGAAGTTCCCACCAGCGTGACATCGAGGTGCTCGTCCGCCGCCGCCGCGCTCTCGCTCTCGGGAATGGGCGTCGGATTGAAAATATCCCGGTGTACGATGACCTCGTAGAATTGCCGCGGATGGAGTCCGGCCAGGCGCGGCCGAGGGACGTGCGAAGATTCCGTTGCGGCCGGCAGAACAGTTGAGGCGTAATGCAGCTTGATCGCGTCGCTCGCGCAGAGCGCGAGCAAGGAGGGAATAATCAGCACGCCAATCAGGCGGTTGAGCCACGTGAGATAACGTTCAGGAAGGTCGAAGCCACTCATCTATGTATTGCTCTGGGTAATGCTTCGACCCTGATCAGAAGGTGGCTTCGGCTTCGTAGGAACAGCCCTCGACCAGGCGCTGAACGTCATAGTTCCAGCGGCCCTTCCAGCGCTCGATGGTAAGGCTCGCCTGGTTGTGTCCCATGCGCACCTGGTCGAGCATCCGCAGCAAGTAGATACTCTCGTCCTCGCCGCGTTCATTGAGGCAACGCTGGCGGGCGAGACCGATCATCGCGATATTGATCAGCTCGAGCGCGAGCTCCTGGAGTTTGATCCGGCCGGCGCGCGCGTCAAGGCCAATCTTTTGCGCCGCGTCGGTGAGGGCGAGCCGTTCCGCATAGCTCCAGCGCTTGATCAGATCCCAAGCCCCCGTCATACAGTCGCTATCATAGAGGATACCCTTGCAAAGCGCCGGCAGGGATAGCATCAGGGGCGGTGGCTGGCTGTCGGCGGTCCGGATCTCGATATACTTCTTCAACCGCACCTCGGTGAAAATCGTCGTCAGATGATTGCTCCAATCCTCGATCGTAGCGCGCTCCGTCCCCCAGCCACGCTCCATGAATTGGCGGAAGGTGATCCCGGGGGGCGCCGTGAGGTTATTGTACCGGTGATCGCGCTCCAGAAAATACATCGGGACGTTCAGCGCGTAATCGACATAGTCCTCGAAGCCGGCGTCGTCGCGAAAAGCAAATTCAAGGGTGCCGCAACGGTCGCGATCGGTATCCTCCCAGATGTGTCCGCGGTAACTCTGGTAGCCGTTGAGCCGTCCGTCGGAAAGCGGCGAATTGGCGAAAATCGCGTAGACCACGGGCACAATACCCATGCTGATGCGCAGCTTGCGCATCGCGTCGGCCTCGTCGCTATAGTCCAGGTTGGCCTGCACGCCCGCCGTCTGCTTCATCATCCGTTGACCCAGCCGCCCCTGCCGCGCCATGTACGGATACATAATATGGTAGCGGTCTTTGGGTAGCAGCTCGATTTCGTCGATACGGCTGACAGGCTGCATCCCGAGCCCGAGAATCGTAGCGTCGAGCTCGTGACCGAGCTCGATCAATTGTTCGATATGGACGGTGAACTCGTGATGGGCGCAGTGGATCGTCTCGCATTGTTCGCCGGAGAGTTCGATCTGCCCGCCCGGCTCAATCGTAATTGGCGCGCGGCCGCCCTTGAGCGCGATGATTCGTCCGTGCTCGCCGTCCGGTTCGTAGCCGTAGCGGTCGATGAGCCGGCGCAGCAGCTCCTCGACCCCGCGCGGGCCGGAGAAGGGCAGGGCGCGGCCGTCGTCCTTCGAGACCGCGACCTTCTCGTACTCGGTACCGATCCGCCATTGCTCGCGCGGCTTGGCTCCGCTGAGAAAGTGGCTAATCAACTCGTCTTTGTGTTCGAGTGGCTGGGTCATATCGGATCGTCCGCTCGGTCTGCCTGGTTAGGGATCAAAAGGGGGTCTATCATGGCCACGCGCGGGTCTTAAAGCAAGTGAAATCTTAAAGTAACACTTAAAGTACGTGCGAGACCGCGAACCCGTCGATTATTCTCATCGTCGTGATCGCGTAGTGCGGGCTCAGGCCTCCAGCTCGAGCACGCGCCTGTCGCGCCGCGCGAAATCCAGGACCTCGACATAGGGGCGCATCGTCGGAATGCGGTCCATCCGCATCTCGGCGTCGATATCGCTCGTGCCCTCGCCGGGATCCTTGCGGGTCACGTTGATAAGGTCGCACTCGGCGCCAAGCGCCACGGCGAAATGCCAGGTACCCTTGTCGATCAGCGCGGCTTGCCCCGGCTCGAGAAAGAACGCCGCCAGCCGTTCGTAATCGATCTCGTATTTTTCGTGACCAGCCGAGCGATTGCGCGGGGGCGGTGCGACCACCAACGCGATCGTGCCGCGTAACGGGATGAAAGTCTGGTTGTAAGAGAAATGCGTCGCCATCATGCTGATTCGCCGGGCATTGACCGGCCGTTTGAACTTGAGCAGCTCGATCGCTACGCGTCCCTCTCCCGGTTCAACCTCGGGCAGCACCGGCTGGCGGTTCTCCAGCACTTGCCCGTACGGCTTGAAGGCCTCGGGCGTCAACGGCTGCAATCTGACCTTGATAGTCTGTTCTTCCATGGCTGCTTCTCCGCCTCTTGCCAACGGCATCGGCAGGCGATCTCGGGCAGAGCTTAAGCCGCGCCACGAACCTTTGACAAGTCCGTATTAACGCGCTGACGAAGCCACTGCGTTGGCGACGGACCGCGGCTATACTGTCACGATGGCGTGGATGCAAACGGCGGACGATCTGGGTTTCCGGCTGGAGCTCGAGCGCCCGCCACAGCGGATCGTTTCGCTGGTGCCGAGCTGGACCGAGACGCTTTTCGCGCTCGGCCTGGGGCATGCGGTCGCGGGGGTGACGCGTTACTGCGTTGAGCCGGCGGCGGCGACCGCGGCAGTGCCCAAGATTGGCGGGACCAAGAATCCGGATCTTAAAGCGATTGTTGAACTTGCGCCCGACCTCGTGATCGCCAACGCCGAAGAGAATCGGCGCGAGGATATCGAGCAGTTGCGCGCCGCCGGTATCGTGGTATTCACCACCTATCCGCGTAAGATCAGCGCCGCGGTCGAATCGATTATCAAGCTTGGCGCGACGCTCGGCTGCGACGCCCGGGCGAATGCGATGGCGCGTGAGATCGTGCTGGCGGTAAGCGAAATCGAAACCCAGGTCGGCGTCTGGGCCAAGCTCCGCTTCCGCGTCTTCTGTCCCATCTGGAAAAACCCGTGGATGGCCTTCAACGCCGACACCTATGCGCACGACGTGTTGCGGATGGTCGGCTTCAACAACATCTTTGCGGCGGCTGGCGAACGTTATCCACGGACGACGATCGAGGAGGCACTCGCGCAACGGCCGGACTTTGTGATGTTGCCGAACGAGCCCTATGAATTTGGCCCCAAGGACGCTGAGGAATTGAAGCCGCTGCTCCCGGCGGCCCTGAGCCGGCGGCTGGTGCTGATCAACGGCCGCGACCTCCATTGGTATGGCGCCCACATGGTGACGGGGCTCAAGTCGCTGGCCGCACTGTTGGGCCGGGTGCGCGCCGCCACGGTTTAAAGATGACCGAGCCGGAGGCTCGGAACAGGGGGCGGCGGAGTCAGCGACGCGCGGCCTAAATAAATTTAAATCATTCCAGCATGTTGAGCGTGCGGCCTGGACCAAGCTCGATCCGTTGCGGGATGCGTTTCGCGGCCCAGCGGACGACTTCGGGCATCGAGCTGAGACGCTGCGTCCA
>JBKQPD010000249.1:0-34468 GCA_052145175.1 Binataceae bacterium (SeqCode) | reverse complement strand
CGGCTGGTCGGCTGGCAGGATCTGACTAATCCACAGATGGAGGCGGCGTAAGCAATTGCATCGTTAACTGCTCGCTCGTCGACGGCTGATGCCAATTACTTTTCTACCAATTGACCGACACCACCGTGGTGGTGGCGTTGGGTGACCCCAACTCACCGGTGACTTGCTGCCCGATGGAGGAGGAAGGAAGGAGCGCAAAGGCGATACCGCAAAGCGCTATCACGACAACCTGTTTGACTGCGTTCATACGAAGTCCTCGCTTTTCGACTCGGCCGCAAATTCGCCGCCCATTGACTGTGCGCCGCCGCACTGGGCTAGCGACGTTGCTATCACACGCCGGCAGACCGCTTTAGTTGTACGAGTCACCAGACCGCGTGAAGCTGGGCGGCCGGTGTATTTCGAGGACCCCCCGACCTTGTTCTTGCTATGCGGTCCTGTGCCGTGAGCCGTCGGTTCGGAGACTGCTCATGCTGTGTAAGCGGTGCGGCGAGATTCGCCGAATCCATTTAATCTTAAGCAATCCAGCCGCGGTCCTGAAATCTGATCTTGAGTTGAGCCGCAATCTCGTCGGCGGTTGACTTCGCGCGGCCTTCCAGGCCGGTCCTACCGCTCGCCGCGCCATAGATCTTCAGGCCACCAACGACGATAAGGCCAATCGGATTCGCGGAGGCTATGGCGACTGCGGCCGGGACCACCAAGCCAGGGGTTTTGTTTCCTGACGCAACAAGAGTCCCTGAACCAAGCTTTTGCAGACCTTGCGGGGTCATCATGTACCCCTCGACTACCGAATCGATCTCGGCCGCGCCAGCGCCAAATCCGATGACCATGCGCTTGACCATGTTTCCCGCACCGCCGCCCTCCGTCGAAACGATGTACCCACGGATTACACCGTCGCCGACCTGCGGCGACGATCCCGGGCCAGCCTGAATCGCGGGCATGCCCATGTTCTGAATGTCTTTGACCAACTCTTGAGCGATTATTGCCCCGTACTCACGGCCGGTTTCAATCTCCTCGGGCGTAGGCGGCGTACTGGGCGCACTGACCTCCGCAGCGATCGACGAATCGGCTGGCATATCGGAGGGCGCAGCTACAAAGTCATACACCCAGATCTGGTTTGGACGCGCGAGCCCGGGAGCGACTAACGGTGTCTGCTGTGTGACTTGGGTTGAAGCGCAGCCGGTCAGTAACCCCAACCCAAGAAGCAGGCCGATCGCGTAAGTGTAAGGTTTCGTGGCCAGCATAGTACCCTCCCAACCGATTCATCCTAATGGAACGTTGCCTTGCTTGATTCTGCGAGAAGTCGTCGACCCCATTCCACCATCGATTCGTCCCTCCGAACCCATTCTGCGCTGTCCGCGCCTAGCCGGAAGAGATGGAATCGGTCATACGATTACACCAAAACACTTCTCGGGGTCCATCGGCATCCGATCAAATTGATAGGATTGAATTTCCACGATGCTTGCGCTCAATAGTTCGAGCGCACCTTCTTCCGACAGTACCAACTGATCATACTCAGGCATTTGCCAACCGGATCGCTTCTCGTCACGCCTTCTTCGCGAGACCGCTTACGAAGTTCGCGGCTGCCGCGATCGCGATCGCGAGATGCTCCTGCTCGGTGTGGCCCGAGCTCGCGCGCGGCTTGAATGAGTGATCGCCGTCCTCGAGCCAGCCGAACTGAATCCGCTTGGAGAGCCGGTAGGTGGCGACCTCTTCGCGACGGCCGAAGGGATCGCGCGTGCCCTGCAGGATCAGCGCCGGCGTGCGCAACGTCTCCAGATGCTTCACACGGAGACGGTCGGGCTTGCCCGGTGGATGGAACGGGTAGCCGAGACAGATGAGGCCGCGCACCCGCATTTCGTCGGCGACCATGCTCGCGATCCGCCCGCCCATCGATTTGCCGCCGATCACGAGGCGTTGGCCGCCGCCGAGCGCCTCGATAGCCGCGCGCCAGGCCTCGAGCAGCAACGGCTCGCGGTCGGGGGCGCCCCGCCTGCCCCCTTCGCGACGCGCGCGCATGTAAGGGAATTCGAAGCGCGCGACCCGTAACCCCGAGCGCGCCAGACCGGCGGCGATCGTGTTCATGAAGGGCGAGTCCATCGCGGCGCCCGCCCCGTGCGCCAGGATCACGGTCAGGGGCGCTTTGGCCGGACCCTCGATTAGAAATTCCGCCTGCTCCATCCGGCTAGTTTAACGCCTTCGATGCGGCGCGCCGAGGCTCGAAAACGCGCACCCTCGGCAGGTATTCTTGGCCCTATGGCTTCAAAGATTCAAACCCAGATGGTGCCAATCACGGCCGGCCGGTCGCCGCGGATCGCCCAGGCCCAAAACGCCGACGGCATGTTTACGGACCTCTACTTGTATCTCGTCAGTTGTCCATGGCCCTTGTTGCTGACCCTGGTCACCGGCGTGTTCTTTCTCTCGAACGCGGTTTTTGCCGTGGCCTATTTGATCGACGGGGGCATTGAAAACGCGCGTCCCGGCTCGTTCGCTGATGTCTATTTCTTCAGCGTCGAGACGATGGCGACGATTGGCTATGGCCGGATGACGCCCGTCACCTTCATTGCTCATCTGCTGATGAGTATCGAGGCACTGTGCGGACTGCTCGGCTTCGCGGTGGTGACCGGTTTGATCTTCGCGAAATTCTCCCGCCCCACCGCCCGGGTCCGTTTCAGCAACTACGCGGTCATCGCCCGGCGCGACGGCGTGCCGAGCCTGATGTTCCGGATGGTGAACGTGCGCGCGAACCAGATCGTCGAAGCGCAGATGCATGTGGTCTTTGCGCGCATGGAACGGACTATCGAAGGCGAGGCGGTCAGGCGGTTTTACGACCTTGAACTGACGCGCAGCCGCAATGCGATCTTTGCTTTCTCCTGGACGGCGGTCCATCCGATTGTCCCCGGTAGTCCACTCCACGGGGCGTCGCCGCAGTCCCTGACGGAAAGTGCGGCGTGGATCGTGGTCTCGCTGACCGGGCTCGACGAGACCATGTCGCAGACCGTCCACGCGCGGATGTATTACGGCGACGAGCATATCCGCTGGGGAGCGCGCCTGGTCGATATTATGATGCGGACCCCTGACGGCGGTTTCGCGATCGACATGAGCAAGTTCGACGATATCGAGGCGGTGGAACTCCCGCCTTGGGATATAGCGGCGGTAGGTGCACTCACTGAGCTCTAACCTGCCCTTACCGCACTGCCCCGTCGATGAGCTATCCTGCGCGCGGGAGGCGGTCTTATGACGGAAGGAAAAGATTTACTGATCGAGCGCCGCGACGGCGTGCTCTATCTGACGCTCAATCGGCCTGATCGACTGAACGCGCTCAGTGCGCCGATGGTCGCCGGGCTACTTGCCGAACTCTCCGCGGCCGCCGCTGACGATGCGGTGGGCGCGATCGTCCTGACCGGCGCGGGACGCGGCTTCTGCGCGGGCGGCGACGTAACGCGGATGCGCGAGCGCAACGAGGGCGGTGGCGAGCGCGAAGCGAGCGAACGCGGCCTGGGTCTCGAACAACGGATCGCGCAGACCCGGCGCGGCGAGGAGGTCACCGTGCTGCTCCACGAGATGCCGCGCGTGACGATCGCCGCGGTCAATGGCCCGGTCGCCGGCGCTGGGCTGGGACTCTGCCTCTCGTGCGATATCCGGATTGCCGCGGATACGGCGCGTTTCGGCACGGCCTTCGCCCGGGTCGGTTATTCGGGCGATTGGGGCGGCAGCTACTTCCTGACGCAGCTGGTCGGGCCGGCCAAGGCGCGCGAGCTCTATTTCTCCGCCGAGATGATCGACGCGCCGGAGGCGTTGCGGCTCGGGCTCGTCAGCCGCGTCGTGCCGGCGAGCGCGCTGATGGAAGAGGCGGGCAACTATGCGCGGAGGATCGCGGCCGGTCCGCGCGTCGCCTACGGCTACATGAAGGGTAACCTGAACGCCGCGATCCACGGCGACTTGCGCACGATTCTCGATCGCGAGGCGGTCGCGCAAACCCTGACCAGTCTGACGTTGGATCACAAGGAAGCGGTCAAGGCTTTTCTCGATAAGCGCGAGCCAAAATTTCAGGGCAAATAGCACACTAGCGGAGCGTAAGCGAAGCGAGCTCGAGGGGCGGGTGAGTCCGCGAGCCGCAGCCAAAGTAACGAGTCCGCGAGGTGCGTTAAGATTAGTTCGGCAGTACGAACTATCAGCACCAAAGCCAGCGTGCGAATGCGGGATACGGCGATGTTAAAGACCAGAATCTGTGAACTCTTCGGGATCGAGTTGCCGATTCTTTCGGCCGGGATGGGTGGTCTCGCGCTGGCGGAGCTGGCCGCCGCCGTTTCCGAGGCGGGTGGGCTCGGCACGGTTGGCCTCGCGGTCTTCGGCCCCGAAGACCTGCAGAACGAGCTCGCCGCGGCGCGGCGGCGCACCGCGAAACCGCTCGCGGCCAATCTGATCGTCCCTTTCCTGCGACCCGGAATCGTCGAAGCCGTCGTGCGGACATCGATTCAGGTGCTGACCTTCTTCTGGGGTGACGCGCGCGAGCACGCCGACGCGATCGGGCTCGCCCATGGCGCGGGTATCAAAGTCATCTGGCAGTGCGGCACGGCCGACGAAGCGCGCTGGGCGAAGGAGGCTGGATGCGACGCCGTGATGGCGCAGGGCTTCGAGGCCGGCGGCCACGTGCGCGGCGAGACGACCTCGCTCGCGCTGATTCCCGCGGTGCGCGACGCGATCGGCGACCTGCCACTGATCGCCGCGGGCGGCTTCGCGGACGGCCGCGGACTCGCCGCCGCGCTCGCGCTCGGCGCCGACGGCGCGGTTTTCGGCACGCGGTTTCTCGCCTCGCATGAGGCCGCGGCTCATCGCACGTACAAGGAGCGGATCGTCGCGGCCGACGCGCGCGATACGTTCCATACGACGCTCTACGACGTCGGTTGGCCCGACGCGCCCCATCGCGTACTGCGCACGCCGTTGGTCGAGCGCTGGGAGGAAGCGGGGCGCCCGCCGACCGGGGCGCGCCCGGGCGAGGGCGAGACGCACGCCCGGGCGTCGCGCGCCGACGTGGCGATACCGCTGGTCAACTACACCGTGATGCCGCCGGCAGACTATATCGACGGCGATCGCGGGGGACTGCCGCAATATGCCGGTCAGTCGTGCGGTCTTGTGCATGAGGTCTTGCCGGCTGGCGAAATCGTCCGCCGGATCGCGCGCGAGGCCTGCGCCGTGATCGCCGAGCGCCTAGCGCCGCTCGTTCGCTAACTCAGGATTCTTGACGCAGCTCCAGGGGGCGGCAGAGTCCGCGACGCGCGGCCAAGTAAAGACTCGCCTGCTCGCTCCGCGCGGCGGCGCGCTCCGCTAGCCCTTGGCGGATTGGAGGGCGAGTTCGTCGCGCAGCTTCTTCATCACTTGGGCGAGCCCCTTGGTATAGCGCTGCTTGGTCCAGCTCTCCTTGGTGCGCATCTTGAGCCACCCGAGCTTGACTGCGTCGGGCTTGTTGCCCATGTCGCCGGTCGAGACCTCGATTATCGCGCGCTCCTCGGGGGTCAGCGTGGCGAGCACCTCGCGCTTCAGGTTCTGGAGGAAGCCCGCCTTGAGGTCAATATCGATCTTCATTGCGTGGCACCGTCCACAGCTGCGAGCGTAGACCAAAGTGCGGCGATGTCAACTGCTAGCGATTGGTACGCCCGCCAATCATCGCTCTGGACGAAGTAACTTGTGCGGCGGTTACTTGAAGTGCGGCATCACGTATTTGGCGAACTTCTCGAGCGACTTGAGCGTTTCCTTGTGCGGGAAGCCACCGAAGTTCACCTCGAAAATCGGGTAGTCGAGCCGGTAATCTTTTTGCGCGCGCTTGAGCCGCTGGACGCATCGTTCCGGCGTGCCGAAGATCACGCAGTCGCCTTTGTCGAGGTCGTCGTAGGTCGCGTCGCCGAAAAGCTTCGAGAGCCCGCCCTTGTACTCCTTGTAATCGGCGGATTCGAAGGACTTGCGATCAAGCGCACTGAAAAATTGCCAGTACTGGCCGAAATGTTTGCCCGCCAGCGCAAGCGCCTCCTCGTCCGAATCCGCGACGTAGAGGTGATAGACGCCGAGAACTTCGCGGGTTTTGGCGTCGTGCCCGGCCGCCGCGAGCGCCTTCCAGTACAAATCGAGCTTGGCCTGGAGTTGCTCGTGCTTGTGATAGGCAAACGGCACGATCATCGGATTGAAGCCCATCTGTCCCGCCCAGGTAAAACTCTCGGGCGTCACGGCGCACGCGCTCCAGATCGGCGGATGAGGCTGCTGGACCGGCTTGGGCAGCGCCTTGACGTCGCGGACCTTGTAGTACTTGCCCTCGTAGGTGACGGTCTCCTGGGTCCAGGCCTGCCGGATGATCTCGGTCGCTTCATGGAAGCGGCCATGACTCTCCGCTTCGTCGATACCGAACAACTCATACTCGGCCTTCAGCACGCCGCGGCCGATGCCGAAATCGAGCCGGCCGTCGCTGAGCACGTCGACCATCGCGTACTCCTCGGCGAGCCGGACCGGATTGCTGAGCGGCAGCAGGGTCACGCCCGTGCCCAGGCGGATCCGCTTGGTGCGCTGAGCCACGGCGGCGGCGAAAACCGGCGGCGAGGGGAAGGCGTAGCCGCCGACGTAATGCTCGGCGAAAAAGACCCCTTCAAAACCGAGCTCCTCTTCGCACTGAATCTGCTCGATCATCTCGCCGTAATAATGGCTGGCGGATTTGTAGCGCTCGGGAGAGTAGTCGGGAATGTAAAGCAGGCCGAATTTCATCGAGCTTTTCTTCCTTTTGGTGGTAGCGCGCACCGCCGCGCCTTGGCGACTCTAATGCGCGAGGCGCAGAGGGTCAACGGACCGTAAGGGAGGATGCTGTCCTAACTTCAAAACTCCTCCAGGTGATCTTCGCGATACTTTTTCACACAGTCTTTTCAACCGTCTTACTAACAGTCACTCCTAACAAGCCGTTCTTGAAGCTTATTTGGAACTATGCCATAAAAGGCTCACAGGTACTTAGATGACTTCTTATGTTCTCCGAAAGTACAGAGCTTAGCAAGGCTCTTCTGCTTCTCATCACCATGTCAGCGGGCGCGCTTGCCGTTCCTGCCTTGACTCAGGCACAACAAGGTAACTTTGCGGTAACCGCCCCCAAGCCTCCGGAGACGATGACACGCAATCAGCGAGATTTAGGAGGAGAACAAAACATAGGCGCCGGAAATGCCACGGCCGAGATTCCGCAAGCCTATCTCGGCTGCTGGCAGGGGACAGCTACTCAACCGGATTCCTGGCAGCAGTTTTCGGGACCGCGACTCGGGGGCTGGATTCCGTCAACTGAAACTATCTGTTTTCAGCGAGAAGTGCACGGCAAGGTCGAAGTCACCTATCGCAAGAAGAGCCTCGAGGAAGCGGCTGCTCAAGGTAACATCTCGAACTATCGAACGTGGGTATTCGTAACTGCCTCACAAGGTAACCGCATAAGTCTACGCGGCGGCGGATCGGCAGAAGAGTATACGAGGAGCTGGTTATTCCGGAGTAAGCTGTTAAGCATCACTTCTGATAAGACCGACATCTGCACACTGCTTCCCGATCAAGGGGTCATGCTCGTCGAATCGTCAGAAAATCAATCCTGCTCAGGCGGCGACGGATGTACTGGAGGACCGTTTCTCAGCATGGTCTGGCATCTAACGTTTAGAAAGGTTCTTTCAAATTAGAACACTGGCAAGGGAGCAGCGACTGTTGATAAGCACTACTGCCCCAGAGGCGTAAGCCGCTGGGGCAGTAGAATGCCAGATCCAGGTGCCGGCAAAGGTGCTAGCGCGGGCGAAGCGGACCTCAGTTTGGATCCCCGCCGAACACGTAGGGCGCAAGCGACGTCTGCGCTTCCATCCGGAACTTATCCCACTGGCGACCGCCGTAATAAGCGAGGGCACCCGGCTTGGCCTTGCCTTCACCGTTGTAATAGGAGATGCAATCGCGTAGCGGCGCCGTCGCGATATCGACTTCGGCGCAATGCTCCGCGTACTTGTCTTCCGGCTCCTTGTGGACATCGACGACGTTTTCACCGCGGTCGCGCATGGTCTTCATCATCCAGATGAGATAGTCAGCATGCGCGTAGATCACGTCGGTGAAGTTGAAGCTGCCGCCGCCGCCCTGCGGACCAGTCACTATGAACAGGTTGGGGAAGCCTTGAGTATGCAGACCAAGGAAAGTCCTGGTCCCTTCGCTGTTCCATTTCTCAGTCAGGCTGCGGCCGCCGCGGCCCTTGATCTTTTGGAAGGTCGAGGTGCCCATCCACTGAAACCCGGTCGCATAGATCAGCACGTCGAGCGGATATTCGACCCCTTCATGGACGACGCCGCGCTCGTTGATCTCGCTCACGCCGCGTGGCGCCGTGTCGACCAGATGGACGTGCGGCAGGTTGAAGGTGGGGAGGTAGTCGTCGTGGAAGGTCGGCCGCTTGCAGCCGTATGGATAGTAGGGCTTCAACGCCGCGGCGGTCTTCGGGTCTTTAACGATCGCATCCACGCGCGCACGGACCTGTTCCATGAGGCGGAAGCTCGAATCGAGCTGCTTTTGCATCCGCTCTTCTGGGGTCAGCACGCGATCGTATTGCTTGCGTTCCTTGAAATCCTTAACCTTGCCCGCCAGATAGTCGTCGTTGGCGAGGACGGCCGCGCGCACTTCCGAGATCCTGGCGAAGCGCCCGCGCCTGGCTTGGGCCCATCCCGGTTCCTTGGTCCATTTCTCCCGCTCGTCACCGGTCGTCTCGCGCTGGTCACGAACGTCAATCGAGGACGGCGTCCGCTGGAACACGTAAAGCTGTCCGACCACCTTCGCGAGCTCAGGGATCGCCTGGATGGCCGTCGCGCCCGTGCCAATGATCCCTACCGTCTTGCCGGTCAGGTCGATGTTGTAGTCCCAGCGCGAGGTGTGAAAGGACTTGCCCTGGAACTTCTCCATGCCAGGGATGCGCGCCAGCTTCGGCGTCGTCAAAATTCCATTGGCCAGGATGACGAAGCGCGCACGCATCTTGTCGCCACGATCAGTCTCAACGATCCAGCGGCCGGACTCCTCGTCCCAGGTCGTATCCTCGACCGTTGTGTGAAACAGGCAGTGGTCGTAGAAGCCCCATTTCGTGGCGATTCGCTGGCAATGTTCCAGGATCTCGAAGCCCGAGGCGAATTTCATCGACGGGATATAACCCGTCTCATCCAGCAGGGGCAGATAGCTATACGACTCGACGTCGCAGGCGATACCGGGATAGCGGTTCCAGTACCAGGTGCCGCCGACGTCGCCGCCCTTCTCGCAGAAACGCACGTCCGTGAACCCGGCTTCGCTCAACTTTTGCCACAGCAGCAGTCCGCCGAAACCGGCGCCGCATACCAGGATTTCGCACTCATCGGTCAGTGCTTCGCGTGGGATCGGCGGCTCCGAATAGACGTCGTCCAGATATTTCCTGAAATCACCTTCCATCGCCATGTAGTCAGCCGCGCCGCGACGAGCTTCTTTGAACTCCCGATACTTGGCCTGCTCCATCGCGTTGAAGGTCGCGCCCTCAGGCGCTTTCGGCAGTTCCCTCAGCTTCTGATCGGTGACGACGGAATAACCCTTGCCGTCGATCTTTTCGGAAGCCTTGGCGGCTCGGGTGTTGAAGATCTTCCGGCCGGTCTCAGGATCGATACGTATTGCCTCTGTCATTCGAGTTCCTCTTTGGGTTCCTCGGCGGTTAGATTAGAACGGTTCTGTTGGCGCGGCGGGAGCCTTGCTGGCGTCAGCCTCCTAACGAACGATAAGCTGTGCTCAGCTAACTCCGGCGCTACGAACAATTCGGGAACTAATCGATATCATAGGTCGCCGCCCTATTCAAAGAGCCGCACGTTCAGGTAGTGGGTCGGTTTCACCTGTTTGTTCTACGACGCCCTCTTATCTGTCACTCTCGCGCGTGGCTGCCGCGCGAAGAGTCCCGGATCCCGGGATTCCTCGCGCGCCAGACAAACCAGACGCGCGGGAATGACAGCAGGGAAATCCAAATTGACCCACTACCCACTTTCAGGCACTGGTGGCAGTTTGAGATGCGGTGCATAGCACATCATTCATTCGGAAAGGCGAACGGGCTTTTTTTGTCTATGGCTTTGCCAAACGTGACCGGGACAATCTCGAGTCGGACGAAATCGCTGCTTTCAAGAAATCCGCGAAGGCGTTTTTTGCGCTGTCGGACCAACAACTTAACGCGTTGCTTAAGGACGGGGACCTGACGGAGGTGCCTTATGAAGACTAACCGTACACGCGCCTATCGCTCCGATGCTTTCGCCGCGGTCCATGAGTCTATGGAGGCGCTGCATCGTGTCGGCGCCATCAGCAAAGTGACCATGCGGGAGTTTGATGAAGCCTGCCTTGAAACGGTGACGGCAATTAAGCCGTCAGAGATTCGCGCCTTGCGCGAACGCGAGCACATTTCGCAGCCGGTGTTCGCCTGTTATCTGAATGTGTCAAAGAATCTTGTCTCGGATTGGGAGCGCGGCAAGCGCAAGCCGGGCGGTCCAGCCCTGCGGCTGCTGAGCATTATTCAAAAGCACGGCCTCGAAACGCTTACCAGAATCGACGACGCAGAGGTGGCAGTGCCTGGCAGGCGAGATGGCTTCACCGGTCTCTGAAGCGAAAGGCGGCCGCTACGGGACGCAGATCAGCAGCACGACGGTCGCGACGGTGGCGACCGCCGCGGCGCCGTAACAGAGCGACACGACGATCAGATCGATTTGCCGCACGGCGAAGGCGTCGCAAATCGTGTCGCGCAGCCGATAGGCCGCATGCCAGAAGGCGAAGATCAGCAGCACCGCCAGATAGAGCCGGGTCAGCGGATTCTCCAGCAGGGCCAGCAGACTCGCCTGGCCGGGATCGGGCAGCACGCCGAGCGGTTGCAGGATACCGCTCAGCAGAATGTGAATCGGGAAGAAGAAGGCGACCAGGAAGCCGCCGGTGCCGAACAGGAGCCAAACGAGGGGCCGATGGGATCTGCTGTGCGCCGCCATTTAAAGCAACCTCGGAACTAGATCAACCGCAGAATGAAGGCCGCGACGATCGCGGACGCCACGAACCACGCGCCGAAATTGGGGAGCATCGTCACCACGTCGGGAATCCCGGGGCCCATCACGTCGCGCACGAAGACCCGCGGGACCAGCGCGAACCAGGTCACCGCGTGAAAGACGATAAACACCAGCGCGACCGCGTTGAGGTCCAGAATCAGCGGACAGCGCATGTACGCCGCAAAGCGCGCATAGGCCGCTGGACCGGCGCTGATCGCATGAATCTGGAAGAGCATGACCACCGCGAAGTAGGCGACGAAGACGCAACTCAGCTCGCGGACCATGAACTTCAGGTATGGCCAGCGCTCGAAATACCAGTAGGGCGACATGCGCGGCCGGTAGGGCTTGGGCTGGAAGGTGCTGTACTGTGGCATCGCGGTTACTTGTTTCCCCAAGGCATCAGCCAGGTCTTGAACCAATCCTTGGTCGCGCTGATTTTGTACTGTTGAATCGCAAGCGACGGATCGACGCCCTTGGGACAGACTTCCGAGCATTCGCCGACGACCGTGCAGTCCCAGATGCCGTCGTGCTGCGCGAGCATGTCGGTCCGCTCCGCCGACCCCTGGTCCCGCGAATCCAGATTGTAACGCTCAGCCAGGGCCAGCGCCGCCGGACCCGTAAACGACGGGTCGAGCCCGTAGACCGGGCAGGCCGCATAGCACAGCATGCAATTGATACAGAGGGTGAATTGCTGGAAAGCGGCGAGCTGCTTCGGCGTCTGGATGAATTCGCGCTTGGGCACGTAGTCATCCTTGCGGACAATCCAGGGGCGGACCTTCTGCAGCTTGCCCATGAACTCGTCCATCTCGATCACCAGGTCCTTGACCACCGGGAAATGATCGAGCGGTCCGATCCGCACCGGGCCCGGCGCGAAGTTCATCAGCAGGGTCTCGCAGGTCAGGCTCGGCACGCCGTTGACCATCATGCCGCAACTGCCGCAGAAGCCCATCCGGCATGACCAGCGGAAGGCGAGCGCGCCGTCGAGCTGATCCTTGATTTGGTTCAGCGCGTCGAGCAGCATCCAGTCGGCGCGCAACGGCACCTCGAAGCTTTCGTACGAGGGTTCGGTGTCGCGCTCGGGATGGAAGCGCGCCACCTCCAGGATGATCGTGTCGCTCATGCTAGTGATCCCTTCCGTAAATCCGTTCGCCCGGCGGCCATCGCGTAATTACCACGGGCAAATATGTGAGATTGGGGGCGCCCTGCGGGCCTCTGGCGATCACCGAATGGGCCAGATAGCGCGAATCGTCGCGCTTGGGGAAATCGCGCCGCTGATGGGCGCCGCGGGATTCCTCCCGATGGAGCGCGCTATGCACGACGGTCTCGGCGACATCGAGCATGAAGCCGAGCTCGAGCGCCTGGAGCAGTTGCGTATTGAAGGTGCGGGTGTGGTCGTCGAGGGCGATATCGTTGAAGCGCCCTTGCAGCTCGACCAGCTTGGCGGCGGATTCAATCAGCGAGTTGCGTTCACGATAAATTCCGCAGCCCGTTTCCATGGTCTTCTGCATCTCTTCGCGCAGCTTGGCGATCCGTTCGGCGCCGCCGGTCTTGCGCAGGAACTGTTCTTCGAGGCGATGTTCCTCCGCGGCCGCCTGCGCCAGGATCCGTGTGCTGTTGCCGCCGCTCGCACCACTTTTGATGTATTCGACGGCCGAATTGCCGGCGCGTGCGCCAAACACCAGAATCTCGCTGAGCGAATTCGAACCCAGCCGGTTCGATCCGTTAATACTCACGCAGGCCGCCTCGCCTGCCGCGAAAAGGCCGGCGAGCGGCGTCGCCGCGTGAATATCGGTGTGCACCCCGCCCATCATGTAATGCATCACCGGGCGGGTCCGGATAGGCTCGTGCACCGGATCGAGATTTTCGTACTTGAGGCAGAGCTCCCGCACCATCGGCAACCGGGTCTCAATCTTGTGCTCGCCGAGATGGCGCAGATCCAGATGGACGTAGTCGCCGTACGGGCCGTGGAAGGCGCGGCCCTTCTCGATCTCGCCGATGATCGCTTGCGAGACCCGGTCGCGCGGCCCCAGCTCCATGCTGCGGAAGACCGGGGTCGGGGTTGGTTTGCCGAGGTCGTAGTCCTGCAGGAACCGGTAGTTGTCCTTATTCAGCAGCCAGCCGCCCTCGGCGCGGGCCGCTTCCGTGATCAGAATCCCGGTGAAGGGCAGCCCCGTCGGATGGTACTGCACCATCTCCATGTCTTTGAGGGGTGCGCCCGCCCGATACGCCAGCGCCATGCCGTCGCCGGTGCAGATGTTCGCGTTGGTGGTATACGGAAAGATTCGTCCGAGTCCGCCGGTGCAGATGATCACAGCCTTGGCCATGATCGCGCGGATACGGCCGGTCTTGAGCTCGATCGCGACCACTCCGCGCACCGCGCCGTCATCGACCAGCAGCGACGTTACGAAGTGCTCGTCGTAGCGGTTGATCGAGGTGTACTTGAGCGAGGTCTGGAAGAGCGTGTGCAGCATATGGAACCCGGTCTTGTCGGCGGCGAACCAGGTGCGCATCTTCTTCATGCCGCCGAAGGGACGCACGGCGATTTGGCCGTTGGGTTCGCGGCTCCAGGGACATCCCCAATGCTCGAGCCGCAGCAATTCCTTAGGGATCTCGTTGCAAAAGTATTCGATCGCGTCCTGATCGCCCAGCCAGTCACTGCCCGAGATCGTATCGTAACAATGCTCGTCGATCGTGTCGTCGTCGCCGGCCACCCCGGCGGCGCCGCCCTCGGCGGAAACCGTATGGCTCCGCATCGGGTAGACCTTCGAGACCATCGCGATATCGGCCTGGGGCATCGATTCGGCGATCGCGATTGCGGCGCGCAGGCCGGCGCCCCCACCGCCAATCAGCAAAATATCGTGCGCAGACGTTTCCACCGTTTTCTCCGCTCCAGCCTTAAACGCCGAACTGGCATTAAATACGCTAACCGACGACGCTTCTCAATATCAGAACGGCTTGTGCATGCAAAGACGCCGCGCGCGATCTTGCGGGGCTTGCTTACAACCGCGTGACGCTCTCCTTGTCAGAATAGAATTTCACCGACGAATATGACAAACATTAGTTGTTTCTGAGGAATCCGGAGAATTCGCGCCCATGTTGATCGGCAATCTGGCGTTGACGGTGGCAGCGGTTTTCTTCGGCGCCGCATTCTATGTGAACTTTGCCGAGCAACCGGCGCGGCTCAAACTTGATGATCGCGCGCTACTGGCCGAGTGGAAACCCGCGTATAAGCGCGGCTTCGCGATGCAGGCGCCGCTCGCCGTGGCCGGCTTCATCCTTGGCATCGCCGCCTGGTGGCTGACCGGGCGATCAGCCTTTCTCACCGGTGCGATTCTGATGGTCGCCAATTGGCCCTGGACCTTGGTAGGCATCATGCCGACCAATCACGCGCTGATGGCGACCGCGTTCGCCGATGCGAACGCCGGGACCCGCGCGCTGATCCTGAAATGGAACTGGCTGCACGCGGTCCGGACGATCCTCGGCGGTCTCGCCGTGCTGGCTTTTCTGCTCGCGCTCGCCTGAAGCCGAGTCCTCGGTTCGCGCCGTGCTTGCGAGGGCACCAGCGCTTCCGCGAAACTTAAGCTTATTGCAGGCGGGAGGAGAACCCTATGGCAGAGCGGATTCTGGGCAAAGACGAGATTTCGGAGATGGAGAAGCTCACCGTTGATCGCGTGGTCGAGGCGATTGACGCAGGTGATAGCGAAGGCGCGAAGAAGCTCGCACGCCGGATGTATAACGAGTTTCTCAGCATGCACGACCTCTATCGGAATTGGGCGGCGGCGACCCTGAGCTTTATCGGCAAGCGCTTCGGCGATCAGGTGCTCGAGGAAGCGATGGACGCCGGGGTCAAGTCGTGGTGGTTGCCCAATCTCGAAAAAATGCCGCAGGGCGAGGACGCCGCGGCGCTGCGCGCGCGGGTCAAGATGTTTGTCGCGGGACTGCGGGCCCATCTGATGCCGCTGCATATCGAGGAGGACGACGAAAAGATCGTGCTGCAGATGCGGCCGTGCGGGAGCGGCGGGCGGCTGGTGCTCGAGGGCAAGTACGAGGGTCCCGACGCGCTGCTGACGCTCAAGGGCAAACAATTCCTGACCTACGGACGCGACGACTTGCCGGTCTACTGCGCGCACGAACCAATCATGGAGCGGCAGGATATCGAGGCGCACGGCGCGCCGTTCGTGGTGATCGAGCCGGCGGCGCAGATCGGCCAGCAGCACTGCAACTTCATTATCTACAAGGACAAAAGCAAAGTGCCGGCAAAGTATTACGAGCGGCTCGGACTGAAGAAGCCGGCATAGGGAACACCGGCGGCCGTGCCACGCTGCGACGAAGATTCGACGCTGTTCGTCTACGGCAGCCTGATCGACGAGGCGCGCCGGATGGAGCTGCTGGGCCGGCCCGTCGCGACCGCGCCGGCGACGCTGCGCGACTATGCACTCGGGCGCGCGCGCTACTTCTATATCATCAGGCAGCCGGACGCGGTGATTACGGGACTCCTGCTGCTCGACCTGAACGCGCGGGACTTCATCGAACTCGATCGCTACGAAGAGCTTCCGATCCTCTATACCCGCGAGAAGATCGAGGTGGCGGACGCGGCCGGTCAGCCGCGGCGATGCTGGGTCTATCTGCCGACCGCGCGCACGCTTCGCGGCGAATAGCGCGCCGAGCGCCGCCGCGGCGGTCAATCAAACAGGGCCGTCGTGTCGTTCTCGTCACGCGACTCAACTTGGCGAAAGAAGGAAACCAGAATCGCGACGTCAGGGTCTCCCTGCACATTGTGGATTACATGCGCATCGACGGCCACGAGGACACCTGGAGTAAGGACATGCTCTTCGCTCCCGAGGCGAAGACTCCCTTTCCCGGCAAGCGCCTGAATCGTGATCGGGACCCGGGCCGAATGGTCAGCCAGGAGAGCGCCGCGTCGCAGTTGGATAAGCACCAACTTCCGCCACCGATCGGCCAGGAGGATTTGTATCTCGCGGTCTTTACCGGCTCCAATTACGTGGGGCAAGACAATTGCGTTGCTCATGATCAGGTGTCCTGGGGAATGCTCGCCTCTGGCGTGTATAACACCAGGCGCTTAACTATCGCGAGCCATCGCGCGCTCCGCGAGCAGCCAGTCGTCGAAGTCCATCCCGTCCCGGCCGCCGCGCGCGAGATAGAGCTGATAGGCGCGCTCCCTGATCGCGATGATCGACGTTGCGTCCTCGCTCGCGGCAGGCGCTTCGACAAAACGCACGAAGCTGCAGACGCCCGACGCACGTCCGGCGACCTGGAACCCGTGGCCGACGAGGAAACGCAACGCAGGTGCGTTGGACGCCATCACTTCGGCGGTCACCCTGCCGATACCCGCGCTTCTGGCGCAGAGTATTAGATGCTCCAATAGGATCGTCGCAACCCCGCGACCTTGCCACGCGTCGCTCACGCTGAGCGCGAGCTCACTCACATCCGGTTGAGCCGGGGCGGCAACGCAGCGCGCGTCGCCGATAATCACTTCGTCGCCATTTTGATCGTCAATGGTGGCGACCAGCGCAAGATGGAGTGGATAGTCCGGGGCGGTCAGCCGATCGAGCTCGCGCGGTCCAAAATTGTGACGCAGGCCAAAGAAGCGGCGATAGCGGGAATCGGGGCTCAGCGCCATGAAGTGCCCCTCCAGCCGCTCTCGGTCGCCGGGCCGGATCGCACGAATGGTTACGGCCTGGCCGTCGCACAACACCTCGTCTATCGCATAAGTCAGCTGTTTCGCATTCACTTGCATCCGTGCATCTCATCAACTCCCCACATCCTCGAACGTAACCATCGCAAAGGTCTGCTTACGCATTTTGCGCGAGCTTTCGTGCATTGCGAGGCAAGACGGCAGAATCACCCCCTAAGCGAACTTCTGCCCAGTCCCGATAAGCAACGACGCAGTTTTCATGCCACGCACCTGGAAGCCGGCACGCATCGCGAATGACTATGATTGTCCGGTCAGGCGCGCCGAAAGGCGAGAGAAATTTTCCGAATTAACTGCGCAGCAACAAATTTCGGTCGCGCACGTGACGTTTATACGTAACGCGCGGCCTGAACGAACTCACGGTTTGGCGGAGGACCCCGACGGCGCGCCCTTGCCCTCGGGTTTGCCCAAACCAAATTTGTCGAGCCGGTACTGCAAAGTCCGATAACTCATCCCGAGCATCTTCGCCGCTTTGGCGATTACCCAGTCGCACTTCTCCATCGCCTGGATAATGAGGTCGCGCTCGAAATGTTCGAAGTTGATCCCCTCGGCGGGAATCTCAAAACGATCCCCCACACGGGCTTTGTCGGTCTTGCCAACGGCCTTGCGTCTTAGTACCTCCTGCGGCAGATCGCGCGGCAGGATCTTGTCGCCCTCGCAGAGCAGCGTCGCGCGTTCGATCGCGGATTCGAGCTGACGCACATTGCCCGGCCACGAATAATCGAGCAGCACTTCCATCGCCTCGCGCGTCAGCTCCTTGGGGGTGCCGTTGGAGATATGCGCGAAGCGCTCCAGACTGTGACTCGCGAGCAGCGGGATATCGGATCGGCGGTCACGCAGCGGCGGCAGCGTAATGGTGACGACGTTGACGCGATAGTAGAGGTCTTCGCGAAAACGTTCCTCCGCGACCTCGTCCGCCAGGTTGCGATTGGAGGCGGCGAGCAGCCGCACGTCGACCCGAATCGACTCGTTGCCGCCGACCCGCCGCACCTCGCGCTCCTGCAGCACGCGCAGCAGCTTGGCCTGGAGGCCGATATCGAGGTCGGCGATCTCGTCGAGAAAGAGCGTCGATTTGTCGGCGCTCTCGATCAGGCCAATTTTGCGCTCGGTCGCGCCGGTGAAGGCGCCGCGCTCATGACCGAACAGCTCGTTCTCGATCAGCGTGGCGGGAATCGCCGAGCAGTTGATCGCGACGAAGGGCCGCTGCGCGCGGGGCGAAAGCCGATGGATCGCGCGCGCGATCACCTCCTTGCCCGTGCCGCTCTCGCCCTGGATAAGCACGGTCGAGTTCGACGGCGCGACCTTCTGCACGATCCGGATAATATCCATGATGGCGGGGTCCTGGCCGATGATCCCCTCAATCTGGAGTTTGCCCGCGACCTCGCGCCGCAGCAGCTGGTTGTCCTGCTTTTCGTGCGCCAACTCTGACGCGCGCGCCACCGCGATCACCAGGGTTTCGCGATCAGTGGGTTTGGTCAGGTAGTTGAAGGCGCCCTCCTTGGTGGCCTTGACGGCGCTGTCGATCGAGCCGTGGGCGGTGAGAATCACCACCTGCGTCGCGGGATAGCGCTCCTTGACCTTGATCAGCAGCTCCTCGCCCGACATCCCGGGCATCATCAGATCGGTGAGCACGGTGTCGAAGCGGCTCAGTTGCAGAAGCTCGATCGCGCGATGGCCGTTGGCCGCCTCCTCGACCGCAAAGCCCTCTTCGCGCAGAGTCTCGGCGGTAATTTGGCGTTCGAGGTCGTTATCCTCGACCACCAGGACGGAAGCCTGCTGGGTCATGCTTTCTTATGTACCTCGCGCAGCGGGAAGGTGAAAGTGACCTTGGCGCCGGGCGGCGGCTGATTCGGTCCGATGGCGATCGTGCCGCCATGCTTTTCGACGATCGCCTTCGAGAAGAACAGGCCAAGGCCGATCCCCTCGCGCTTGGTGGTAAAGAACGGTTCGAAGACCCGGGCGGCAATTTCCTGATCGATACCGCCCCCGGTATCCGCAAAAGTTACGAGCAAAGAGCCGTTCTGATGGGCGAAGTCCACGATCAACTGGCCGCCGTCGGGCATCGCCTGCGTCGCGTTGGCGACCACGTTGACGAAACAGGTCCGCAGCTTTTCGGCGTCAACGCTGAGCGTGACGTGGCCCACGTCGCCGCGTTCGACCAGCTCGATACGCTGGCTCTTCAGCTTGGATTCACTGAGCGCCAGCACGCCGTCGACCAGTTGCCGCATATCGGTCGGCGCCGGATGAATCTCGACCGGCTGCCCGTAATGCAGAAAGGTCTGAACCATGTCGGAGAGTCGATGAATCTCCTCCTTCATGATCGCGATCTGATGGATGAAATCGTCGCGTCCGGCGGGCGCGGGAGGCGCATAGCGGGTGCGCAGACGGTCGAGGGCAAGGCTGATGAAATTGAGCGGATTCTTGATTTCATGCGCGAGCGCGCCCGCCAGTTGGCCCAGCGCCGTAAAACGTTCGAGCCGGTTCAACTCCTGCTCGCGTTCGCGCGCGTGGCGCAGTTGCGCGAGCATCCCGTTGAAACTGCGGGTCAGCAGGCCGATTTCGTCGCGCCGAGGCGCCTCCGGCACCGGCTCGAGACCCCGCGCCTCGATATTTCGTGCCGCATTGGCGACCGCGTGGATCGGATCAACGTAACGCTCGGCGATCACGTAGGCGAAGACCAGGCCGATCGCGAAAATCCCGAGCCCGATCGTCACCAGCCGCCAGCGATAGTCGCGCAGCGGCTGATCAAAGTCACTGAAGTCGGCGACCACCTGAATATAGCCGAGCAGATGGTCCTCGACCTCGACCGGGATGAAATAGACCGTGCTCTGACGGTCGGCGAGGCCCACCCGCAGGCCCGGTACGGCGATCGGCTCGCTCGGATTCTTGGTCCGCAACTCCATCAGGGTACGGACCACCGCCGGGTTGAGCGCTTCGCCGATCATCCTGGGATTGGAACTATTGATGATCAGCTCCTGACTGGACGCGATCGACACCTCGAGGCCGTTGGTGTGCAGTTTGCCAACGAAGTTCTGCAGCCGGTCGCGATCAATCGCGCTGACCGAGGAGAGCTCCTGGACGCTGATCTGGATCACGCTCGCGAGGTCCTGGACCTTCTTCTCCGTGGTGCGCGCGATCGTGTCCTGGGCGCGCAGACTGACGATAATCTCGGCGCCGAGCGTAAGCGCGAGCAGCGTCACCATCAGGGCGATCAGCTTGGCCTTGAGGTTGAGAGCGGGCAGCGCGATTCGCATGGCGGACGGCCGGCGTCAGCGGGCGCGCGCGCGCGGCACGCCGGTCGTGTCAGCCCTCATCGGGGATCACCGGGCGCGAAGCGAACCACGCGCGCGATGCAAGGTAGAGCATCGCGGCGATGACCGCGAACCATATCAAGCGCTCGAAGCCGCCGACATAGGCGACTGCGCGCTCGATTTGCGGACCAAACAGATAGCCCAGCGTCACGACGAGCGGGACCGAGATCAGCGCACCAAGCGCGTCGTAAATGAAGAAGCGGTTGAAGTCGAAACCGATCGAGCCAGCGGTTACGTAGACCAGTGCGCGCGCGCCGGCCAGAAACCGGGCGTAAAAGATCGCGAGATGGCCGTGACGCTCCATAAACTCCTTGAGCCGATCGATCCGCCGCTGCGAATTAGGCCGCCCTACTTCGAGATACGAGATGAGTGCGGTCCCGAATCGGCGGCCAAGGAAAAAAAGCGAGTTGTCGCCGGCCACCACCCCCACCAGCGCGACGAGCAACGTCCAGGGATAGGCCGTGGTCCCGCGATAGACCATAAAGCCGCCGGCCAGCAAGGCGAGGTCCTCCGGCACCGGCAGTCCGAGACCACACAGGATCAGCACCAGGAACAGCCCGGCGTAGCTGAAATGCTGAACGTACGATGAAACCAGTCCGTTCAAAACCTAACTCCCGTGGGCGTAGCGCTGGCGCAAGGTCTCGCGAATCTGCTCGACCGGCATGCCGTTGTCGGCCAGCTGGCCCGCGGTGACAGCTTCGCCGACACAGATTTCGCAGGTCGCGCCATGCGTGCTGCGAAAGCAGTCCAGCAGGCTCTTGTGACCGTCGTGCTGCTCGCATCCGCAGTAGCAATGCAGTTGCGCGAGCAGTTCAGGATGCTGCTGCGCGACCGTATAAGCCTGCCGGGTAGCGCCTTGAAACTGGTCAGGATTGAGCGTCAGGCCGTCGCCGACCAGCGCCGCACTATGCGCCGTGTTGACCCGATAGACCCCCGCGCCGGCCAGCGCGACCAACAGTACCACCGCGCCGCTCGTCAGCAGCCCCGTCCATGTTTTCGACGACATAGAATCTCCCACAAGGACTATAGCATTTCGATTATCTGCAAGCTGCGTCTATTAAACTGATAGAGGGCGGCCGGCCGATGGGCGCCACGCCGCTCGCCGGGCAGGCGCCGGAGCAGGCCCGTGGCGAGGATCCGGCGGCGGAAATTGCGCCGATCGAGAGCGCGTTCGAGCACCGTCGCATAGAGTTCTTCGAGCTGCGCGAAGGTGAAGGTCGCGGGCAGCATATGGCAGGCGATATTGGTGTATTCGAACTTGCCCTTGAGCCGCCTCAAGGCATAGTCGGCCATCAGGGCGTGGTCATACGCAAGCTCCGGGAGGGCGTCGACTTCGAACCAGCGCCCGGCCGAATAGCGGCTCGAGCGCGCGAAGACGGCGTGCGGGTCGTCGGTCAGCGCCAGGTACGCGACCGAGACGACGTGCGCCTTCGGGTCCCGGGTCGGGTCGCCAAAGCTGAAGAGTTGTTCCAGATAGGGATTCCGCAGGGCGGTCGCGGCTTCCAGCTCACGCCGCGCCGCCTCGTCGAGCATCTCACCGACCCGCACGAGTCGCCCTGGAAAGGCCCACTTGCCCGCCGCCAGACCGCGCGTCAGCCGCACGAGATAGCATTTGAGCCGGCCGCTTTCGATCGCGAACAGTACCGTGTCGACCGCCACCTTCGGCCGCGCGTCGCGCGAGTGCCCCCGCTTGCCGCCGCGCGGCTGCGCGGCGTCGTCCTTTGCGGTGTCCGCGGCGCTGAACGGCTCAGGCCCCAAGCTCGAGCATCCGCTCCAGAGCGCGTTTGGCGCCTTCCCGCACCTCCGCGGAGAGCGTGACCTCATAACGCAGATTGACCAGCGAATCGAGCGTGCCCTGCAGCGTGATCATCTTCATGTAGCGGCAAAGCTTGCAGGCTTTGTAGAAGTGCTTGTCGGGAATCTCCATCAGCAGCCGATCGGACAGTCCGCATTCGGTGACGATCAGGAACTTATCCGCCGGACTCTGCTCCGCGTAACGGACCATCGCACTGGTCGACAGGACCGCGTCGGCGATCGCCAGAACGTCCTTGCGGCACTCCGGATGCGCCAGCACGATCAGACCCGGGATGCCGGCCTTGACCTTTTCTACCTCGGCCGGAGTTATCTGATGGTGGACGTAACAGTTACCGTCCCATGAAATTATCCGCTTGCTGGTCTGGGTCTGGACGTAGTTGGCCAGATTCTGATCGGGGACGAACAGGATATTGTCGGAAGCGATTGCGTTCACGATCTTGACCGCGTTGGCCGACGTGCAGCAACTGTCCGACAAAGCTTTTACGTCGGCCGTGCAGTTCACGTACGAGACGACCTTCAAGTCCGGGTAGAGCGGCAGCAGCTCCGCCTTGCGCTCGGCCAGCGCCTCGGCCGTCACCGCGTCCGCCAGCGAGCATCCGGCGCGCATATCTGGCAGCAGCACCCGGCGCCCGGGATTGAAGACCTTGGCGGTCTCGGCCATGAAATGGACGCCGCAGAAGACGATCACTTCGGCGTCGCGCACCTCGCGCGCCTTGACCGCCAGTTCAAGCGAATCGCCGACAAAATCCGCGACTTCGAAGATCTCCGGCCGCTGATAGTTGTGCGCCAGCACGACCGCCCGGCGCTCGACCTTGAGCCGGCGGATTTCGCCAATGATATCCGCGAAATGATCACAGAGCTCGCGCGTGTACTGCTCGTCGTGCAGCACGCCGAGTTTGCGTTGGAGTTCCGCGCCGTTGATTACAGGTTGCAGGTTCATGTCGTCCTCCCAGGCTCGGCCGCCACGCCCCCCAAACCTCATCCTCAAGCCCATCGTACCGTGCCGACTTTGCGTCAATTTGACACTTTAGTTAATCATCCCTTAACACACCGCGTCAACCGCGGCACGTGTTTTTCGCGTTTTCGCGGCTAAATGGGCGAGTGAGAACGTACGGCGCTGGAACGGCGACCCGTCGCGGCAGGTCGACGAGCCCGAGCGTCGAATTTGTTTGAAATGGTTCGAGCAAAGCTGCGAGATTGGTTAGAGGTACGTCTAGTGATACTCAACGAGAGCGCGTGAACGATTACCGATCCAGTGCGGATGGATTCGCATGAATCTGGTTGTGCTAGCCGGCTCCGGCAATACGTCACTTGCGGACTCCGTTGCCGAAAGGCTCGGAACCGCGGTCTGTCGCTCGGTGATCACCCGGTTTCCCGACAGCGAGCTTCATGTTGAAATCGAGGGCAGCGTGCGCGGCTGCGACGTTTACGTCGTCCAGCCGACCGGTCCTCCGGTAGACGGTAATTTGATGGAGCTGATCTTCTTTGCCGACGCCTGCCGGCGGGCGGGTGCCGCCCGTCTCACCGCGGTCATCCCTTATTTCGCGTATGCGCGGCAAGATCGCCGGGCCAAGGGGCGTGAAGCAGTTGGCGGACGATTGATTGCTGATGTGTTGCGCTTGGCGGGCTTCGAGCGGATTGTCGCCGTCGATCTCCATACGGTTTCATTGGAAGGATTCTTTGGTGTGCCCCTCGAGCACCTGAGCGCGGTTTCATTGCTCGCGAACGCGGTCGAGGAATTGGTCGCCGACGAAACCGTGATTGTCGCGCCCGATCTGGGCGCAGTTAAGTTGGCGGAGACGTACGGGGAACTGCTGCGTCGACCGATCGCCATCGCTCACAAGATTCGACTGAGCGGGGAAACCGTAAGGGTGCGCGGCATCGTGGGTGAGGTGGCCGGCCGCCGGCCCGTGATCGTTGACGACATGATCTCAACTGGCGGAACGATCGAAGCTGCCGCGAGGGCTCTCATTGCCGGTGGATGTTTGCCCGAGATTACGGTCGTCGCCAGCCACGCATTGTTGGTCGGTACCGCGGTCTATCGGCTTTCAGCTCTGCCGCTGCAACGAATCGTGGTAACCGACAGCCTTCCCACGCCGGCGCACGATTCGCTGCCGCTGCAGGTGGTGAGTCTTGCGTCGATGCTGGCCGAGGCGGTTGGGCGGCTCAACGTTGGCGAATCAATGGCCGAACTTCTGACACATAGATGACGTGGAATGCCGATACTGAGTCTTCAATCAAAACGATTCGCTTAGGCAAATCGTATGAGAATGTGTGCTGTGGCGATACGCTAATAGCGTACTGTCCACGAAAAGATGGAACTCGTTAAGCTCAGCGACTATCTCTGGGAGATTCCGAAAACCGGCGCCATGCTGGTACCCGGAAGAGTCTACGCCAGTGCGAAAATGATCGACGATATGCGCGAGGATCCGGCTCTCACGCAGGTCGCCAACGTTGCGTGTCTTCCCGGAATTGTCGGCTATTCTCTCGCGATGCCTGACATCCATTGGGGCTACGGCTTCCCCATCGGTGGTGTGGCGGCGGTCGACGGTGACGAAGGTGTTATCTCGCCGGGCGGAGTCGGTTATGACATCAATTGCGGCGTGCGTCTGGCCCGCACCCACCTGCCGTTCAGCTTCGTCGAGTCGCGGATCGATCGCTTAGCCGACGCGCTCTTCGCGAAGATACCGGCCGGAATCGGCTCCTCGGGCGCGATTCCGGGACTTTCCATCGACCAACTCAAGGAAGTGGTCAGCGAGGGCGCCCAATGGGCGCTGCGTAACGGATATGCCACCAAGCGCGACCTCGAACATACCGAAGAAGGCGGCAGGCTCGCGGGCGCCGACCCTGACCGTGTAAGCGAGCGCGCATATCAGCGTGGCGCAAAGCAACTCGGCACGCTCGGGTCCGGGAATCATTTTCTCGAACTCGGCCGCGTCGACGAAATCTATGATTCCCGGCTGGCCGACGCGTTGGGACTCGAAGTCGGTCACGTAACGGTTATGATTCATTCGGGCTCGCGCGGCCTGGGCCACCAAACTTGTGACGACTACCTCAAAGTTGTCGGCAGCGCGATGGCCCGCTATGAAATCGCTCTGCCCGATCGGCAGCTCGCCGCCGTCCCAATCAGCTCGCCCGAAGGGCGGGCTTACCTGGGCGCGATGGCCGCGGCGGCGAACTTCGCCTGGTGCAATCGGCAGGTGATGATGCACCTTACGGAGCAGGCGTTGCTGGAAACGCTCGCGATCGCGCCGCGCGAGCTGAGCTTCGCGCTGGTGTATGACGTCTGCCACAACATCGCCAAATTCGAGGAGCACAGCGTGGCAGACCGTCGGCGCCGCGTTTGCGTGCATCGCAAGGGCGCCACCCGGGCTTTTGGCCCCGGCCATCCCGCTCTGCCTGAGGCTCTGCGTCCACTTGGTCAACCCGTGCTGATTCCGGGCGATATGGGCCGGTACTCGTTTGTCCTGGTGGGGCGCGAAACGGCGATGCGTGAGACCTTTGGCTCATCATGCCACGGCGCCGGTCGGTTGATGAGCAGGATGAAAGCCAAAAAAGAAGCTGGCGGGCGTGACCTGAACGCCGAATTAAAGAGACGCGGGGTGACTGTTCGTGCTCACAGCCGGGCCGGCATTGCCGAGGAGATGCCCTACGCATACAAGGATGTCGCCGACGTGGTCGAGGTGATGGAAGCCGCAGGTATTACACGGCGGGTCGCGAGACTCAAACCTTTCGCCGTTATCAAGGGCTGATGTCGGACAAAACAACTACCACGCAATCCGCGGATGCACCGCTGTTTCGCGAGTTTGAACACACCGGCGATCGGGGAATCGAACTGACTGCTCCCACGCGCGTCGAGTTATTCCGTCGCGCGGTTGTCGCCCTCGCTTCCCTGCTGGTCGAAGTGGCCGGTGCCGCCGCGACCGAGCAGCGGCTGATCGTGGTCGAGGCCGAGAACGACGCGGACCTGATGCACGATCTGCTCACCGAGTTGCTCCAGATCTTCATGGTGGAAGGATTCATCTGGTGCGACGCCTCAGTCGAGGAAGCGGATCGAGCACTACGCGTCACAGTTCACGGCGAACCTTTCGACCCGACTCGCCACGCGTTTCACGGAGAGATTAAAGCTGTTACGTACCATCAATTATCCGTCGAAAAATCACCTGACGGGTGGCGCGCGCGTATCATTCTTGATGTGTGAGTGAAGAAACACGCTGAAAGGAGCGACCATGGAAGGAAAAGCATTTATCCGCGAAGTAGCGCAACGAATCGCATGTGATGAACAGCGCGCCGAGGCGATAACTTTTGTAGTCTTTCAGGAACTCCGTGAGCGCCTGACCGCTCTTGAAGGCTCGCACCTCGCGGCGCAGATGCCTGACGCCTTGAAAAAGCTGTGGACATCACACGAAAAATCCCATCAGCCGGTGCGGCGAGTTCACGCGGCAGAATTTATCGGCGACGTTCGCAAGATCGCATCGTTGCCCGATGACGCTGAGGCCCGGCGCGCGGTCATAGCGGTCTTCGCGGAACTCCAGAAGATGGTCGGCAGCGCCAATGCCCTGGAGGGTGAGGCATGGCACGTGATGAGTCAGCTACCCAAAGATTTGAAAAAACTATGGCTGGAGGCAGCTGGGAACACGGCCGCTTAAGCGATGCCCGAAACAGCCGTGGGGAAAGATCGATGAGAAGCCGAAGTGGCGCGAACAGCGACAGTGAAGTTGGCTCCGATCGACCCAACTGCGGCCTTATCGCTTGGGTAGAGGCCGTATAACCCTTCCCGCTCAAGTTCTGCGCTGTGCGCTCGCTCCGGACGCCAACCGCGAGGGTGGAGAACTACGAAGTTGCGAAGATTCTCGACGAAACCGCCGACATATTGGAGGTGGCGGGCGAGAATTTGTTTCGCGTACCTGCTTATGTAACGCGGCACGGGCGATTCGCGATCAGACGGTGCACGTCGCCGATCTGACTCAGGAGCAGCGTGACGAAATTCCGCGCATTGGAGCTTCATGATATTCTTTCGCCGGGACGGACGCTCCTCGATTTCTTTGAGAGCTTCGCGGATCGTCCCGAAGAATTCGTCATATGGGACGACGGTTATCGGCGCTGGAGTCACACCTATCGCCAGCTCTGTGCGGCGGCGCGCACTTTCGCGATGCGGCTTCGCGCGAACTCGATCGTCAAAGGCGAGAAAGTACTCATCTGGTCGGAGAACCGGCCGGAATGGCTGGCAGCCTTTTGGGGCTGCCTCCTTGAAGGAGTAGTCGTTGTTCCAGTCGATTCCCGAACGTCAGCCAACGTGGTGGCGAACATACAGCGCGTTGTGCAGGCCTGCGCGATCCTTGTCGGAGGCGAGGTAAAGACGTCCGCGCTCGAAGGTTCAATACCGATCTGGCGGCTTCAAGACATCGAGCTTGGCGACGAAGAACGGCGCCGGGAACCGGTGCGTGAGATTCGCCCCGACGATGTGGCCGAAATTGTCTTTACTTCGGGCTCAACCGCCACTCCCAAAGGCGTACTGATAACGCACCGGAACGTTGTTGCTGACCTGAATCCGATCGCACGAGAGGTGGAGCGATACCACCGCTACGTGCGCGCTCTGAGGCCCATTCGTTTCCTCAATCTCCTGCCGCTAAGCCATATGTTCGGTCAGGCGCTCGCAACATTTTTCCCGCCGATGCTGCCGGGCGTCGTGATTTTTATGCCCAGCTACGCGCCCCACGAGGTAATCAGGCAAATTCACGGCCGGCGCGTCGCATTCCTCGTGGCGGTACCGAAAATTCTCGCGGTCCTCCGCCAGTACGTGGTCAACCGATTTCCCGAACTCGCCCGGATCAAGGAGGACGATTCACACTGGCTCGTCCGTCGATGGCGTTACCGAAAGGTGCACGGATTGTTTGGCTTGAAGTTCATTGGCTTCGTAATCGCCGGCGCGCCGCTTGAAGTGGGACTCGAGAGGTTCTGGCGCCAACTCGGTTTCATGGTCGTCCAAGGCTACGGACTCACCGAGACCGCACCGGTCGTCAGCTTCAATCACCCATTTCATCTCAAGCCCGGCACCGTCGGAAAGCCAATCTCGGGCGTCGATGTGAGTATCGCATCCGACGGCGAAATCCTCGTTCGCGGTGAAGTCGTATCGCCGGGTTACTTTAGCGCGCCGGTCGAGGCGTCTGGAGCGTTTGAGAATGGCTGGTTTCACACCGGCGACATCGGGGTGATCGACCAGGACGGCTACCTGAGCGTGCGCGGCCGCAAGAAGGAGATGATCGTCACGCCTGAGGGTCTCAAGGTATTTCCGGAAGACGTTGAACTCATCCTGAGCCGCGTTTCTGGAGTCCGCGACTCCGCGGTAGTTGGCCGGGAACGCGTTCACGCCGTGCTTGTACTGGAGCCGGGAGTGAACAAGGACGATGTCGTACGCCAGGCCAATGAGCTGCTCGAGGATCATCAGAAGATTCGGAGTGGCACAGTGTGGACGGCGGGCGAGTTGCCGCGAACGGAAGGCACGGGGAAGCTCAAGCGTTCGGTGATTGAGAAATGGGTCGATGCCGGAAGTCCGCCGGTAGCCGCCACCGCGCCCGACAAACTTGCGGAACTCCTCGGCACGTACGCTCCCGGCAGGACCATCACTCCCGCGACCTCACTCGAAGAACTCGGTCTGACCTCCCTCGAGCAGGTTGAATTGATGGTCGAACTGGAGGAGCGCTTCAACACGACAATCGACGAAGCCGCCTTTCGCAATGCGCGGCATGTGGCCGATCTTGTGGAGCAGATCTCCCGGCCAGCGGCCGCACGACAGGCTTTGGAATTCATCGAATGGAATCGGGGCGGTGTTGCGAAACTCATCCGCCGCGTGACTCAGGCTGGACTCGTACTCCCCATTACGCGGCTGTGCGCACGCATCAAGGTCAGTGGACTCGATGTATTACAGCAACTCGCCGGGCCGGTTATCTTCGCCGCGAACCATCAGAGCTATCTCGACCTGCCGGTAATTCTGAGCACGTTACCACCACGATGGCGGTACTCGGTTGCGCCCGCGATGTGGAAGGAGTTCTTCGATGCTCGCTTCCACCCGGAAGGATACCCATTCGTCCAGGTGATGACTAATAGCCTCAACTTCTTTCTCGCCACGCTCCTCTTCAACGGCTTTCCCCTCCCACAGCAAGAGATTGGGGTCCGTGACACGGTCCGCCATATCGGCGAACTCGTAAGCGATGGTTGGTCGATCCTGATCTTCCCGGAGGGCGGCCATAGCCTTACCGACGAAATCCATGCATTTGCGCCCGGCGTCGGAATGATCGGCTCAAGAATGCGTGTCCCGATTGTGCCGATTCGCTTGCGCGGCGTTTGCCGCGTATTGCCCCATTCCTCCAGGATGATTCATCCGGGGCCCGTCGAAGTGACCTTTGGATCTCCGCTGAAACTTGAAGGTGACGATTACACCCGGCTGGCGCGCAAGGTCGAGGAGGCTGTACGCGCGCTGTGAAAGTTCGCGAGCACAGCCGGATTGTATTAGCCAGTTGGGCGGACCCATGCGCTTTTTTAGAGGCGTCAAAGTGGATCGAAATACGGCTCGATGCGGCCCTCGAAGTGAAACTCGTGGGCCAGCTTCACCCATTTGCGGCTCGTGCCGTGCATCGGCTCCGGCAAGCGATCGAGCGGAAAAAAGCCCAGATCCAGCGCTTCGAGCGGATGGGGGTTCGGCGCGCCGCCGTCGAGCCGACAGTAGAAGAGCATCGAGTAGATATGGCGCATCGGCGAGCCGAGTTTCTGACTGTCGGTCACGCCGATTAGCCGCACCGGCCGCGCGATGAAGCCGGTCTCCTCACGCACCTCGCGCGCGACGTTCTCGGCGGGCGAGACCCCAACCTCGCAGAAGCCGGTCGGGTACCACCAGCGCCCATTGGGCCGCAGGATCATCAGCAGCTCGTCGCGCTCATTGAACACGATCGCGCCGCATCCGACCGCCGCGGTCACGTACCCGTCGTAGCCGGGCAGCACCTGCTCGCGCCATTCGCGGTAGAGCGCCTCCTGCGCCGGCGCCTCGACGGATTCGAGCGCCCCGCGCATCCGCGCCGCCTCGCGCAGCAGTTCTTCGTACCGCTCCGCGTCGAAGCCGGTCGAGTTGAAGGCGAGCCCGGTGCGGGCGATCGCACTGACCCGCTCGACGAAGCGCGCAAGTTCAAAAAGCAGATCTGCGTCAGCCATAGCGCGATCGTAACAGGCGCGCGGAGATCATCGAAGACTCTCCTCAGAAGCGCGGGTGTCTTGCGTGCGACCGCGCAAGTGACGGATTATCGCACCTATAACCAAAGCCGCCTCCCGAAGGAGACCCTACGATGCCGTCGCAGAATTTCTTTGCCGATAACACAGCAGAAGTCGGACTTAATCCGGATAAGGTGCAGGCCCTGATGGATCGCGCCGAGCGCGACGTCAAAGAGGGTATCCTGCCGGCCTGCCAGGTCGCGATCGCGCGCAAGGGCAAAATCGCCGCGATGAAGACCTTCGGGCGCGCGGTCCAGGGTGGCGTCGAGCGGCCGGCCACCGATGAAACGTTCTTCGTCGCGATGTCGGCAACCAAGGCGATCACGTCGTCCGCCCTGTGGCTCCTGATTCAGGAGGGCAAGATCGATCCCGCCGACCTGATCGTCAAGTACGTCCCCGAGTTCGGCGCCAACGGCAAGGAGACCACCACGATCGAGCATCTCCTGATCCACACGGCAGGCATCCCGGTCGCGCCCGGCTCGTTCAAGGAATGGGGCGATCGCAAGCGCCGGCTCGAGCGCTTCGCGCAGTGGCGTCCCGAGCATCCTCCCGGCGAGAAGTTCGTCTACCATATCCATGCGAACTACTGGCCGATCGCCGAGGCGATCGAGCGGATTAGCGGCAAGCGGCTCGGCGACTTCGTCCGCGAGCGGATCGCGGAACCCCTCGGTCTCCCCGACCTGCGGATCGGACTGCCACGGCCCCTGCAGGCGCGAATGGCCGACGTCAAATGGGTCGGCGAGCCGGCCAAGGCCGAAGAATATACGAAGCTCGGCGTCACGCCGCCGCGCGCCAACATGGGATCGATCAACGAGGGCGTGGTGCTCGAAATGAACGATCCCGAGGTCCGCGACGCTGATTTTCCGGCGGGCGGCCTGATGACGACGGCGGGCGATATCGCGCTGTTCTATCAGGCGCTGCTCAATGACGGATGCGCGCACGACGGCAAGCGCATCTGGCAGTCCGCGATGCTGCGCGAGGCCCGGCGTATCCGCAGCGGGAATCTGATCGATCCGGCGCGCGGGATGACGGCGAATCGAGCGCTGGGAATCGTGGTCGCGGGCGGCGACGGCAAAGCCAATCTGCGCGGCTTCGGACGAACCAACTCGGCCGAGGCTTTCGGCCATCCGGGCTTCGGCGGACAGATTGGATGGGCCGATCCCGCAACCGGGATCTCGTTCGGCTACTTGACGAACGGCTTCGACCGCAACGACCTGCGCGAGGGCCGTCGCAGCGTCGCGGTGTGCAGCCTCGCCGGCGCATGCGCGGCGTAAAGCGCCACGCATCATTGCGGCGGTAGCATGTAGACCTTGCCGGTGGCGAGGATATAGCGTGCCGGGAGAATCGTCAGGTCGCCGGCCTGGATGTGTGCGGCGAGCGCAGGATCTTTACGCAGGCGTTGCGCGATCATAATTGCATTGGCGTCGATTGCAGCTGAAACTTTGTCGCCGGGTGCTTTCTGCGTCGCGCGTACCGCCGGATAGATATTCTCGAGCATCGGGCCGACCTTCGGATCCGGGTAGGCTTTGACCGCGGCGGTCACCGCGCCGCACTGGTCGTGGCCGATCACCAGGATGAGCCCCGTGCCGAGGTGCCCCACCGCGTACTCGATACTCTCCAGCGCCAGCCGGTCGTAGGTATTGCCGGCGACCCGCACCACGAAGAGCTTGCCGACACCCTGGTCGAAAGCCAGCTCGGGCGGTACTCGCGAATCGGAGCAGGAAAGGATGACGGCCAACGGATGTTGCGGTGCGTCGGAGGGCCGCGCGTCCGGATGGATCGACCGCTGCTGGACGAAGCGATTGTTGCCGTCGAGCAATTGCTGCAACGCCTGCTCGGGCGGCGGACCCTTCAGGTCGGAAGCGCTGGGTCCGGGCGTGGCAATCGCGATGGCCGAGAAGACGATTAGCGCGGCGAGCAATTTCTTCATTCGCAAGCTCCACATTTAATGCCACCCGCTCGTGGGAATCGGCTGGCGCTCCGTCACGCGGGATGACACGATTTCGCTCAGCGGATTTAACACGTCAGACGGCGCAAGAGCTATCGCGCGAAGCCGCTCCTGGACGCGGGCGAGCCCAGGACCGCGGCCAAAATTGAAAACGACCGTGCCGGAGGCACGGACCAGGGGGCGCGCCAGTGGAGCGAAGCGGAACGAGCAAGCGAGTCTGCGAGCTGCGTTCGAGAAACGGAGTCTGCGACGCGCGGCCAAAATAAAGAAGAGCGAACCATGGCCGACCCTTGGCATTTCGAAAAGATCACGCTCCCCAACGGCCTGAACATGCGCGTCGCACGCGCCGGCACGGGCACGCGGCTGGTCGTGATGCTGCACGGATTCCCCGAGAGCTGGTATTCGTGGCGCCATCAGTTGCGCGCGCTCGCCTCCGGCTTCGACTGCGTTGCGCCCGAGATGCGCGGCTACGGCGAGACCGACGCGCCGCGTGGTGTCAAGAACTATCGCATCGAGAAGCTGGTCGGTGACGTCGCCGGGCTGATCGAAGCGCTCGGTTATCAACGCGCGACGGTCGTCGGACATGACTGGGGCGGCGCGGTGGCGTGGGCGACGGCGCAGATTCGCCCCGACCGGGTCGAGCGGCTATGCGTGATGAACTGCCCGCATCTGCGCAAATTTCTCGAGCACGTCCACTCGAATCCGAGCCAGATGCTTCGCTCGTGGTACATGCTCTTTTTTCAGATCCCGCTGCTCGCCGACACGCTCCTCTGGGCGCGGGGGTCCGCACTGGTGCCCCGCTTGATCCGCATGAGCGCATATAACAAGGCGGCCTTCAGCGCGGAGGACCTGGCGCAATTTCGCGCGACCTTCCGCCAACCCTACTCGGCAACCGCGGCCGTCAACTATTACCGCGCGCTCAAACGCCGCGATTTCCTCCTGGCACCGCCGCCCGAGCACTGGCTCATGCGCAAGATTCAGGCGCCCACTCTGCTCGTCTGGGGCGAGCACGACGTCGCACTCGGCAAGGAACTGACCTACGACATGGAAGGGCTCTTCAACGGACCGTTTACGATCAAGTACGTCGCGGACTCCGGCCACTGGGTGCAGCAGGAACGCCCCGAAATAGTGAATCAATACCTGACGGAGTTTATCGTCTAGGCGCCGCAAGATTTGCCCGCGCTTGACTAAGCCGGGCAGGTGAACGAAAAGAAAACATGAGAATCCTGATCATGGGAGCGGGGGCGGTCGGCGCTTATTACGGGGCGCGGCTGCAGCAGGCCGGTGAGGATGTAACGCTCTGCGCGCGCGGCGACAACTTGCGCGCGCTCAAGGAGCACGGCCTCGACGTCAAGAGCTACAAGGGCGACTTCCAGGTGAAGGTCAGCGCGACCGGCGATCCCACGGAGTTCGCGCCCTACGATTTGATTCTGTTCGCGGTCAAGTCGTACGACACCGAGCCCGCGGCGCAGCAGCTCAAGGGCTGCCTCACGCCGGACGGCATCCTGATGACGATCCAGAACGGCGTCGAGAACGAAGAGATCCTCTGCCGCTTTTTTCCGCGCGAGTGCGTGATGGGCGGCAATTCACGCATCGGCGCACAGATCGTCGCGCCCGGCAAGTTGCTGCATACCGCGCTCGGCGTGATCGAATTCGGTGAACTCGACGGCCGGGAGACGCCGCGCGCGCAAAGACTGAAGGCGCTATTCGAACGCGCCGGTATCCTGGGCGAGCTCAGCACCGACCTGAAGGCCATCCGCTGGTACAAGCTGATGGGCAATAACAGCACCAACAGCGTGAGCGCACTGACCCGCACGACGCTCGGCCAGATGCTCGACGACCCGGACGGCTACCAACTCGTGCGCACGCTGATGCTCGAGACCCTCGCGGTCGGGCGCGCCGAGGGCGCCAACGTGGTCGACGAGCGCGTGGATTGGCAACTCGAGCAGATCTACAAGGCGCTCAACGCGCACGCGATCAAGACCTCGACCCTGCAGGATTTGGAAAAGGGCAAGCCGCTCGAATACGAAGCGATTTCAGGCGCCGTCGTGCGCGCGGCGCGGCGTCACAATATGCGCGTGCCGGCGACCGAGACCGTCTACACGCTGCTGAAGCTGCTCGAGGGCACGCGCAAAAAAGAACGCTAGTGGAGTGAGGCTTGGCGAACGGAGCGAGCAGGCGAGTCTCTATCTCGGCCGCCCCCTGGAGCTGCGTCAAGAATCTGAAGACCGGGATTCTTCGCTGCGCTCAGAGTTTGTGAATTTTTGCAGAGTCACATTCGCCCTGCCGAGTGAGATGCCCTCACCCGCGCTCGCGACGCTCGCGCGACCTCTCCCTGGACAAGGAGAGGTGTTTAAGAGCAGCG
>JBKQPD010000248.1:0-28933 GCA_052145175.1 Binataceae bacterium (SeqCode) | reverse complement strand
CTTGATGGACCAAATCGGCAAAAGTTCACGAACTCTCAGAATGACGCTGCTACTTCTGCGCTGAAAAACCACTTTTGTCATTCTGAGCGGAGTCTGCGAAGCGAAGAATCCCGAATCCGAACTATTGCAATTGCTCCAGTTGCGCTTCCAGCGTCTTCTTCTGCACCTTCAACTCTTCGATCTTTTGCTCGATTTCCGCGATCGTCTCCGCGTCAGCCTTGGCACGAAAGCCGGGGTTTTCAAAGCGTTCCTGATTGCGCTTGAGATGGGTCTGCACCTCATCGAGCTTCTTGCGGATAAGCCCGCGCGCCTTGTCGAAATCGTAATCCTCTGGCGCCTCGACGCCAACCTCAGCCCACGAGGTGAGGCCATAGGCTCCTCGCGGCCGCGACGGCGTCGAGCTAGATAAAATCTGGAAGTTCTCGACCTTGCCGAGCGTAAGCACGTAGCTTCGCCAAGACTCGATCCCGCTCATATCAGTGCCTGCGTGCGGAATAGTATTAGCCGAAACTCGCTGGCCCGGATGATATCCAAGTAGTGAACGAAGCGAATTGATAGTTTCAGTCGCCTCAATAGCACGCGTCATTTCTCGGGCTTCTGCTTCTGTCAATGGATTGACGGTCATCGGTGCTGGCCATTCCGCAATCGCCAGATGCTCGGCCAGATCCGTATCACTGAGGTACGGACGCAGCGCCTGCCACAGCTCTTCGGAAATAAACGGCATGAACGGATGGAGAATCCGCAGCATCCGGTCGAAGCAGGTCACGAGCACGTAGCGCGCCGCCGCCTGACGCTCACCGCCCGCCTTGAGCGGCTCCTTCGCCAGCTCGATATACCAGTCACAGAACTCGTGCCAGACGAATTGGTAGACGATCAGCGCGGCGTCGTTGAAGCGGTACTCGTCGATCGCTGTGCTGACTTCGCGAATCGCGTTATCGAGCCGGCTCAGAATCCAGCGTTCGGCAAGTCCGAGTTGTGAGAACGCGACCGGCGGCAGCGGTTGCGGCGCGCCTTCGAGGTTCATCAGGACAAAGCGCGCCGCGTTCCAGATCTTGTTGGCGAAGGCCCGCGACGCCGCCAGCCGGTCGTCGGAGAGGATCAGATCGCGACCCTGCACGCTCAGTTGCGCCAGCGTGAAACGCACCGCGTCGGTGCCGTACCGCTCCATGATTTCGAGCGGATCGACCACGTTGCCGCGCGACTTGGTCATCTTCTTGCCGAACTGATCGCGCACCAGCGGCGTGATATAGACGTCGCGAAACGGCACCTGCTCCGCCATCGCCTCGGCGCCGTTGGGGTTGATCTTGAGCCCGAACATCATCATCCGCGCGACCCAGAAGAAGATTATGTCGAAGCCGGTCAGCAGCAGACTCGTCGGATAATAGCGCGCGAGGTCAGCCGTCCGCTCGGGCCAGCCGAGGGTCGAGAAGGGCCACAGCCCCGACGAGAACCAGGTGTCGAGCACGTCCTCGTCCTGCCGGAGCGCATCGCTGCCGCAGCGTGGACAGGCCGCCGGCCGTTCCTCGGCCACGATCGGCTCGCCCGCGCAGCTCGTGCACCAGTAGGCGGGAATCCGATGGCCCCACCAGAGCTGGCGCGAGATACACCAGTCCTGGATGTTGCGCATCCACGAGAAATAGGTGTTCTCCCAACGCTTGGGAAAGAATTTCGTGGCGCCGCGCTCGACCGCCGCGATCGCCTTGCCGGCCAGCGACTCGCCGTCTTGTCTTTGGCCGCGCCTCGCGGACTCGGCCGCCCCCTGCTTGTTCACCGCCATAAACCACTGGAACGACAGCATCGGCTCGACCACGGTGTCGCAACGCGAGCAGACCCCGATGGCATGCTTGTGCGGCTCGACCTTCTCGAGCAGTCCGCGCTCCTCCAGGTCGGCGACTACCTTGCGCCGGCATTCCTCGCTGGTAAGACCCTGATAGATACCCGCCGCGGTGGACATCCGTCCATGCGTATCCATCACCGAGATTTGCGCGAGCTGATGGCGCCGGCCGGTCGCGAAGTCGTTGAAATCGTGCCCGGGTGTGATCTTGACCGCGCCCGTGCCGAATTCCTGATCGACCGTATCGTCCGCGATGATTGGAATTTCGCGATCGGTAAGTGGCAACCGCACCAGCTTGCCGACCACGTCGCGATAGCGGGCGTCCTCGGGATGGACCGCGACGGCGGTATCGCCGAGCATCGTCTCGGGCCGCGTCGTCGCGACGGTTATGCTCCTGCCACTGCCATCTGCGAGCGGATAACGGATATACCAGAGGCCCCCCACAACGTCTTTGTGCTCGACTTCCAGGTCGGACAGCGCCGTCTCGCAACGCGGACACCAGTTGATCAGCCGGTAGTCGCGATAGATCAGCCCTTCGCGATAGAGCAGCACGAAGACCTTGGTCACCGCGCGCGAGAGTCCCTCGTCGAGCGTGAAGCGTTCGCGGCTCCAGTCGCACGAGGCGCCCAGCCGCCGCAACTGATGGAGAATCTTGCCGCCGTAAAGCTCGCGCCATTGCCAGACGCGCGCAACGAATTGCTCCCGGCCGAGGTCGTGGCGGGTCTTGCCCTCTTTCGCCAGCTCCCGCTCGACGACGTTCTGCGTCGCGATTCCGGCGTGGTCGGTGCCGGGCAGCCAGAGCGTGTTGTACCCCTGCATCCGGCGCGCACGGACGATCACGTCATGCAGCGTGTGATTCAGCGCATGCCCGAGATGCAACTGGCCGGTGACGTTGGGCGGCGGGATAACGATCGAGAAAACCTCGCCCGGCTTGGCGGGATCGGCCGTGAAATAACCGCGGTCGATCCAGAGCTGAAACCACCGCTCCTCCGCTGACTTGGGATCGAATGTCTTACTGAGTTCCAACGCCGTCCTTTCCCCGCTTCGTCGATACGGGCTCGCCCTGGCGCCCGCATCCGAGTGATGGTCCAAGCTTAGCAGGCCCACCCGCCGAGCCGAAGGCGGCCCCGGCAGGGAGTAACGGATCGGTTGCGGGTTTCCCCCTGCTGTCATTCCCGCGCGCGCCCCCGACACAAAGCAGCGAAACGAGGAGATCCGTGCGGAAGCGACACCTCGCGTGAGAGCCTGCCCTGAGTCCCTCGAAGGGAATCCCGGATTCGGAATTCCGGCACGGCTCCGTCCGCCTCTGATACCGCGAATCGCCGAACCCGGATTCCGGGATTCCTCGCGCGCCAGACAAGGCACACGCGCGGGAATGACAACCTGAGAAAACTCAGTTTAAAGGCAACGAAACCGTCGACTCGCCTGTAGTGAACCCTTCAGTCCTTACTCGCGCCGCCGTGTCGAAAAACAATCAGACATTGCGCGACCTGCAATAAAGCGAGGCAAAGATGAACAGTTCCATCGGCGACTCCGTTGGCGACCCGAAACAAGGCGCCAAAAACCGGCCCGGCGACGTCAAAACGGTACAGGGCTATCTCAATATTCAGCTAATCAAGGATCACTGCGGCGACAAGTTTCTTGAGTCACGGGCAGATACAAGGACGATCCTACACTAAAGGCGATAATAAACTTTCAGCATCGCCGGAGACTTCCCGAGACTGGATTGATCGAGCCTCGCGACCGCACGTGGGACGCGCTGTCGAAACCCGGGAACCCCATTAACATGCGAATGAGTTCGGCTGGACAAAACTGGTTGAAGAACAAACCGATGGAAAGCTTCAGCCCCGTCCCCTATAATGACAAGGAGACGGACGGCAATGCGACAATCGGATACGGCCATAAGCTGCACGACGGTCCGGTCACCGCCAAGGATCTCGATGACTACAAAGGCGGTATAAGTCGAAGCGATGCGGACAGGCTTTTTTTTAGAGGAGACCTCGACACTGCGGAGGGCGAGATTCACAGAAATGTCAAAGTCCCGCTCACCCAGAACCAATTCGATGCCCTGGTCAGTCTTATTTACAACGCAGGAGGATGGGCATTTTATCAATCACCGCTCCGTAAGCTGCTTAACGAGGGGGATTACAACGGCGTGATGCGCGCAATTCCCGGATGGAAGAGTCGAGGAATTTCCAACCGTCGTCACCAAGAGCAAGCGTTATTCGGGAGACGCTGAAATCGCGCCTGGCGACTTCGCTCCTGGTCGCGGTGCTCGTTCTCGTGCCTGGCTATACGCGAAGCGATTGCAACCATCCGCGCGATCTCGCCGAAAACGACCGCTGCTTCCTTGCACAGTTTTCATGCGAATATTGTTTTTTCGGTATTGGCGCTCCACCCGATTACGCGAAGGCATTGGCCTGCTTCAATAAGTCCGGAGGGCGCGAGCCATTCGTCGTACTTATGTATATCAACGGCGAAGGGACGCCCCGCGACTTGCAGAAGGCCGAAGCTGTACTCAAGACCTGGAAACAGGGCGATCCGGACAGTTCGATACTGATCAAGCCGCCAAGCTGCAAGCGGCTATCGACAACTGCAAAGGTGGCGGAGCAAAAGCGTGTCCGCGTATCGATTACTGCGCGCAATTGGCCGAGGGTACTCTCGATCTGGACATCTGTGACGCGGTTGAACAGATTCGGAAAGAGGCCGAACTCAGCCAGAAGATCGCCCTGATCAAAAGCACGCTCAGCGCCAAGGACCGTGTGCTCTTCGATCAGATGGTCGCCGCGTTCAAGCGTTACGAACTACAAGAAGGGCAACGTGGATACTCGGCGATGGCCGACGGCACAGCCCGGGGCCTCGCCTTTTCGGACCAGGCGGCTTTCGCGCGAGACGACTTTGCGAAATTGATCGCGCAAACCATTGAGCAGCGCGACCTCAAACCCGCTGATCAAGGTGTATATCGCGCTACTGATGATGAGCTTAACAGGCTCTATCGTCACGATCTTCACGAAGCCGTTTCGTACTGGCGGAAGGAATCGATCGATCCCAGCTTGAAGAATCAGGCGGCGGAGCTCCGGTCCTACGCCACGGATTACGAAAAAGCCGCGCGCGAATCGCAACTCGACTGGATTAAGTTCCGCAACGCTTACGCGAAACTGGCGGATTCCCTGTACCAAGACCGCACAAAGGTTCCCGATCCCGCACGGAGCGCGAAAATGGCCGTCACGAAGCTAAGGATCGCTGAACTTAGCCACCAAGCGTTGCAGGATACTCCGGAGACGCCGTAGACGATTTACCGAAGGTCTTGGCGGGTCTTTCTTTATAGTGCCGATGCTCCGGGGTAACAGGGTTCAGTGACCATACCCATAGGTTCCACAAAGATAGGTGTTGTTTCTAACGACCTCGTAATCGGGGTTGGGTTCGCTATCGCCGGAAAAGAACGCCAGTGCTTCTCAATGCTCTGAGCAACCACTATTATAGCGACGATGAAATTGCCGATGGCGGGCGCGATCTTCGCTGTGATGCTCACTATCGCGCCCGGCATCGCGCGAAGCGATTGCAACCAGCCGCGCGATCTCAGTGAGTACACCCGCTGCTACTTCACGCAGTTTCCGTGCGAATATTCTTTTTTTGGTATTGATACTGCCCCAGACTACGCTAAGGCACTGGCTTGCTTCGATAAGGCGCGAGGATACGAGCCATTCGTCGCGCTTATGTATATTAACGGCGACGGGACGCCCCGCGACTTGCGGAAGGCCGAGGCTGTACTCAAGACCTGGCAGCGAAGCGACCCACCTGAATTCGCCGCGGACCAGGCTGCCACGCTCCAGACGGCTATCGACAACTGCAAACGCAACGGGCAAAAATCCTGCCCGCGCATCGACTACTGCGCGCAATTAGCCGAAGGTACCTTCGACCTGGATATCTGCAGTGCCGTGGAAGGTGTCCGCGCGGAAGCCCAGCTTAGCCGGAAGCTCGCTCAGCCCGGAAGCGCGCTCAGCGCCAGGGATCGCGCACTATTCGATCAGATGGTTTCCGCCTTCAAGCGTTACGAGCTACAAGAAGCGCAACGCGGATATTCGGCGATGGCCGACGGCAGTGCCCGGGGACTCGCCTTCTCAGACCAGGCAGCTTTCGCACGAGACGATTTTGCGAAATTGATCGCGCAAACCATAGCGAAGCGCGACCTCAAACCCGCTGATCAAGCTGTGTACCGCGCCACTGACGATGAACTTGGCAGGCTCTATCGTCACGATATTCACGAAATGGTCGCCGCTTGGCGTGATGATCCCGTGTGGAAAGAATCCAAAAAATATTCAGATCAAGCGAGATCCGATATTGCGGACTACAAGCAAGCCGCGCGCGAATCGCAACTCGACTGGATTAAGTTCCGCAACGCCTACGCGAAACTGGTGGACTCCCTGTACCAAGACCGCACAAAGGTTCCCGATCCCGCACGGAGCGCGAAAATGGCCGTGACCAAGCTCAGGATCGCGGAACTTCGCCACGAAGCGCTGCAGGATACTCCGGAGACGCAGTAGACGATTTACGGAGTGATGCGAGAGGGGGGACTTGAACCCCCACGAAGTTGCCTTCACAAGGTCCTGAGCCTTGCGCGTCTGCCGTTCCGCCACTCTCGCGTGCGGTCGAACCATTCGATTTATCCGGCTGCGGCGGCTAATTCAAGCCGGTCGGGACAAGATTGCCTCTTGAGCCAGCGCCGTGCGCACCACAAAATCATTGACGGTACCTTGAAGCTTTCGATCATTATCGCGACCCACGTCCGTCCGGACTCGCTCAACCGCCTGATCGGCAGCCTGACCGAGCAGTTCAAGCCCGATCGCCATGAGCTGTTTATCGCGGAAAACGGTTCGACCGGGCCCGCGCTGGTCGAGAGCCGTATCCCGCATACCCACCTGCACGAGCCGCGCCGGGGCAAGTGCCGTATCCAGAATCGCGCGATTGCGGCCGCGCGCGGGGAGATTATCGTCTGCCTCGACGACGATCTGCTCGCCAGTCCGAACTATCTGGCCGCGGTCGAGAACTTCTTTGCTTCCTGGCCGCAGTACGCCGCGATGAAGGGCCGTATCCTGGCGCTGGAAGATCCCATGCTGAAGGTGGGCGCGCTCGCCCCCTTTCTCGACCTCCCGCTCGTCGACCACGGCGACGCGGTAATCGAGGTCCGGGGGGTGCTCGGGGCGAACATGGCCTTTCAGGCGTCGGCCTTGCAAGCAGTTGGACTCTTCGATGAACGTCTCGGACCCGGGGCTGGGGGGCACGAAGAGGAGACCGAGATGTCACAGCGGCTGCGGCGCAGCGGTTTTCGCATCGGTTACGCCCCCGAGGCGCTGGTCTTGCACGAAGTCGACCCCGAACGCGCGTCGCGTGAACGCTTCATCCGGATCGCGCGTGAACGCGGCTACTGCCGCACGCTCCACGAGCGGCACTCCAGGCGGGAGGCGCTGGCCGCGCTCGCGGTCGCGCGGACGCGGCTCTTTGTCGCGCGCGCGCTTAACGCCCCGATCGAGCGGCTCGCGCGCGAGGAGCGCCGTTTCGCGGTCGCGCGCGGGATCCTCGACGGCGTGCGCAATCCGCGCCGGCCGTAACCGGCTTCAACCTTGCGCCAGCGACTCGAGCAGGCGGGAGAGCCGCGCACCGTAGTCTTCCCAGGTGAAGCGCGTCGCGGCCGCACGCGCGATCGCGCCCAGATCATCTTTCGATGAGAGCAGCGCGTTGAGCCGTGCCGCGAGCTCGTCGGTATCAGTTGGATCGTCGACCACGAACGCGCGCATCGCGGGCGGTAGCACTTCGGCCGCCCCGCAAACCCGGCTGCACAGCACAGGGAGGCCCGCCGCCATCGCCTCGAGCACGACATTGCCGAAGGGCTCGAACAGCGACGGCATCGCACAGGCGTCCACCGCGGCGAAGACGCGCTCAATTTGCCCTTGCGCGCCGATAAACCGGATCCGCTCAGCCGCCCCGAGCCGCGCCGCCAGGCTGCGATATCGCGCCAGCGCCTGATCGACGCCCGCAACGACCAGACAGGCGTTCCGATCGACGTGCGGCCAGGCCTTGATCAGAAAGCCCAGCCCCTTGCGCGCGAAGCCGTTGCCCACGAAAGCAATGATCGGCACGTCATCCGGCAGGCGCAGCTCGCGTCGCGTGGCTAAACGCAACTGGGCGCGCGATTCCGGACGAAAGCGTTCGTGATCGACGCCATTGTAGAGCGTCACGGCTCGCGCTGGCGCGAGGCCGAAAGTCGCGATGAGATCGTCACGCACTCGGTTAGAGACGGCGATCGCAAGCTTCAGCGCGGGCGAATGGAACCCGCGTCTTTCGATGACCATCTGCGCGTGATGATACGGGCTGACGCGCATCGCCGCCGCCGCCAGCGGGCTTTGCCATTGCCGGGCCGCCGCGACATAGCTCGCGTGCGCGCTGCCGCCGGAGCGCAGGATATCGGCGCCGACGATGCGCGCGAAGGCGAGCACCAGGCCGGCGTCGTCGCGCCGCGCGGTCGGCGCCGCCCGCGCCGCGAAGCTCAGCAGGCGGAGCGTGCGGCCGAATCCCGGCGAGCGGATGCGCCGCACGGCGAACTCGGTCGCGGCGCCACGAACCTCCGACGCGTAGATCGTCACCGCGTGCCCGGCCCCGGACAGGAGCCGCGCCGTGACGATGAGATCGCGCTCCGTGCCGCCGCCCGCCGGATCGAACCTGCGCCCGATAAGAGCGATACGCATCGCTTGCGATCAGCTGGCGGGCGCCGGCTCAGGTTTCGCGCGACCGGCACAACGACGATGAAGCTCGCCCGCCGCCGTGCTAGATTCAAACCGGGCGGGTGAGGAGTGATGATGGTCGAAGTTCAGTGTTCCAGTTGCCATACACGCTATCGGGTCGACGAGCAGGTACTGCCCGAGGGTACACCCACTTTCAAGTGCTCGCGATGCGGTCACGTTTTCAGTATGGAGCCGCGCAAAGCTGACGAGGATACGGCGGAGCCCATCACCGCCAAGCCCGCCACGCGCAGCCGGCCGCAGCGGCGCGACGCCGACGCACCGCTGCTCAAGTCACCGGCGGGCGAATTGTCCGGGACGGACCCGGAAGCGCGGATTGACACACCGCCGCCTTCCAACAGTATCGACGAGAGCCCTGTTACTCCGGCCGTGCGTCCCGCCACCCCATCGCTCGGTGCTGCCGCCGCCCCGGATAGCGCCCGCGCGTCGGGCGACCAGCCCGTCGGAAAACCCGCCGCGGGTCACAAGCCAAGTACCGAGGACCTTTTGTCCCGCCCTTTCAAAAACGACCCGGAGCAGCCGGAAGCCGGCGAGAATCTGGCTTTCGACTTTCACGACGAAGGGCCGATTGAAGACAATCCCGCGACGATCGATCCCGTCGATCTTGATTCCGCGCCGGCCGCTCGCGCCGCGATCGGGCCCGCGGCGCGGGAGTCCGCGCGCTGGGAGGTGGGCGACGATCCGGATCTGGAAACCGGCGCCGCACCGGCCGAGCGGTTCGCGATTGGAACGCCGCCCCCCGGCCGCCGCAGCGCCACGGCCCCGCCTCGCGGGAGCGGACCAGAGATGCTCGATGAAGACGCGGCGCCGATCTACAATCACGGCGTCACGCGTTCGGCGCGCTTCTTCCTGGCGCTGTGTCTTTTCGTCGCGGCGGGCTTCGCCGCCGTCACCTTCGCGATTCACACCGCGCCCGCCGCCGCGCTCGATCTGCTGAATCGCATCCCCGTGATCGGAGCGCGCTTCGTATCGCCGGTCGTGCCTGCCCGGATGGTCGCCTTGCGCGACGTCCACGCGGAGTATCGGCGCGGTCGTGACGGCCGCCTGGCGCTCGTCATCGAGGGTCAGGCCGAAAACGTCAGCCCGACGCCGCTGCACACCATCCGGATCATGGCGCGCATCTGGACGCCCGCGGGTAGCGCGGTCGCCCGGCGCCAGATCTATTGCGGCAACAGTCTCGCGACCCGCACGATCACGCAGATGACGACCCACGAGATCGAGTTCTTCCAGGAACTGCCGCCGCCGAAGAGCTTCGCGCTCGAATCGTCGTCGGCCGCCCCGTTCGTGATCGTGTTCGTCGATCCGCCGGCGCAACTCGCCCACTTCGATATCGCCGTGACCGAGGCCGATGCGGCCAGCCCCGACGATTCCCCCTCGCCCGCGGGTTAACCGCGATGACTTCCCGTGGCGCGTCCGGCGCGCTCCTCAAGCCTCCTTTTCGTTTTCGATCATCTCCGCGTATTCTTCGTTGTCCATCAGGTCGTCCAGGTCGGCGGTATCGCTGAGTTTCACTTTGATCAGCCAGCCGTCGCCATACGGATCTTCGTTCACGGTCTCGGGGCTCTCGGGCAAATCCTCGTTGACCGCGACGACGGTGCCGCTCACCGGCGCATAGATGTCCGACACGGCCTTGACCGATTCCACCACGCCGAACGGATCATCCTTGCTGACCTTGTCGCCCACCGCGGGCAGTTCGATAAAAACGATCTCGCCCAATTGTTCCTGAGCGTGATCGGTAATCCCAACTGTTGCAACCTCGTCCTCCGTAGCAACCCATTCATGTTCCTTCGAGTACTTGAGTCCTGCCGGAGCCTCCATTTTCTCCTCCCACGCCGCCTCCCGATTCGACGACCGGAAGACGTTCTGCTTTTTATGAAGCGCGGCGTACTCGCCGTTGTCAAGCTTCCCGCTCATCTGATCACTAACTAGGAATTGTGGTTAGCTGGCGGAGTCTCGCGAGTCGAGCCCGGTGCAACGTTTGACACGGCGCCGGTAATTTACGTGGTGGAGGCATGGATGATTATCGGCGTACCCAAAGAGATCAAACCGGACGAACGGCGCGTCGCGATCACGCCGGCCGGCGTGGCCGCGGCGCGTCATCATGGCCATACGGTGATCGTCGAGCGCGGGGCGGGCGTGGGCAGCGGCTTCAGCGATCGCGCTTACCGGGACGCGGGCGCCCGGGTAAGCGAAACCACGGCGGCGGTCTGGAAGCGCGCGGCGCTGGTCTTGAAGGTCAAGGAGCCGCAGCCCGTTGAGTTCAAGTTTCTGCGCCCGGGACTGACGCTCTTCACCTACCTCCATCTTGCCGCGGAGCCGCGTCTGGCGCGCGAACTGATGCGTCAGCGCGTCAGCGCGCTCGGCTACGAAACGGTCCAGCTCGACGACGGCAGCCTGCCGCTGCTCGCGCCGATGAGCGAAGTCGCGGGACGCCTTGCGGTCCAGGCCGGTGGCTGGTGCCTGCAGGCGCAAAATGGCGGCGCGGGCGTTTTGCTGAGCGGCGCACCCGGTGTACGGCCGGGCAAGGTGCTGATAATCGGCGGCGGGATCGCGGGGTTCAACGCGTGCCGCGTCGCGGCGGGGATTGGGGCGCAAGTGACGATCCTCGACGCCAATCCGCTGCGGCTGCGCTACTTGAGCGATCTGCTGGGGAATCAGGCGATTACCGTGATGTCGAATCGCGCCATCCTCGGCGAGGAATTGCGTCAGGCCGATCTGGTGGTCGGCAGCGTGCTCGTTCCAGGCGCACGGGCGCCGCGGCTGATAACCGCGCCGATGGTCGCGACGATGAAGCGTGGCGCCGCGCTGGTGGACGTGTCGATCGACCAGGGTGGTATCGCGGAAACCTCGCGTCCCACCACGCATCGCCGCCCGATCTATATCCGCGACGGCGTCGTCCACTACTGCGTGACCAATATGCCGGGCGTCGTGCCGCATACGTCGACCTACGCGTTGACCAACGCCACTCTCTCCTATGCGCTCGCGATCGCCGATCACGGGCTACTCGAGGCGGGGGCGCGCAATCGCGCTATCCGTCAAGGACTGAACACGCACGCGGGCGCGATCGCGCATCCCGCGGTGGCCGACGCCCTGCACAGCGCGCCGCGCTCGCCGTGGGATTAGCGCGCGAACGGCAATTCCGGATTACTTTGCGCCGCGCCGCCAAGAGGAATTCGCATCGTGTTGCCAAGAAACCTTGGCGCGAGAGGAAAATACTAGAGGAATTATCTCGCTATTAAGCGCGGTATAGCTCTTGCTCTAAGTCATCGCGGTACCCAGATCAACTGCCGGCGGCGATCGCGTTCTGACTTAAAGGAGTAACTATATGGCCTTCTCGTTTCCTCTCGAAATTGAACATCTCGATGTCCCGTTCACCGTGATTCCGAACGTCAATTTCCCGGACGTCACGCCCGTTTGCGTAGTGACTAATTTAGGCGATCCTCCCGCGCTGGACAGGTTTATCGTCACCTACACGCCGCCTATACCGACGACTTTTCCGGAAAACCCGGACCCCTGGCAAATCGAGTTTCGCTGGGAGACGGCGGGACCGCCCCGCAATGGCGTGTGGCTCCTGGACGCTTGGCTGCAGAGCCTGACCGCAGGCCCCAATCTCCATGTGCCGGCCGTACCGGCTCTCCCACTGCTTGTTCCGGGGGGATCGCCGAAGTCGTATGACGTGATCATTGGAATCGAACCGAACGCCATCCCGGCGCCTACCGCTCCGCCCTTTCTGGAGCCCGGCACGGCCCGCCTTTACCGGCTCCACACCGTCGTTCGCTGGGCCGAACTTCCAGCCAAACGTATTCGCGTCGTTGGGCGAGGGGTCGGACCAATTATTGAGTTCTATACGCCGTTGCTCTAGCGCGGACTGAAGCGGCAAAAAAGTGAACCGAATGCCGGGGGGTGCCACGGTGGAAACGTGGCACTCCCCGTGACCTTGTATTCGGCGTTCTTCCTTCAACCTGCGGCTAATACTGGCCTTCCACGATCGGCTGCACAGTGATCTTGGATTGCAGGTTCGCCACGGCTTCCTGCGCACCTTGCGCCGCGAGGTCATGCGCCCGCACCCAGCGGCCCGCGTTGGAAAGGAAGCTCGGCAGGTCGAGGACGTTGTCGCTCAACGACTTTTGTTCTTTGGCGAAATTGGCGGTCCAGATGATCTGTTTCGAATGCTCATCGACAAAGTTGAGCGTGAAGGCCACGGCCGCCGGCGTCTGCGCCGCGTAATCATAGCCCACCCGCTCGCGGTAGCGATGGACCGAGCCGTACAGCACGCCGTCCACGCCGAGCCGGCGTCCCAGCTCGAGCGCATTCTGATCGTCGTTGGCTTCGGTACTGGGCGGCATCTGCTGCATCATGTCCGCGACGTCGTCTTGCGGCACCACGTTCCAGCCACCGTCGATCGTGGCGCGGGCATAGAGCTCGGCGCTGACCGCTTCGGTCGCGCCCTGCGCCAGTTGCCCGTCGATTTTGTCGGGAATCTCGATCAGCGGCATCACCGCGATTTTGTGAATGATCACGGTCTTGCTCGAGCGGACGGCATGAACCTCGAGTCCCGAAGTATTGCCCATCCCGGGCAACGCGTGGACCATATTGCCAAGCTGCGCAAATTCGGAAGTTTCCTCAACGGGTCCGACGGTGTTTTCGATATTCCCGCAGGCGACGAGCCCGCCGAGCGCGAGGGCCGCGGCGGCGAAGAGAACTGCCAGGCGGCGCTTCACTGCACCACCTTGATCGCGAGTTCCGTCAGTTGGCGCGGCGTCACTTCCGAAGGCGCTCCGCTCATCAGGTCAACCGCGCGCTGGGTCTTGGGAAACGCCATGACGTCGCGTAACGAATCGGTGCCGCAGACCATCATCGCAATTCTGTCGACCCCGAAGGCGATCCCGCCGTGGGGTGGCGCGCCATAACCTAGCGCGTCGATCAGGAAGCCGAACTTGTTCAGCGCCTCTTCACGTTCGATGCCGAGGAGGCCGAACGCCTGAAGCTGCAGCTCCGGGTCGTGGATACGAATCGAGCCACCGCCCATCTCCTGCCCGTTCAGAACCAGGTCGTAGGCGAGCGCCCGGGCCTTGAGCGGCGCCGTCGCCAGCAACGCAAGGTCGTCCGGATGCGGCGCGGTAAAAGGATGATTCACGGACACGATGCGCCGCTCCTCTTCGCTGTAATCGAACAAGGGAAAATCGACAATCCACAAAAAGCGCAGCGCCGCCGGATCGCGCAGTTTGAACCGGGCCGCGAGCTGGAGACGCAGCTCGCCCAGCATCGGCCGCACCTTTTCCTTCGGCCCCGCCATCAGCAACAGCGTGCCGCCCGCCTCAAGCCCCGCCGCCTGACTCGCCCGGGCACGTTCCTCGTCACTGACGTGGCGCGCGATCGGACCCTGCCAGGCGCCGTCCGCCGCCTTCGCCCACGCGAGACCGAGCCCCTTCTGCGAGCGCGTCGCTTCGCCCATTTCGTCAAGCTCGCGCCGGCTGAGCACGTGCTCGGCCGGGAGGGCTATCGCGTAAATCGAATCACCCCGCGCGAGCGCTTCGGCAAACACCTTGAACGACGTGCCGGCGAACGCGCTGGTCAGGTTGCTGATTTCGAGCGCAAAGCGCAGATCGGGCTTGTCCGAGCCGAACCGCTCCTGCGCGTCTTCGTATGTCATCCGGGGAAACGGCGTGGTCAGCTTCACGCCCGCGGCATAGTCGTAAATCGAAGCCATCATGCCCTCGGCGATGGTCATGACGTCCTCGGGGCGCGGCCCGGTCATTTCGATATCGATCTGGCTGAACTCGGGTTGCCGATTCGCGCGCAGATCCTCGTCGCGAAAGCATCGCGCGACCTGGTAGTAACGGTCGATGCCGCCGACCATCAGGAGTTGCTTGAACAATTGCGGCGATTGCGGCAGCGCGTAGAACTTGCCGGGATTGACCCGGCTGGGCACGAGATAATCGCGCGCGCCCTCGGGCGTCGCCCGGCAGAGAATCGGCGTTTCGATTTCGATGAACCCCTGCTGGTCGAGCCAGGCGCGGGCGCCGCGCAATGCCTGATGGCGGCGGCGCAGATTTTCCTGCATCGCGGGCCGCCGCAGATCGAGATAGCGATATTTCAGCCGCACCTCTTCCGCCGCACTCTCCGCGCCCGCCCCGAGCGGAAACGGTGGCGGCGCCGAGACGCTCAGAATCTGTGCGGCGCTCACCGCAATCTCGATCTCGCCGGTTGGCAGTTCGCGATTGATCGTCGACGCGGACCGTTCGACCACCCTGCCCCTGGCCGCGATATAGAATTCCCCGCGCGCCGTTGCGGCGACGGTATGGGCGCCTGCGTTGGACTCGGGATGGAACACCAGTTGCACCAGCCCTTCGCGATCGCGCAGATCGATAAAGATTACGCCACCGTGATCGCGGCGTGTGGCCACCCATCCCCACAAGGCAACTTCGCGGCCCGCGTCGGCGGCGCGCAACAGGCCGCAGTAGTCGCTGCGCGGCCACGGCGGAATCGGCGAGTATTCGCTTTGGTTCGACATTGGATTCTGATCTCGCAAGGATACCGAGGCCGGCGGGCGCGCGGAATAGCCCGCCAACTTCAGGTAGTGGGCGGTTTTGACGGCGATGGATGATTAGGCGGCTTGTTGAAAATGGCTGGCCGCTTTTCTTGTCTCGTTGGAAAACCAGTGCCAGAACATTGAATGCCGCAGAGTAGTCGAGGAATAAACGCCAGCCAGAAAAGAGATCGCCAATAAAGTAGGGATGCCTGCCGCCTGAAGTAATGCAATAGCAATAGAGTGGATTGGCGAGGAAGCCCACGCTACCCCCACCAGTGGATATATAAGACTAGCTGCTAACATCGACAGCGCAATCAAAGCGAAAATCGCAAGTATGGAAAAAACAACGACAAGCACTTGCAGGAAAATCCGCATGAGCGGCGGTAAGGTTAGCGGTTGAGTCGTTCTGTTAGAGCCCAGGTTGGCTAACATTGAGGGCCAAATATTCAAGAGAACAGACGGAATCGCCCAAAAAACTGATAGCGGCAGCGCGATCACAACCGAAATGTCTTCAACGGGATGGGGATACTTTTGCAATAAAGATGAGCCTGCTGCTGTCGCAACTACGAGACTCATGAGTGTTAAGATCGTCCACCCGCTTTTACTTAACAGGCTCACCTTTTGACTCCGATTTGAACATTCTTTGCCAGCCGCTAACAACAAAAATCACGGTTGTTTCTAACAATAACTGGATGGTGATGACAACAACAGCAACGGACTCCGCCAAGTCTAAGAGCTGTTCCACCTTCCCTAATTCTTGATCAAAAGCCCGATGGAGTCCAAGCCTATAAACAGCATGGAATCCGAGGATGACAGCCGCTCCCAAGAGCCGCTGTACTGCGGACCATATCTCGCCCCAAAAAGGCTTGTCCCAATTTGCGTCCAAGGTTTCCTCAAACAGCCGGGCATGTCATTGCCATCGCTGGTTAGCTGGACACGGTTCGCCAGACGGCCCGCAACGTCGCTCATAAACGTCAGCTCTGGGCAAGCGCCGTGCGGATTTCATCGATCAGCCGGTCGATATCCGCCGCGGCCGTGGTTGCGGCTTCGCGCTGCACGCTCGCCGCGAGATCGCGTACTTGCGCCTTACCGAGCGCAACTTCGTTCTCGCCGATTATAATTGCGAACCGTGCGCCGCTTTTGCTTGCCCGGCGCATCAGCGCCTTAAGCCCACGGTCCGGCGACAGCAGTTCGACGCGGAGATGCCGCGCGCGCATCCGTTGCGCGATTCCCAAGGCGGCCGTTGCCCCGCTATCGCCCAGCGGCACCATCGCTACATGCGGCGCGGCGTCGGGGATAGCGCCCTTGGCCGCGACGGCAAGCGCCAGCCGCTCGATTCCGATCGCGAAGCCCGTGCCGGCGATCGCCGCGCCGCCGAGCGACTCGACCAGCCCGTCGTAGCGGCCGCCGGCGACCACCGCGCTCTGCGAACCTACGGCGCCCGACACGATCTCGAAGGTCGTCCGCATGTAGTAGTCGAGCCCGCGCACCAACCGCGGATTGACGACGTAGGCAACCCCGGAAGCGGTGAGCAGGCGCTCGACCGTCGCGAAATGGCGCCGGCAATTCTCGCAGAGATAATCGAGACTGGTCGGAGCGCCCGCCGCGAGCTTCACATCGATTTTGCAATCGAGCAGGCGCAGCGGATTCCTTTCGAGCCGCTGATGGCAATCCTCGCACAGCTCCGCGAGATGCGCCCGGCCGTAATCGAGCAGCGCCGCGCGAAACGCCGGGCGGCATTCCGCGCAACCGAGCGAGTTGATCTGCGTTTCAAGTTCGAGACCGAGTTCGCGGCGCAGTTCGTCGATCATGATTATCAACTCGGCGTCGCATGCGGCGTCGGCCCGCCCAAAGATCTCGACGCCGAACTGATGGAACTGACGGAAGCGGCCCTTCTGCGGACGCTCATAACGGAACATTGGGCCATTGTAGTAATAACGCTGTTCGGGATCGCTGCGGTCCAAACCAGCTTCAATATAGGCGCGTATAACTCCGGGTGTTCCTTCAGGACGAAGTACCTGATCCCCCTCTCCTTGACTCTCAGCCGATCGCTGGACGATATAAAGCTGCTTTTGAACGACGTCAGAAGTCTCGCCGGTTGAGCGCTCGTAGAGATTTCTCCGCTCTAAAACGGGAACACGAATCTCGTGCACGGCGTAACGTTCGACGACCGCCCGCGCCGTGTCCTCGACGAGACGCACCGCGCGGGCGTCAGCGCCGAGCAGATCCTGGAATCCTCTGAGACGTGTCAGATACAAGCGAGCTTATCCTCTTTGCTGTGGCTGAGATGCCCTCACCCGCGCTCGCCTTCGCTCGCGCGACCTCTCCCTGGACAAGGAGAGGTCCTGAGATCGTACCGACCGTTGATCACAATAAAAAGGGGCCGCCCGCTGGACGGCCCCTCGTTGATCGCTAAACTCCCGTTCAGACCGTCAGAATATTGATTGTGCAGGCGGAGCCGAGCCCAATCACGTGCGCCATGCCCACCTTGGCGTTCGGCACCTGGCGATCCTTGGCGCGCTCATCCCGCGTGATATGCCAGACGACTTCGCAGATATTGGCGACGCCGGTCGCGCCCAGCGGATGGCCTTTCGAGAGCAGGCCGCCCGACACATTGACCGGCGACTTGCCCCCGAGGCCGGGATGCTGGCCGCCGCCCTCGTCGATAAACTTGCCGGCCTCGCCCTCGCCGCAGAGCTCGAGATTCTCGTAATGCACCAGCTCGGCGGTGGCGAAGCAGTCGTGCAGCTCCGTCAACGACACGTCCTTCGGGCCGATACCCGCCGTCTCGTACGCCAGGCGCGCGGCGCGCTTGGTGAGCGTGTTGACGTCGGGCAGGGTCAGGTCGCGATCAGTGTAGGGGTCCGAGGTCAGCACCGACGCGGCGACCCGCGCCCGGACCCGGCCGCCGGCGAACTGCTTGAGCTTGTCCTCGGAGACCAGAATCGCCGCCGCGGCGCCGTCGCCGGTCGGGCAGCACATATAGAGCGTGTTGGGAAACGCCACCATCCGGGCGTTCATCACGTCCTCGAGCGAGACTTCGTTGCGGTACTGCGAGAACTGATTCTTGGTCGCATGCTTGTGCGACTTGACTGAGATCTTCGCGAAGTGTTCGAGCTTGGTGCCGTACTTGCGCATATGCTCGACGCCGGCTTGCCCAAACACCGCGGGCATCAGGCCCGACCCGATACGGCCCTCGGTCGAGTAGGCGGGATCGGAACCGCCGCCGCCACCGCCGAGGAGGCCCTGCTTGCCCATCTGCTCGACCCCGACCGCCATCGAAACGTCGTACATCCCGGACGCGACCGACATGTAGGCCTCGCGAAACGCGGTCGAGCCGGTCGCGCAGGCATTCGCGACATTGATTACGGGAATACCGGTCTGGCCGATTTGCTGGAGGATCCGCTGCCCGACCATCGCATTGGACTGATAGAGATTGCCCGAGGCGAACATCTCGACGTCCTTGATCGAAACGCCCGCATCCTTGAGCGCGATCAACGCGGCCTCGGCGCCGAGCTCCGGCACCGTCTTTTCGGGATAACGCCCGAATTTGATCATCCCTGTGCCGAGAACGTAAACGTTGCGCATTTTGATTCCTCCTCGGAGCCTGGCGCGAAGCCAAGAAGTTATATTCGGTGCGGCCTTAGCGCCGCGTTCAGTTTTTGCTCGGACGAAACTGGAAGGCCATCACGTCGTTGCCCTGGCGATCCTTCGCGACCGCATTCACCACCAGATCGACGGGCATGCCAAAGGCCTTCTGCGGATTCTTCTGCAGGTCATCGGGGTCGACGTCGATCAGGTTCGATTTGACGCTGATCCCCTCGGGCAGGTCGACGATCGCGGTAATATAGGGCGTCTTGACTCCCGGGAACGACTGATGAATCACCGAGAACACATAGACCTTGCCCTTGTCGGAGAGCGGCACCTGCGAAAAATTCCCGGACGATCCGCACTTGGAGCAGGCCAGCCGCTTCAGGTCGAGAAACAGCGCGCCGCAGCCGCCGCATTTGCTCGCCACCAGATGAGGTTTCGGGTCAAGTTTCAAAGTCCCGATTATCGGACGCGGTCCCGGTGCGACCGGCGTAGTTTGCTGTTCAGCCATTGCCATCCTCCCAAGCGTGACGCGGAGCGCCCAAGGCTGAGCTCTCGCTGGCGCGAGTTTCCCATAGCCCCGGTCGCGCCGTCAATCTGGGCTGGCGACCGGGCGTGGACCAGCTAAAAGCGGAGCTCTCGAGCCCTCCCGTGAGCTTTGCTGGCAACGTAGCTGAGCTGTGCATAAGGCGAATGATCCCGATCGAGAGCCTTACATCAACGCCCGGGCGAAGCGCAGAGCCCATCGGCGCTGGGCCGCCGGTTCCGTTATCTCGTCCTGCCGGAATTCCACCTGAAGGTGCGGCAGTCCCCGGCGCAGTGCATGAAAGGGGATGCTGTAGTCGAGCGCGGGATCCAGATCGTATGGCTGGTTATCGCCGACAACCACGTCACCCGGACGCCGCAGCGCAGCGAGCACCGGGTCGGCAAGCCTGCGGTCAAGATGGCTGGAGAGCGCGATTTTCCAGGGTCTTGCCTGGCCGGCAAGCGAAGCCGTCATGGAATGAACGGAAACCACGATGGATTGCACGCCGCTCGTCGCGCGTTCCAGCAAGATGGCTTCGACCGCGTCGTGATAGGGATGGAACCAGCGCTCGCGACGGGTCGCCTTGGCTGCCGCGCTGAGGTGCAGATTGCCGGGGATCACCGTCCCGTCGCTTGCTTCTGGTATCAGATCCGAAGCGTTGGGATGGCGGTTACAATCGATTACAAGGCGCGAGACATTGCAGAGTATCGCCGGGGCGTCGAAAATTTCCGAGAGCACCTCCGTGATGCCCGCCGCGCCGATATCCCACGCTATATGTCGCACAAGTTCAGACGCTGGCAGACCGAGGTCGTGAAGTTCCACCGGAATGTGATTGCTGGCGTGATCGCAGAAGAAGACAAAGCGACCGGATCCCCGCGGGCGAAGGATTAGAGGCGCCGTCATGCAGGGATTATCCGGCCACTTCGGTAACGCTCACGGCGACCTCCATGCCGAGAAAGGCTCCCGGATTACCCGCGTAAGTGCCCCACAAGGGTAGAACCTGATCGTGAGTCCACGCGACGCCGACGCGAATAAGATTGCGGTTGCCGACGATGCTGTTGGTGGGGCAAAAGTCTATCCAGCCGGCGCCTGGCAGATAGGCTTGCATCCAGGCATGCGTGGCTCCGCCACCGGCATAGCCGGAGTGGTCGGGCACGAAGAGATAACCGCTGACAAACCGCGCTGCGATCCCCAACGATCGCGCTGCTTCCATCATCAGGACCGCGAAATCCCGGCAACTGCCGCGCCGGCTCCGTAGCGTCTCCTCGGGAGTCTGCACGCCTTTCTCCACCCGCAGGGTGTAGGTGAATTCTTCGCGAATCCCGCTCGTCATGGCGCGCAGCACTTTCATGGTGAGCGTCCTGTCCGCCGGATCGAGAAACTGCAACGCCCATCGGGACACGCCTTCGCCCGGATAGTGACGAGCAAGGGCGCAAGCGAGATTGGAGAAATCCTCATCCGAATAGCGGAAAGGATAGGTCCGCGCATACTCCTCAAGCGGATACTCCGGGAGGGCGGTGTCGAAGTGCTCCAGCGTCACGCTGCTTTCGAAGCTGAGTTCAGCGGTGGTCCCCTCAAAAGTCACGACCGCGACAGAATTATCGAAAGGATCATGCAGCCATCGCACGTGAGCAGGTTGCGGCCTGATGACCAGTTTGGTCCGGATCAACCGCAGGTCGTGGCTCTCGCGCGGCCGGAACATCAGACGATGTTCGCCGAGGCTGACCGGCTCAGCGTAGTGGTAGACGGTGGAGTGGCGCACCGTGAGAATCGACATCAGTGGTCTGTTCCAAGCATCTGGCCGCTGGGAATCTCATCCGTCCACACCCGAAAGCTTTCCAGCGTGTTGGGTCCGAACGTCGTGGCGATTGCGACATCGGACGCATCGCGGCCGCGCGCCATCAGTACGCGACCAGCGCGCGGCACATTGTTCCGCGGGTCGAAGATTTGCCAGCGGCCCCCGATCCAGGCCTCGAACCACGCCGAAAAATCGCCCACGCCGAAAGGCGGTTGCATTCCGACGTCGCTCAGGTAGCCGGTGCAATAGCGGGCTGGAATATTCATGCAGCGACAGAAGGCGATAGCAAGGTGCGTGAAGTCGCGACAGACGCCGATCCGTTGGCTGTAAGCCTCCGTCGCGCTGCGGGTGGCGCAGGCGTTCTGATAGTTGAAGACCAGATGGTTATGAACGTAATCGCAGATGGCCTGCACGCGCGCGTACCCCGGGGTTGCGCCACTGAACAGTTTCCATGCTGTATCAGATAGTAAATCAGTCTCACAATAACGGCTGCCCAACAGGAACAGGAGGGTTTCGTCGGGAAGATCCTGCAGGGAGTCTTGCCACGCGGCGGACACAATCTCATCGGGCTGTCCGCTATCGCTGATTACGCCGCTGGCAGCCAGGCGGAGGCGGCCCGCAGGCGCCAGAACACGGGTGCAGCGGTTGCCGAAGGCGTCGAGATAGCCGGTGGCCGGAATGGGGGGCTCGGTCGTAAGGCGATCCGGAACGATGATGTCGGAGGCGCGCGAATCGTGAATATTCACAACCAGAATCATCGGCGTGGATTGTGGAAAGAAGTAATTTAATTCGTAACCGACCCGTAGCTGCATGGTAAACACCCTCAATCTACGGCAAATAAATCCGCCAGATGGGCTAAAGCGATTCAAAACCCGACATGGCGAGGGGCTGTACCCTTAGCCTTTTGCAGCTCCAGTTATCGTTTCCGATTATCGTTAATGATAGCGAGGAGCCGATCACTGCAGGTTATCGTAAGGCTTTCTGGTAGCTCGAACCAAGCGGCAGTCTGCGATATTTCGGTCGCCGAACGTCGCGCTGTCAAACTGGGTTGGCATACTGGGTGTGCGCGAAACTTAGTATCGCTGCGGCAAGATCAGCGGGACGCTCGAGTGGCAGATGATGATGTGCTCCCGGAATCGTTACCAACCGCACCAACGGATTTGACGCGGTGGCGGCTGCGGCAGCCTCGGCCGTCAGGATCCGGCTGAGCCCCGCACGGATCAGCAAGAGCGGGATTCTGATCTGGCGGATAGCCTCGGCGACATCGAGTCCGTCGCTGCCGAAGAAGCTCTCGCGATCGAACTTCATCGTATAGCCGCCGCTCGCCGTGCGGGTGAGACTCTGCTCCGCGATCGCGGCCAAAACCGCCGGCGAAATCTCGCCCTCCGCCGGCATCAGGCGGAACTTGCTGAGGGCCGTTGCGAGATCGGGATAGACGACCGTAGGCAGCGCCTTCAGATAGCGCAGATAACGATTGCGGCGCGCGGACGAGGTCACCGCGACGTCGATCGCGACGACCGCGCGCGCCAGCGCGGGAAACCGTTGCGCAAAGGCCAGAGTCGCGAAGCCACCCATGCTGTGCCCGACGACGACGGGGCGGTCGAGCGCGAGCGTGTCGATCAGCCGCGCCATGTCCTCGCCATACACCGTGGGCGAGTAGGCCGGCGGTTTCACCCAGGCGCTGTCGCCATGACCGCGCAGGTCGATCGCGACGACCCGCGCGTAATCCCCGGCCATCGCCTCGACCGTCCAGCGCCACCACCACGCGTTCGCCGAATTGCCATGCACGAGGACGACCGTCCCTGTGCCCTGCCCTTGCCATTCGAGGTAATGGAGCCGCGGCGCGCTCGCGACCGAACCGCTCCGCGGCGGGTTCATGGACGCGGATTGAGAAAATCGTCGAGCGCCGCGATCAGTCCCGCGGGATTATCGATCATCACATGATGGAACGAGTCGGGCACGCTGGTATGGCCGCAGACTGGAATCGCGGCGGCGATCTTCTCGGTGATCTCGAGCGCCAGCACGCTCGAACCGGCCCGGATATAAAGTGCGGGACATTCGATTTTCGCCAGTCCCTTCCAGACGCTGATCGGCTCGCGAATCAGCGTGCGCCGATCCATCTTGTGGACCCAGCCGCCCGCCGCGTCCTGACGGAATGACAGCCGGGCCACATGCTGAAGGATTTCCGGCCGCGCATTATTCTGCCGCGGATTGGTGCGGAACTTCGCGCAAGCTTCCTCGAGCGTCGCGAAAGGCCGCGAGGGTTTCATGCCCATCTCGCGTAGCGCCGCGATCGCCTCCTGCGGATAGCCCGCCGGGCTATCGATCACCACGAGCCGGCTCAGTTGCCGGCTGTGTTCGACGGCATAGGCCATCGCCGTATGCCCGCCCATCGAATGGGCGACGAGCACGGGAGCACCCAGGTCCCAACCCTCGATCACGGCGGCGAGGTCGGCGACGTACTGGCGCGTCCCGTAGGTCCATTCCGTGGTCCACGGACTTTCGCCGTGGCCCCGTTGATCGAGCGCGAGCACATGGAAGCGGTCGGTAAAGGCGGGGGCGACGAAATCCCACCAGTGGGCGTGGGCCGAACCACCGTGGAGGAAAAGCAGCGGCGGCTGGCCGGCGCCGCCGTAATCGGCGCAGCTCAGGACCAGACCGTCAGCCGCGGCGAATTGTCGATAAACAATCATTGGTGGGTATTCAAGATGCTTCCGCGCTCGCGCGCAACCCTTGACCGGCGGGGGCGACGTTCTTTGCAATTACCGTCTTTCATGTAACGATCGCAGCGCGTTGAGGCTTATGCGTATATCGTTTGTGATCATTTTTGCGGGCGTTTTGGCAGCCGCCATGACTTTGATGCCGGACCGGGTTCACGCGGCCGACCTCACCACCTCCGGCGCTGGCGCCAGCGCGAGCTCGGCCGCGCCGCCACCGACCGCGGGCGTCCCGGGGGACAGCGACAACGCGGCCAAGGCGCGCGCGCTGGTCGCGGCCGCGATCAACATGACGGACAGCAACCGCGCGGTGGCGCTGCTCTGGCAGGCCACGGACCTCGACCCAACGCTGGAGGAGCCTTACGTCTATCTGGGACTCTATTACAACTCGCGTTCGCAGTTTGACCGGGTCGTGCCGGTCTACCAGAAGCTGGTGAAGTACCATCCGAATGAGATCAGCGCCTGGCTGAATATTGGCGAGGCCTACATGTCATTCTCGCCGCCCCGTTACGATGACGCCCTGCCCTACTATCGCAAGGCCTTTGAACTCGATTCGACGTCGTCTATCGCCGCGCTGCGGATCGGCATGATCTACGCCGAGCAGAACAATCGGGCCGAGGCGCTACGCTACCTGCGGCTGGCGGCGGGCGACCGGACCAAAAACCCGGAAATCGCCGACCAGGCCGATCGTCTCATGCGCCAGATCGGCCCGTAACATTGCGTGGGCTGGAGTGGAGCCGCGGCCCATAAATAAAAACGACCGTGCCGGAGGCACGGAACAGGGGGCGCGCCAGTGGAGCGCAGCGGAACGAGCGAGCGAGTCTGCGAGCCGCGTTCAGGAAAGAGAGTCTGCGAGCCGCGGCCAAGAATAAAGTGACGGCGAGAGCTTAAGATTCTTGACGCAGCTCGCGGACTCGCTTGCTCGCTCCGTTCGCCAAGCCTCACTCCACTAGCGTTAGCGACTCGCCGTCGGAACAGCGCCGACGATCGGAGCAGACGACGCGGTGGTGTCCTGGCGAGCGCTTTCCCCCGCCTCCCGGAGCAATTCCTTAGGTACGAACTGCCGATCGAACTGAATTTGCTGATTAGGGTTGAGCAACGCCCGGCTGCGCAGATACGCCTTGACCATCAGCTGGCGCTGCGTCGCTTCGAAGTCCAGGCGCGCCTGATTGAGCTCCCGCTTGGTTTCCTCCAGAACGGCGCGGACCTGACCGCGCTGCAGGTCGGACAGCGCCAGCGCGCGGCTCATACGGTCGAAGGGTTGCTCGCCGGGTGGTCGAAACCAATGATGACGATATGAAACGGTGCTGCTGGCGAAGCCGATCACGGCGCCTGCAATCAGGGCGATAGCGATCAGGAGAGTGCGCTGTCTAGCCTGCAAGATTTTTCCGCTTACCTCGCTCGGTTGTTGGCTGGCCGGGATCAGATCGGGGCGCTGAGCCGTTAGGCCAAAAGAGATTGTCCATGGGACTGTATTTCGTGCGTGCGACGCCGGAATCACCTTCGACGATCACGTCTTCGAACGAGACACGCCGGGGCACGGTCAGATAGACGGTAATCGCCGCCGCGATCGCCGCCACGATCACGAAGCCACTCAGTGGACGACGGCCGTCGCTCGCGCGTCCGGCTGATAATGGATTCCGCGGACCGGACGCCCCCGCCGCCGGGCTATCCGTCAAGTCGCCATAGAGTACCGGCGCGGTCAACGCGAAGATCCGGAACGCATGATCGCAAGCCCGGCATCCGGCAAGATGAGCAAGGAATGCGCGATGGTCGTCAGGAGCCAGCGATTTCCGCCAGAAGCCGGCGAACTGATGCCTTGTTTCCAAACAGTTCATCGTAATCACCCGCGTCGACGAAGGACTAGCAGTGGTTCCGCGCGGCGCTTCATCAGGCGGCGCGCTCGAAAGGCTCGAATTTTGACCTTGGCTTCACTCCAGCCCATGATTTCGGCGATTTCCGCGATACTCAGATCCTCAGCCTCCTTCAACGTCATGACGACCCGATCCTCGGGCCGCAGATGATTGAGCAGCTTGCGCGCGAGGATATCGGCCGCCGCGCGATCCTCGGCAGCTTGCAGAATCGCCTCAGGCGTCGCCTCGGTCACGAGCTGCATCCAGGCCTGTTCGGCTTGGGTCAAATCGCCAATCAGCTCTTCGGGCCGGCGTACGCGCCGCCGTAACTCGTCGTAACAAACGTTCACCGTGATCGCCCGCAACCATCCGCGAAAAGGCATATCGGCCCGGTAGCCGGTCAACCCCGTAAACGCCCGGATGAAACTTTCCTGGGACAGATCGCGGATCATCTCGCGATCGCTGAAAAAACGCCGGCACCAATGCTCAACCGCGCGGCGATAGCGCGACGTCAAGTCGCCGAACGACGCGGTTTTGCCCTCGATAACTTCGGCGACGAGTTCCTCGTCGGTTTTGCCGAGCAGGCTGCGAACACGTTGATTAATGGCGCCGTACATTTTCTACCCTTTAATACGCACGCGGCATGCGCCGGTTACAACTACCTGTGATTGGCGGCGGCGTGCTGCGTGAAACTATCGACGACTAAACGTTAGTCTTACGTACTCTTGATAGGTCTTGCCAATCCAGCTCGTGCCACATCGTCAGGCGTATCAAGATCGAGTAATACTCCCGAGTCATCCGTGTCAACGTAGCCGACCCGCGCCGGGTCAGCGTTTACGACCACTCTCGCGCCCTGCTCTTCGGGAGCCCGCAAGAGCTCGGCGAAAACGGTTCGACTGAACACCACCGGATGGCCGCGACGGCCCTGGTAGCGTGCGATTACGATCGCGCTTTGGCCGTGCAGGAAGGCTTCGACGACCTCGCGGAAGGTGGCAGGCGCGACCTTGGGATGGTCGATCAGATGGACCAAGGCTGCGCGCGCACCGGGTGCGATCGCCGTGAGTCCGCGCTTGAGCGAGGAAAGCTGGCCGCGCGCGAAGTCCGGGTTGTCGACAATCGTGATACGGGGATCCACGGGCACAGCGGGCCGCACCGCGGCGGCATGCGCACCGATCACGATAATCAAACGATCCACCGCCGGGAGGATCGCGGCGGCGAGATGGGTCAGATAGGTCTCGTCGCCGATTTTGAGCAGCGGTTTGGGAAAAAAACCCATCCGGCGCGATTCGCCGGCCGCGAGCAGGATACCGTCGACTCCCGAAGCCAAGGCGACTCGTCAGGCGGTGCGCCGGAGCCGTCCGCTCTTGCTCCCCAGGTTGAGCTCGTCACGCCGTCCGGTGCGTCTTTCGCGGATGATCTCGGCCATAATCGCAACCGCGATCTCCTCGGGCGTGTCGGCGCCAATATCGAGTCCAATTGGGGCGTGGACCTCTGCGAGCAGACGGGGATCAACCCCGTCCCGCTCGATCCGCGCGAGCGTTGCCTTGACCCGCCGGCGCGAACCGATCATCCCGATAAAGCCGCCGGGCTGGCGCAGGGCCGCCCGCAGCGTCTCCTCGTCGAAGGCGTGTCCACGGGTCACGGCGATTAGGTAGGAATGGCGGTCGAGTTTGAGCGAATCGACTGCGGCGGCGAACGGCTTGACGATAATTTCGTCGGCGTCAGGGAAGCGTTCGCGATTAGCGAACGACGCGCGATCGTCGATCACGGTCACGCGGAAACCCAGCATCGCGCCCAAGGTCGCGAGCGGCTGCGCGATATGGCCGGCGCCGGCGATAATCAGCCGCTGGGCGCCGGTCACCGGATCGACAAAGATCTGGTTCGCCTTGGTCACATTAATCCGCTTGGCCGGGCTGACCGAGCCCGCGGCGTCGACCTCGAGCAATTCCGGCTTGGCGTCCAGCGTGAGCCTTCTTATCTGTTCGAGCGCGGCGGCGTTCAGACCCGCGATCGCCCCGGACGCTGTCCGCTCCGCCGGGTCGATAAAGCTCTTGGCGCCGGCTGCATAACCGCGCGCCGCGCCATCCACCTGGGTCAGGAGAGCCGCCGGGCGACTCTGCGCGGCGGCGTCCGCGAGGCGGTGGGCGACGACGAGATCCTGCACGGGCGACCACAGGCTGATGAGCACCTCCATGATTCCGCCGCAGGTGCCAATCTGATCCTGCTCGAAATCGCCGGTGAGGTCGACCTCGACGAGCCGCGGGCCGCCGCCCTCGTGCAGCATCAGGCGCGCCTTGCGGAAGACCTCGGCTTCGCCGCAGCCACCGCCGATCGTGCCGGCCTGACCGTCGGTGCGCACGATCATCTTCGCCCCGATTTCGCGCGGGGTTGAGCCACGCACATTGATCACCGTGGCCAGGGCAAACGGGCGATCGCTTTCCAGCGTGCGCACCGCCTCGGCCCAGATTTCCTTGGATTCCGCCATCGCGGAAACCATTGTGGCGCAGATCGACGGGCGCTTTCCAGTGCGCCTCAGCGGTACCGCCGATGGCGTGGAAAAACCTCGACAAGATCCTCTAGAACGGATCGTGCGGCACGTCCGCAGGCGCGCCACCCCGGGGGCGGCGGCCGGTCTCCTCTTCCGCGAGCGAGTACCGCGCCAGCATCCGGTAGAGGGTCGAGCGCGAGATGCCGAGCAGGTCCGCCGCACGCCGCCGATTGCCTTCGGTCTCCTCGAGCGAGCGCACCAGCGTGCGCTTGATAACTTCGTCGAGGAGCAGGGAGCCCGAACCGTCATCCAGCGCATTGGCCAGCGCGACTCCGCCGGCCGGCGCGTCACGCGGGGCAAGCCTCGCCCCCGCGGATTCAGCCGTTGGGAGCGGCTCGTCGCCGACCCGGCGCAAGACATGCTCCGGTAATGCCTGCGCCGTAATCCGGTCGTTATCAGTGAGCATCACGGCGGACTGGATAGCGTGGGAAAATTCGCGGACATTGCCGGGCCAGTCGTGTCGCTGGAGCGCGTCGAGGGCGCGGCGCGAGATGTACCGGATATGTTTGCCGAAGAGTTGGTTATAGTTCTCGATAAAGTGGGTGGCCAGCGCTTCGAGCCCCTCCTGGCGCTCGCGCAACGGCGGAATCGTAATCGCCGTGGCGCTCAACCGGTAGTAGAGATCGTCGCGGAAGGTGCCCGCCTTGACCATCGCGCGCAAATCCCGGTTGGTCGCCGCGATCAGCCGGATATCAACCTTGTAGCTCTGCGCCGAACCCACCGGCTGGACTTCATGG
>JBKQPD010000247.1:0-18468 GCA_052145175.1 Binataceae bacterium (SeqCode) | reverse complement strand
CAATTGCGCGCGATACCGAACAACGCGATTCTGCAGCAACTCGGCTTCATGGCCAACACGCTGCATGGGATTGGCCGCGCCGTCGCGAAGGACCCCGAACTGTTTGCGGCGATGCGCTCACGATCGGCGCGCTTCGGGCGGGCGTTGCGGATGGTCGCGGCGGCGCTCGACCACACAGAGATCGACGTCTTGCGCGCGTATGTAAACACGCTCAATCCCGCGATGTGGCTGAATGGCGCCGGACGGGCGCGGCGGCCGGCGCGGGTCAAGGCGCTGCGCGAATTGGCGCGGCTTACCGGACGGCTGGATCGGCATGACCGGCTGGCGCGGCTGGTGCGGCGACTGCAGGCGGATCAATTGTGGCTGCTCGAAGCGATCGCGCCGGCCGAGACGGTGCAGCGGCGGCGTCTCCTTCTGCTGCACGGCATCCGTGTCGCGGTGATTCAGCGCATCTGCCTGCTGGCCACTGAGATCCCGAACTTCAGCCCGCAGCTTGGCGTGACCCGTGACGACATCCTGACGCGGATTCTTGAGCTGGACGTGCCGAGCGCGGTCGAGCGGCTGCGGCTGATTTTCCCGCACGCGGATAGTACCGGGAACGGGCGCGATGATTTTGGCGAAGAATCTCAATACCAGCCGGAGCCGACCCTCTCCTACGCGCTCGAGCATGACGCGCTGTTCGGTCCAATGTTGAAGTTGTTTGATTTGGCGCGCCGGATTGGCACGGCGATTGCCTATGAGATCGGAGCGATGGGTTAGCGGATTGAAGTTTTCAGCATCTATTAAGTATTAAAAATATGCATATTCACTGTTTAACACTATAAAGTTTAGGAAAGGTAACGTTAAATAGGAACCAAAAAAGCCGAAATCTTGTAAACGGATCCTTCAGCGGTTGCGTCGAACCTCAGGCCGACGATGTTGCAGGCGTGTTTTGCTATAGAAAAACTATTGTTCAACGTCTAAACATCGGAAAGTCTGGTTTAACGTCAGGAGTAGAAGGAGTAAGGATGATGAAAAGGGGATCTCGGAATGGATTGTTGGCTGCAGGAATCGGATTTGCCCTGATCGCAGGCGCGACCCCGCGGGCGTTCGCGGCGGCAAAAACGCCCTCGGGCGATATGAATTTAACGCTCGACGGCTATGCCGTCATCACGCCCAATTCAGGCGCGGCGGAAACAGCGGATATCAAAGGGATCGGGCAAGTGATCGCCGATAGCACCGGCGCTTTCACGGGCGCATTGACCTACACTGCCGTCAGCGCGGCGCTAGGTACGGAGGATGTTTGCGCTGGCACAATCGCCGGAACGATCACCCTGCCAACCGGTAGCTTTGCGTCGGGTGACGGAAATTTCACGATGGGCCTGTCCTATACGCCTTCGAGCAGTGCCACCGGAACGGATTGCATTCCCTCCAGTGCGACCCTGCTCTGCACGCGGACCCTTGCCCATCCGACCCTGGTCGGCGACCTCGACGCGGGCCAGTACCACTGTATCGCGACGAGCGTGACCGCGGGCACGGGAGCCTCGGCGACGATCAACGCCGCCTCGCTGCATAGCGATCTCAACATCTCCCGCGGTGCCAACGCGCCGAGCAGCTAAGTAACGGCTTTCCAACCTGACTCTTCGGATCGAAAGCAGGTCCTGTCATAGGCAGGACCTGCTTTTTCTTTTTATCGACTACTCGTGGCCGCTTTGCAGTTCGCCCACGACCGGAGTTAACCTCTGACCCGGCTGAGCCGCCCGCTAAGGCGGGATTCGGAGCCACGCCGGAGGTGCCTTGATGGTCGCGCAAGCGCGCAGGAATCTGCTCGACGGCTATCGCGTGCTGGACTTCACGCAGTTCGTCGCCGGACCCACCGTCACCAAGCTGATGGCCGAGATGGGCGCGGAGATCATCAAGATCGAAATTGCGCCGAACGGTGATCTCTGCCGCAACTTTCCGTTGATCGTCGATAAACGCAGCGCCTACTTCGTCCAGCAGAATCGCGGCAAGCAGAGCCTCTGCCTCGATGTTAAAAGCCTGGCCGGGCAGGCGATCATTCGCGATCTCATCCCGCAAGTCGACGTGGTGGTGCAGAACTACGCGCCCGGGGTGATCGGGCGGATGGGGTTTGCTTACGAAAACGTCCGCCGGCTGAACCCCAAGGTCGTCATGTGTTCCGTCTCGACCTTTGGCCAGACGGGACCGCTCGCGTCCGAGCCAGGCTACGACTTCGTCGGGCAGTCCTACGCGGGAGTGACCTCGCTGAGCGGCGTCGAAGGTGGCGACTATTATCCGCCAATGCTCGCGCTCGGTGATGTCTCGACCGGGGTGCATGCGTATGCCGCGGTTGCGACCGCGCTGTTGCATCGCGAACGCACCGGCGAGGGTCAGCATATCGATATCTCGCTGCTCGACTCCTACTTCCACTACCACGACATGGCGGTCGAGCTGGTGAGCGCGAGCCATGGCGCGAAACGGGTGGAGCGGATTGGCAACCAGATCGGCGCGCTCTCGCCGGCCGGCATCTTCAAAACCAAAACCGGCGGGCTCTGGATTTTCGCCTTTCAGGACAATCACTGGGCGAGCCTGTGCGGGATTATGCGGCGCCCGGAGCTGATCAAGGACCAGCGCTGTATTGACCTTGCCGCGCGGGTCGCCCATCGCCCGGTGGTCAACGGCGCGATCGACGAATGGCTGATGACCCTGCCCGACACGGAGACGGCCGACGCGATTCTGCGCGAGGCGCATATCCCGCACGCTCCGATCCTGACGGTCGAGCAGGCGATGGCGCATCCACATATGATCGAGCGGCGGACCGTGCGCACAGTCCATGATCGCATTATCGGCGATTTCCAGGTGCCGGGGTTCCCGTTCCGGTTCTCCGGCTTTCCCGATCAGCCTGAACTCGAGGCGCCCATGCTTGGCGAGCACAACCGGCAGATCCTGTCGACTCGGCTCGGTTTCACGAGCGAACAAATCACCAAACTCGAAGCCGAAGGCGTCCTGCACAGCGCCCCGTATTAACACGCTAGCCGCTAGCGGAGCGCGCTGCCGCGCGGAGCGAGCACGGGGAGCGGCGGAGTCTGCGACGCGCGGCCAAATCAAGAGTCTGCGAGCTGGGTTAAAAACCCTGAGGAAACACCCTTGAGCCAGACTGTTCACGAAATTCGACTCGACCAGACCCGGCGCCTTGCAGTCCAGCCCGGCAAGGGCCACAACCGCTGGCATCCGGCGATCCCGCCCGTGCTCAGGCTCGATCCGGGCGACGAAGCGATCCTCGATACGCTCGATGCGCTCGATTGCCAGATCGGCGCTGGCAGCTCGATTGCGGCGGCGGCCGGATGGGACCTGAACGCGGCGCATCCGCTGACCGGTCCGATCTGGATCAACGGGGCGGAGCCCGGCGATCTGCTCGAAGTGCAACTGCTCGACATTAGCCCCAGCGTTGCCGGCTGGACCGCCCAATTGCCGGGCTTTGGGTTTTTGCGCGACCTCTTTCCCGAACCGCACCTGGTACGCTGGCGGCTCGCACACGGCTTCGCCGAATCGCCCGACCTGCCGGGCATCCGGATTCCGGAGGCCTCCTTTCCGGGCGTGATTGGCGTCGCGCCGGCGCTCGATCAGCTCGCGCGGATCACGGAGCGCGAGCGCGCCACCGCGGCGCGCGGCGGGATTGTGATGCCGCCCGAGCCGCGCTCCGCGCTCCCGTCGCTCGAACCGATCGCGTCCACGGGCCTGCGGACGATTCCGCCACGCGAAACCGGCGGCAATCTCGACGTGAAGCAATTGGTCAAGGGCGCCGTGGTCTATATTCCGGTGTGGACGGCGGGAGCGCTTTTTTCCATCGGCGACGCGCATTTCGCGCAAGGCGACGGCGAAGTCTGCGGCAGCGCGATCGAGATGGCCGCGACCTTTCATCTGCGCTTTCTCCTGCATAAGGGCGCGGCGCGCGATCGCAAGATCCGCGGCGTGCAATTCGCCGGCGTCGAGCGGGCGAGCGCCGGGCGCCGTTACTACGCCACCACCGGCCTCTCGATGCGCGATGAGGACGTGCAGGAATCCGAGGACGCGACGCTCGCGGCGCGCAACGCCCTGCTCGCCATGATCGAACATCTGCAAGAGCGTGGATTCAACCGCCAGCAGGCCTACGCGATCTGCAGTGTCGCCGTGGACCTGCGCGTGAGTGAGGTGGTCGACGTCCCGAATTTTGTGGTCACCGCATTTTTGCCGCTCGACATCTTCACGACGTGACGCTAGGGGAGCCGTAGGCGGAACGAGCACGGGGGGCGCGCCAGTGGAGCGTAGCGGAACGAGCAAACGAGTCTGCGAGTTGCGTTCAGAAAAATGAGCCCGCGACGCGCGGCCAAGGTTATATATCCGCGAGCTGCGTTAAAATTCCCGAAGATAACAGGAGATTCCATCGATGAAAGTATTATTCGAGAAACGTGGCGCGATCGCCCACGTCACGATCAATCGCCCCGAGCGGCTGAATGCCTGCGACCACGAGACCTACGCGCGTTTAGCTGATATCTGGCGGGAGTTTCACGACGATCCCGCGTTACGGGTCGGGATCCTGACCGGCGCCGGCGAGCGCGCCTTCTGCGCCGGCAGTGATATCAAGTCCAACTACGTCGAAAAGCGCGGCGAGGAGCCGCACAATCTGCTGTTTCCCGCGATGTTCGAGCTGGACAAGCCGATTATCGCGGCGATTAACGGCCATGCTAATGGCGGTGGCCTGGAGCAGGCGCTCGCCTGTGATATTCGCGTCGCGGCGGAGCATGCGCAATTCGGGCTCGGCGAGGTGCGTTTGGGATGGCTGCCCGGCGGCGGCGGCACGCAACGCCTGCCGCGCCTGATTCCCCTCGGTCGCGCGCTGGAGATGCTTTATACCGGCAACCGGATCGGCTCGGAGGAAGCGCTCCGGCTGGGACTGGTTGATCACGTGGTGCCGATGAGCCAGCTTGCCGGCAAATGCGAAGCGATCGCGCAGGAGATCTGCAAGAGCGCCCCGCTCGCCGTGCGACGGATCAAGCGGGTCGCGCTGGCCGGCCTCGACCGGTCACTCGCCGACGGACTGGAACTCGAACGCGAGCATTACGACTGGCTGCAGACCACCGAGGACGCACGCGAAGGCGCGCTCGCGTTTGCGCAAAAACGCCCACCCAACTGGCAGGGTAAATAGCGATGACGGACAGGATCGAGCAAATCCGGGAACGCACGCGCGGGTTGCGGCCCGTGATCGAGGCACATCGTGCGGAGGGCGATGGGCTGCACCACCTGCCCGACGCAATCGCTCATGCCTTCACGGAGGCTAACGTCTACCGCCTGCTGCTACCGCATGAATTCGGCGGTGAAAACGTCGATCTGCTTACCTACTATGACTTGGTCGAAGAAGTCGCTTCCTACGACGGCTCAGTCGGCTGGAACTTTTCCATCGGATCAAGCACACCGATTATTCTTGGCGATCTATCGCCCACCAGACTCCACGCGATCTTCGCCAGTCCCGATTCGTGTATCGCCGCTTCCGCGTCGCCGCCCGGCCGCGCGGTGCAAGTCGAGGGCGGCTATCGAGTGACGGGCCGCTTCGCGTGGGCAAGCGGTATCCATCAAGCGCGGTGGGTGATAGCCAACTGCTTCGTCTTCGACGGCGATCAGATGCGCAAGTCAGCGACCGGCACCCCAGTCATGCTCGGCTTCGTGATGCCCAAGCAGGACTGCAAAGTTCTCGATACGTGGCATGTGATGGGGATGCGTGGAACGGGTAGCACCGAATTCGAGGTTAACGGCGCGTTAGTGCCGAACGATATGACTATTCGCTTTTTCGGCGCTGAATCACAGTATCCTTATCCGATTTTTCATTTGCCGCCGACTTACTTTGGCTACAATCACGTCAGCGTGATGAACGGGATCGCCCGCTCCGCGCTCGCCGGCCTGAAAGTGCTCGCCGGCACGAAGACCTCCGCGATGGGTGGGACAAGCCTCCGCGATGAACCGCAGGCCCAGTACGCCGTGGCGAAAGCTGAAGCGATGATCGAAAGCAACGCCCTCGCCGTCAAGGAATCCTTCCGTCCGCTCTGGGCCAAGGTGGTGGCGGGTGAGCGCGTGCCGCTCGAGATGCGCGCCCGGGTCCGTCGCACTGTGGCCCATGCAGCCGAATGTGCGGTCGAAGCAGTCCAGCTCTGTTATCGTGCCGCCGGCGGCTCGGCCGTGTATGAATCCGCGCCGTTCGAGCGGGCGCTCAGGGACGTCAACGCGGCCGCAACCCATATGGCAACCCGCCGCGTGATGATGGAAGAAGCCGGCCGGGTAACGTTCGGCTTGCCGCCACGGACCCCACTCTTCTGACAAATCGGTCAGACTGAGCGACAGTCCGATCTCGCATCCTCAAGGCAGGATTGCGAAGGCGCGCGCCGGAAAGCCCAGCCCGTGTAATGGCTTGGGCCAGGTCACGACGATCAAGGCGCCGGTCGCCGGCACCTGATCCAGATTTGCCATCACCTCGATCTGCCAGTGCCCGTGCTGCAACAGCCACTTCTCGGATTCGAGATCCGGCGTGATGTCGGTATCGAGCGATTCGTGACCGTTCGCGACGATGCCCCGCTGCTCATACAGAAACCGGATCGCCGCGAGCGACCAGGCCGGGAACGGGTAACGCTTGAAGCGCGCCGGATGGGTCTCCCAGTCCCGATCCATGTCGGTGCGCAGCGCGGCGAAGGACCCGGTCGGAACGCGACCGTGCCGCGCTTCCCAGCTCTGGATATCCGCGACGCTCAGCGCGTGATTCGGATCGCGCGGGAGTAGCGGCGTGATATCGAATACCACCAGCGGCAGGATCATCTGCTTGAGCGGGATCTCGTCGACGGTCTTGCCCTGGGGATCGAAGTGCGCGGGCGGATCGACGTGCGTACCGTATTGCCCCACCATCGAGAAGAACATTGAACGGAACTCGTCCTGTTCGATCGTATACGGGCGGCCGGTCGCGGGATCGGCGGCAGCCGAAAAGGTCGCCGGACCGAACCCCTTCCATACCGGGGTCAACGGGCCAAACGAATGGGTGAGGTCGACGAACTGTTTGGTCGAAATGATCTTGTAAGCGTCGGCCAGTGAACCTGTCTGCGCGACTGCGCGTGACGCGACGCAACTCGCCACGACGATCATCCACACACACAGGAACCGACGATGCAGCGCGCTGATCTGGCTCAGATTATCCCCTGCCGCTTGAGTTCATCGAGATCGGCGTCGCCCAGCCCCAGCCGCTCACCGTAGACCTCGCGGTTGTGCTGGCCGAGCAGCGGCGAACTCTGTACTTCGACCGGTGAATCCTCGAGCTTCACCGGACATCCGGGCATCGTGAATTTCCCGCGCACCGGATGGTCGATCGTCACGATCATTTCGCGCTCGCGCAGATGGGGGTCAGCGAGCAGCTCGACACTATCAAGCACCGCGCCGCAGGGTACGCCGGCCTCGCCCATGATTTTCATCACTTCCTGCTTGGTCCGGGATGAGGTCCATTCCTCGACGATTTTCGTCAAGGTTTCGATATTCTCGCGGCGCTGCTTGCGGTCGGTAAAGCGTGGATCGACCGCCACCTCGGGCTTGCCCATCGTTGCGAACGCCGTCTGCCACATCTCCTGATTCGAGCAATAGAGATAGACGTAATCGTTCGGGCCGACTGGCGCGCACTTGAAAATGTCGCCGAGCGGTCCGGCGCCGAGGCGATTGCCGACCCGCGGCGTGGGTTTGCCGGTCAGATAAGTCCCCATCATCGGCACGCGGACGAAATTGACGACCGCGTCCTGCATCGCGACTTCGACCTTCTGACCCTTGCCGGTCCGCTCACGCTGGAAGAGCGCCGCGATCACGCCGCACGCCGCGTGCATCCCGGTACCGGTGTCACCGATCGTCGGTCCGGGCTTGAGCGGGGGGGACCCGGGAAATCCGGTCAGCGCCATCGCACCGCCCGCGGCTTGCGCGATCATGTCGAAGCTTTTGTACTGGCTGTAGGGGCCGTAGGTGCCGAAGCCCTTGATCGTCAGATAGATCAGCCGCGGGTTGACCGTACGCAGGCGGTCGAAGCCCAGGCCGAAACTCTCCATCGTGCCGAGCGAATAGTTTTCGCTGACGATATCGACGCGTTTGGCCAAAGCGAGAAAGATCTCGCGGCCACGGTCGGATTTCAGATTGAGCGTGATACTGCGTTTGTTGGCGTTGAGGAGCATGAAGTAGTAGGAATCGACGCCCGGCTTTTCGGCCAGTCGCCAGCGCCCCTGCTCCCCCATCTTCGGCTCTTCGACCTTGATCACCTCCGCACCGAGCCAGGCGAGCATCTCGGTGCACGAAGGCCCGGCTTCATATTGCGTCAAATCGAGGACTGTCACTCCGGCCAACGCCTTTTCCATCGAACCCTCCAATGCGGATCAACCCAGGATTAACCTCGCGACGGGACTACTTAGAGCCGCGCTTCCAAGATCTTGCCGCTTAACTACTCTGTTCCGGCATCAGCAACTTGAACGGCCGCGGCTCAATACTCACCTCCACCGGCAATGTTTCCAGCAACTCCCCATCCGCCTCCGAATGAATGCTGGTCGGGTCCTGCCCGTCGAGCGGAGTACACCGGAACCATGTTGACGACACCAGCTCCACGTGCGGCACCTTCCAGTTGAGACCGCTGCAAACGCTGGCAAAATAATTCAGAAAGTGCCGGATCTTATCGGTCTCGAACAGCAGCAGCCGGTACTCATTGTGGACCAGCGCGGCCCCGAGCCGCACACGCTGAAGCAGCCCGGGAAATCTGGTTGTGCGAAAAGCCATCACCATCGCCACCTGGCCATCATGACAGCGCCCTTGCTGGTCGCGCCATTCGACCCTGAACATCGGGAACCGGCCGTGCAGAGTCATGCGAATCATTTCCATGAAATAAGCGTAAACTCCGTAGCGCTCTTTGGCGCGGATACCGGTTCGATACATCAACTCCGCGTCCGACCCAACTCCGGCAGCAATCAGGAAGTAGCGCCGCTGCTGGCCGTCTTTGTCGTTATAGCTAATAAGGCCTGGGTACAACGTGTGCGGCTGATAGCCAAGGAGCTTCCGGGCGGCAGCCTCCGCGCTCCCGGTCACACGCAGGTCAGTGGCCAGCACGTTGCCGCTCCCGAAAGGCAAAACGCCCAGCACCGCATCGCCGCCGGCCTGCATCAGGCCATTCAGGACTTCATTGGCGGTGCCATCGCCGCCGCAGGCAATCACGGTATCAAACCCGGCAGCCACAGCTTCCCGTGTCTGGGCCACCGCGCTGCCCTTTGCGATCGTTGCGCAGCTTTCCGCGGCCACTCCTGCGGAAGAAATCACCGCCAGCGCCCTGGCGACCTGATGCGCACGGCGGTCCCGCCTTCGACCAGACGACGGGTTGTAAATCAGCAGTGCTTTCCTCATTCACGGTTAACCCAACTGATTGAATCAGGCCTATTCGTTTTCTTATCGGCTCTATCCACACGACAAACAAGGGGTGACTGGACTGGCTCGGCGACGACAGGCCACCAAAGCGAGCTTTGCAATCGAGGCCAAGGTGGAGTATCTCCCGCACCAAACAGCGCGCAACAAGGAGAACAGTATGGGCAAGCTCGACGGCAAAGTCGCGGTGATAACTGGTGCGGCCAGCGGGATGGGACGCGCGACGGCGCTCCGCTTCGCGAAGGAAGGCGCCGCGATCGTCGTGGCCGACCTTAATTCGCAGGCCGGCGAAGCCACCATCGCGGAGATCGCGGCGGCCGGCGGCCGCGCGGTCTTTCAACATACCGACGTGTCGGACGACGCCGGCATCAAGGCGCTGATCGACCGCGCCGTGCGCGAGTTCGGCCGGCTCGATATCACCTACAACAACGCCGGCATCGGCGGCGCAACCGGCAAACTCGAAGACACCACCGCGGCGGACTGGGACAAGACCTTCGTGATTCTGACCCGCGCCGTATTTTCGGGGATCAAGTATTCAATCGAGCCGATGCGCAAGGTCGGCGGGGGATCGATTATTTCAACTTCGTCGGTGGCCGGACTGAGAGGTGTGGCCGGATTGCACGCCTACAGCGCGGCCAAAGCGGCGGTCATCAGCCTGACCGAGAGCGCGGCGATCGAACTGGGCCGCGACCGGATTCGGGTCAATTGTATCTGCCCGGGCGGTATCCTGACGCCACTGGTCTATCGCGGGATGCGCGGGGGCGAGGACGAGGCGCGGCGCAACATGGCCAAGAGCCAACCGATTCCGCGCGCCGGCCTGCCGGAGGATATCGCCAAGATGGCGCTCTTTCTCGCCAGCGACGACGCCGAGTGGATTACCGGCACCGCGATGATCGTCGACGGCGGAATGGCCACCGGCAACCAGCGGATAAACTTCGGCACGGGCTTCTCCGGACCTTCGTTCGAGCGGCGTGATCGCACCGGCGGCTGACCTGACCACCCGGCCATGAGCGTCCGGCGGCGCGAGCGCGGCCGGATGCTCATGCGGGAGATCATTGCACGGTAACCGTCACCTTGGCGATTGTGCGTCCGTACTGGTTCGTCGAATAGAGCGTATAGGTCGTGGTCGCACTCGGCGTGACAATGACGCTCGATCCACGGACCGCGCCAACCGACGGCGAGATGATGTTGTAGATAGCGTCACTCGTGGTCCAATTGAGTGTCGCGCTCTGCCCCGTCGTAATCGACCCCGGACTCGCGCTGAAATTACTGATGGCGAGTGACGGGCCGGTCGGTACGTTCGCACTGGTGTAGATCGTATCCATCTGGATGACGTCGAAATTCGACGCCGCGATGCTCTTCAGCGCGCCAAGGTCATTGTTGTTCCACCGGCTGTCGGGCGCGCCACTGATATAGATCGCGCTTCCATTGTCGGCCAGGATCATGCCGTAGTGCTGCAGCGCGGTGAGAATCACCCGGTTTGCGGCCGAAAACGAAGAGATATCGAAGCTCGCCTTCAGCCGCAACCGCATACCCATCGGCGGAGCATTCGGATCCGTCACCGACGACGCCCAATGCGAGGCAGGCGCGGTGAAGGCCGCCTGCGTAGTCGGTACTGTGAAGCGCAACGCATGATTGATCGCGCCGGCCGCGGCCTCGTCGTAGCGCGCCAGTCCGGGGAAGATCGGCAGGCCCGCGGCGTCGGCCGAAGTCCACGTGTACGGCCGCTGTTCGTCGATCGTCATGTCCCAAATCGCGCTTGAATTGGCCGCCCATTCCGTACTGCTCAGTTTCTTCGAGTTGTACAGTTCGTACAGCCAGCATCCGCCGTTATCGAGCACCAGCACGTGGCGGTCTCCGTTACCCGGCTTGGGATAGCCCTCGATCAGCGCGTTCGAGGGGATCGGCATCGGACCGGGATCACTTTCGTCGGCGTAGGCGCCCAGCTTCACCGTGACGTTGGCCTGCGTCCCCGCCACTACCTGGTAGGGAATGCCGATGCTCTGACCCGCATAGAGCCCCGACCCGAAGTCGGGATGCAGCGTGACGGTCGAGCCGATGTAATTGATGTAATTGGCGGAGTTGGGATCGACCGGGGCCGACGAAATATCGGTATTCCACAAACTACTCGACGGAAACGGCACGAAGCCATTGAGGCTGGTCAACTGTCCGACGGTCATCCCGGCGCAGGTGCCGCTTTGCGCAAAGCCTTGGGTGATCGTTCCGCATTGCAGGACGATCGCGGCGAACAAGATGAAAAATCCCCGAATCAATCGGCTCGGAAGGGACGCGGCTAGACGTGTAGTTTCATCCAATCTCACTTTAATGCCCCTTTCGAGATAGTTAGGTCAGGGTATCAGCGGATGAGTCCGTGTAGCGAGCCAATTTTCCGTACGAACCCCAAGTTAACTGGGATTTGGCTATTCGCGACACCACAAGCGCAAAGCGAAAAAAGGGTGAGGCGAAAAATCTTCGCCTCACCCTTGCTACCTTATTAACTTCGTACGCCAGTCTTACTGTTTAGTGTGTCCAACTATAGATCTTCTCGCGATGCATATAGCGATCGGGATGCGACTGCCATTCTTGGTCCGCATGCGGGTGATTCTGCAGATACTGCGCGAGTTCCGGATGCTGCGTGAGGTATTGCGGGTTATCGATCAGCCTCGGATCCTGATTGAGCTGCTGCGCCGTCTCCGGATGTGACGACAGAAAATTGTCGGTCGTCCCCAGCGGTCGTGATCCATTGGGATAGGGCTGTCCATGCCAGCCATTCGACTGGTCCGCATGATCCATGAAGCGATCCGGATGGTTAACCAGGTCCTGGCGGACTTGCGGATGGTTGGTCAGGTATTGCTGGAGTCCCGGATGGTTGGCCAAGTATTGAGGATTATCAGCCAACGACGGATTCGCCGCGAGTTGCTGAGCTACTTCCGGATGCTCATCGAGAAAGCCCCGATCGAACCGGCCGGCGGCGCCCTGATTACCATAGCCGTAGCCGTTGCCGGCCGCGCCCGGATGAGAGCCGTTAAACTGGTCTTCGCGGTTCATGAACGCGTCGGGATGCTGCTTGATATCCGCCCGAACCTCGGGATGATTAGCCAGATACCGCTGGAGTCCCGGATGATGCTCCATATATTGAGGGTCGTCGACCAGATTCGGGTTGGCCGAGAGTTGCTGGGCGACCTGCGGATGCTCGTCCAGGTAGCCCTGATCGAAGTTGGCAACGGGATTGTTCTGGGCCATCGCCGCCGAGCTCAGCGCGCCGACCAGTAGCGAAGCCGCGAACGCGGTAATAGCCGTTTTAGCGCTTTTGCGGTTATTTGATTTCATGCTCCTTCTACTCCTCCATCTCGGCCATTTGGCCGTCCGCTCCTCGGCCATCGGCCGTATGTCAAGTTCGACGCCGGCTGCGACGATCCTGTTTACAGCCGTTTTCTCAGCCGGGCGTGAGGCGTCGCCCTCTTTTGGCTCAGAGTTTGACTGTTACGCACCCCGGGTACCTATGGGACGTAAACGAATCCTCTCGCACCTTCGTCGAAGGCCATGCGGAGAGTAACATCGGTCCCGGCGCGGACGATAAGCTGCAACCGGTTAAAATGGCGGTTATGGCGGGCTGCGAAGAGGGGGCGCCGGGACCGGTGAGCGTGGAGCCTACGGATGAAGAGCTGTGCCGAAGAATCGCGGAGCATGACAACGCGGCGTTCGAAGCCTTGGTCGAGCGTCATCAGGCCCGCACCTTCCGGCTCGCCAGTTCGATTCTCGCCAACGATGCCGACGGCCGCGACGTCTCGCAGGAGGCGTTCATTCGACTCTACGAAGCGGCCCATCGGTTTGACGGCCGCTCGCGCTTTTCGACCTGGTTCTATCGGATCGTCGTCAATCTGTGCATCGACCATCAGCGGCGAAATAAATGGTGGCGCAGGGTCGCGCCGCTGTCCGGGTCGTTGGACGACGCCGACGGCCCACCAGTCGACCCACCTTCGGACGAGCCGGGACCCGAGTTGGAAGCGATTCGCAAGCAATCCGGGCTCCAGCTCGGCAAGGCGCTCGAACGGTTATCGCCCAGTCAGCGGGCGGCTATCCTGCTGCAAGTGCAGGAAGATCTCTCGAGCCGCGAGATCGCGGCTGTCCTCAAATGTTCGGAAACCACCGCGCGCGTCCATTTGCATCGCGGGGTAACCAAGTTGACCAAGATTCTGAAGGAAAGCTGAGCAGCAGGAAGATCCAAGCAGGAAGATCCACTAATGTCCGCCACCCATCCCGAAACTAATCTGATTCCCTATCTGAGGGGCGAGCTCAGCGGCCACGAGCGTGCGCGCACCGCGGCCCATCTTGACGGGTGCGCGGCCTGCCGTACGCACGCGGACGCGCTCGCCCGGACGCTGCGGCTGGTTGCGGCCCAGGTCGAGCAGCTCCCCGCCCCGGACTGGACGATCTATCGAACCGAGCTTCGACGCAAGCTGGCCGCGCGTGAAGCGAGATCGGCAGGATGGTGGCAGCCGACCTTCGTCTGGGGCGGACTGGCCGCAGCCGCCGCAGTCGCCCTGCTGACGGTCGTCGCGATGCATCGGGGAAATCCGGGCGCACCGGGCATCGAGCCCGAGAGCCTCGCGCCGGAAGTTCTCGCGCTCGCCGACGCCCCCGACATCGGCCTCTTGCGCAACTATCCGATGGTCGAGCGGATGGATATGCTCGACAATGACAATTACGAAGTAATCGAGCATCTCGACGAACTCGCGCCAACGTCCCAAACCCATGAGATTCAGCATCTATAGGGTGATTTTTGTGATGATGCTCGCGTCGATGCTGATCGTTGGGAAAAGTCGCCGGGTCGAAGCGCAGGAGAAAGCGCCCGATCTGCGGATGCTGCTGAATCTCGATCTCTTCGGCGCGCAACCGTCCGGCTCGGCGGCCGATGCGTCATCCGGCGATGGGAACTCCGCGACGGGCCCCTCGATGCTCGATCAAATCCGCACCCTCAACGCGATGGGCTATCTGGGCGGCGCGCGGGGCGGTCAGTCACCTACCCTGCTCGCGCCCGCCGGGAATGGCGGCGCCCCGCAGAGCCCGCCTGACGACGGCGAGGTCCCGCAACTATGAGCCCGCGGGCACAACTTCGGTTCGCCTTCGTGACCGCCGTCCTAACCGCATTGCTCGCGGCCGGACTGCTCACGGCGCGTTCCGCCTTGGCGCAGATGCCGGGTGGAGCGCCTTCGCTGAGTGCCGCCGAGCAGCAGCTCATTCGGGATCATCCGGGGCAGTGGGCGAATCTGACGCCGGAGCAGCGTCAGCGCGTGCTCACCAACTTTCAAAAATGGCAACAGATGACGCCCCAGCAGCGCAACTTCGCCAAACAGAACTACGAGCAGTTTCGCCGGCTGCCGCCCGACGAGCGCCAGCGCGTGCTCGAGGGCTACCACCAATGGCGCCAGCTTCCGCCGGAACGGCAACAGCAGTTGCGCGCCGACTACGGGCGTTTCAAGGGTATGCCGCCCCAACGGCAGCAGCAGATTACGCAACGCTTCCAGCGCTTCCAGAGCCTTCCGCCCGAGCAGCGCGACCGGATGCTCAATAATTACCGGCGCTGGCAGCAGATGACGCCGGAGCAGCGCCAGCAGATGCGCTCGCGCTTCCGGGCCGGCCAGTTTCATTGGCATCACGAACATCCGGGCGGCCCACCTCCCTGATCGGTCTCGGAACTCCCGGCCTAATACCTCTCCCTCACGTCCTAATCGTCACCCGCGCCACTTCATTGTCATTCCCGCGCGTCTCCCTTGTCTGGCGCGCGAAGGAATCCCGGATTCTTTCCCGGATCGAGCGCAATGCTCGGGTTTCCGCGAGCATCGTGGAAAACCCGAGCGGCGTGTACGAGGCCTCGGCTAAAAGAGACGCGTGTTGTTACTGCACCCCCGTCCCCTGCAATCTGATGTCGAAGGCGTTGTGTTGCACCGAGTTCGACACAACCGTATCGGCCTTGGTCGTGGTTATGGCCGAGGTCGGCGTGAACGTCAGCGTGATGGTGGTTCGTGTTTTGGGCGCGAGGCTGAAGCTCCCCGAACCGCTGAGGCCGAAGGGCGCCGGCGGAGTACTCACTGTTCCGATCAACTGACTAGTTCCTGTGTTCCCCACCACGAGTTTAAAGGTGGAGGTGCTTCCGATCGCCGTGTCGGGGAACACGGGGCTCCGCGGTTTCGTGGCGATCTCCGGGCCGGCGGGCGTGGGAGTGGCGGTCGGCGTCGCCGTAGGCGTTGGAGTGTCCGTGGCCGTGGCAGTCGGAGTCGGCGTATCGGTCGCCGTCGCAGTCGGGGTTGGAGTTGGGGTAGGTGTCGCGGTCAACGTTGGCGTCGGCGTCAGCGTGGGCGTCGGCGTCAGCGTGGGCGTCGGCGTCGGGAGGACCACAGTCGTCGTTGTATCGGCGACGGTGTGCAGTGGCTCAATATTACCGACGAGGTCGGTGGCCTGACTGAAAAAGCCATAGGTGTGGCCGACCACGCCGCTGAAGGCGAACGAAGTGGTCGTGGTATTGCTGATGAGAGAAGTGAAAGGACCGCCGTTGTCAGAATAGAAGATGTTGTATTGACCAACACCCGAACCCACGTCGGTGCCCGACCAATTGACGATGAAGCTGGTGCCTTCGGTCGGCGGCAACATCGTCACGGCGCTCACCGGCGCCGTATTGTCGATAGTGTTGGTCCAAACGACGGTCGAAATCGGAGGATTCGCGTCAAAGGTCACTGTGGCTTGATTGGAGATTTGAGTTCCTGTGGCTAGCCCTTGCACTCCGGCCGCGCTAAACGAAACACTTCCTCCCATTCCGGGCGGCAGAAAACCTACGGTAGGATCCGTGGGAGGTAGCCCCGTTGTCGGATCGATAGATTCCAGATCCCAGGTTATCAAACCCGTCGTAGGAGCGAGCGTGGCGGTGATCTGTAAAAGTAGATTTTGAGCGGGTCGCAGGTCCTCCACAGTACTAATTTGATCGAGACCGGCTGTCGACTGGAACGTCGGCGGTAATGGAATCGGACCATTTGGCCCGTTGATTGAGGTAAGTTGTAGCGTGTTCTGGTCAAGCCCCGCAGGCAGCGGATCGGTCACTACTACTTCATGAGCAGGCGCCGTAGCACTTTCTTCGTTCTGAAAGAAAATCTCGTAGTCTGGCTGCGCACCCGATATCCACTGTTGCGGTCCAACTCCAAGCGGCCCCGCCTTATCATTCGGATCTCCTGCGACAAGTATTTGTCCCGATATGAGTGCCTGAACGACTGGCGCGCAGGCTTTATATGCCTCATAAATGCTGTAGGCTGCATCAACGAGCTGGAACGCGCTCGCGATCGGAAGCACTATACCAGCACAATCCGCGAGAAGCACCGCCGTACTACCGAGAACGTCTGAGACGGATCCGACAACTGATGCAACACCTTTACTATTATTTGGCGGAGCATCAATCGTGTTTTGTATGAACGTAAAATAAATGCTTTGAGCGGTCGTAGCTGCTGATAGCGCGCAAGATGCTCCCGGTATCAGCCCCAGTAAGCTAGATATAGCACCTACGGCGCTGAGCACGCAGCTTCCAATCTGTGAAAATGCGCTTTGCGGGTTGCTCAGCGACGAGAAATACGGCTGCTCCGCAGAGACCCCGATACTAAAGGGCGCGTGCGCGGTGTTTGGTGCGATTAGCGAAAGGGAAAGCGACGCAGACTGTCCAGCTGGGATTATGGGAATGAAAAGGGGAATCACCTCAGAAGTCGAAGTCGCTATTATCGGTGAATACTGATTCCAATTAATCGGAGTCTGCCCGGGTAAGAGAGGCGGAGGAGTGATAGGGAAATTCAGAGTCACTGTCGGTCCGCCGGAGACCGTTATTGTGATCGGCACCCCAAGTGCGTCGCAAGTTCCTTGGTTGCCATAAGACACGGTGTATTCTTGGGGCACGCCGTACTCGACGTTCTGGCTTACCACCCTCTGGAAAAAAGGTGGAATAAACCAGCGCACTGCCTAAGGGACTAAGCTTCGTTACGAAACCACTGAAGCCATTAGTGTTGCCATAAAGCGCGCCCGTGGTGACCGGAAAATTGCCCGCATCCTCATTATAGCCGTAGAGGTAGGCGCTGCCGGTTGAATCCACCGCGATAACGTTGGCAACCTCAGTGCCAGTACCGAAATAAGTCGAATAGAGCAGCAGCGTGGGATCGACCACCAACGCATACTGGGGTTGGTAGTCCTTCACATCAAACGCGTACGAAGCGCTTCCGGTAAGTTTGAACCGACCGTCGACCGAGACCTTCTTCCCATCGATCTCCTGGTAGATGCGCGGCCGCGTCTCGCGCAGATCTCCGAGAGCCGTGCGCACAACGAGCGAGCCGTCATCGCTGACCTTAAGGCCTTCGATTCCGCGATACGCGACCCGAACGTTGCGCAGATCGCCGCCGGGCTGGACGATGAACTCCTGCTCGAGGTTCGCACCGTTCCCATAGACCCGCAGGTCGATGCCCTGCCAGATATCGCGATAGACGACTTCGCCGTAGCCCCGGACGTGAGTGTGCCACTTCTCGCGGCTTTTTCCGATGAAGTAGTTGTAAATACCGGGGCGCCGATCCTTTGCCTCGATGATTGGCGCCTGATTCGCGCGAACGAAGTCTTCGTCAAAGACAAGCCGTTGGAACTTGTGGGGCTGGAGCTTTCCGATGCCGAACTTCGACGCTAACGTCGAACGGGCGCTGTGGCCGCGCGACTCGGTAGTCGCCTGGGCCGAAGTCTTCACCTTCTCCCGCATTGAATCGAAGACGATTCCTTTATCCGTGAGCCACAGCGTGCGGCCGTTCCCGCGCACCTGAAACTTGGCCCGTGAATCAAACTGCCCTTGATTTTCGATGAAAACCGGCCCGGCCGTCATCTTCATTGCGCTGATAGCTGCCTTCGACTTGAGGCCACTCGGAAGCGCGACTGGCCGTGAGTAGGATCGGTCTTTTTCCAACGACGCGATTCTCGGCGCCTCAGGATTTGGCCGTGACGTAATCACGGTTCGCGTTAGCTCACTCT